>JAEYHP010000102.1 GCA_023409435.1 Bacillota bacterium | reverse complement strand
CCATTTCTACCAGCTCACCCTGCCGGATTTCGTGCGCCTGCCGGATTATGGGCCGGTGTTTGAGGCAACGGGAAACGACTTCCGGCTGCCCAGGGAAGTCAATGACAGGCTCGCGGAGCATTATTTTTCATCGCTGAATGTCAGCAGGACCGCGCATACCATGCTGGCCTTACTGGGAGGAAAAGCGCCGCATAATCATGGAATATTCGTGGGCGGCATTACGAAGCCCGCTTCGGTGGAGGATATTATCGCGCTCAGGTCCATGCTTCAGGAGTTGAGCGTGTTTGTGAACGACATCATGATTCCCGACGCATTGGCCCTTGCACAGTATTATGGGGATTACTTTCAGATCGGAGGCGGCTACGGCAATTTCCTAAGCTACGGCTTATTTGATAACTATCAGGAGCTTGGGACGCTCTATGTAAATCCGTCCACGTATTATAACGGCGTAATTAGTCCGCTTGACCCAAACGGAATTACGGAATCGACCGAGCATGCGTTTTATTCCCCTCCGGAACAGTATACGCCATTTGAGATTGTTGTACAGCCGGATATCAACAAAGCGGATGCAAATTCATGGATCAAAGCGCCCCGCTATTTTGGCGTTCCCTATGAAGTTGGCCCGCTGGCCCGCCAGTGGCTCTCCGGCGAGTACCGCAACGGCGTTTCCGCTATGGACCGCACGCTTGCCCGCGTCTATGAGACAAGGAAGATCATCGACGTCATGCAAACGCTTCTGGACCATGTCGTTCCCGAGGTTCAGATGCAGGCCAGGTATACCATACCGGAGCAGACCAGGGGCATGGGGCTTGTGGATACCGCGCGCGGCGCGCTGGGGCACTGGGTGGTAATTGCAAACAGGGCCATATCGCTCTATCAAATCATTACGCCCTCCGCTTGGAATCTTTCCTCCAACGCGCAGGGAACCCGGGGGGCGGGGGAACAGGCGCTTATTGGCACCCCTGTTGCCGATCTTGACAATCCGGTGGAGATCGGGCGCGTTATCCGTTCGTTTGATCCCTGCGTATCCTGCGGCACACATGTCTTTACGCCCGAAGGGCTGCGCGGCACATGGAGGGTCGTTCCTTGAGCGAGGCCGTGCGCGCAAACAGGCTGCTTGTGCTGGGCATAGGCTCGCGCCTGATGCGGGACGACGGAATTGGCCCCGCGCTTGCCGACGCTTTGCAGCGGGAGCCATGCCCCGGCAGCTGGCATATCTGCGCCGCGGAAACGGATATCGGCTATGCGGTGGATCTCAGACGGATGGGGGACGCTATCGTGCTTTTGGATGCGGTGCAAACCGGAAATGCGCCGGGGACGGTGCATTTGGTGGAACTGGAGACGCAGGGGTTGCCGAAAGGGCCGGCCGCTGCCCTGCATGATCCCTGCGCATGGCGGATGGTGTTTCAGGAACCGCACGCGGGCGGGTGGCTGCTCGGCGTCGAGGCATCTGATATAGGCCCCGGAATCGGCCTGAGCGATACGCTGAGCGATGCGTTTTTGGGAATTTATCAGCGTGTGAAGGCACAGCTTGAGGAAATCGCGCGGGCCAATTCCCTGTAAGCGTACTTTTAAGCGAACGGCTGTTATCGCAGCCGTTCGCTTTTTTTATCCCATATTGATCTTTCGCTTAATCAGCATCAGGTTGTTGACCAGCCGTACATCGCCCGGCGTGATGCGCAGCGCCTCCTCGGCATGCTGCTGCGCCTTTTCATACATGCCCAAACGGTAACAGGCGATGGCGCACAGGTCATACGGGGTATGGTCCCACGCGTACCCAGTGTTGACGTAGGTTGTCGAACGCGTTGCGATTTTAAACGCCGCTTCGCACATGCAATAGGCCATCGGCCAGTTGCCCGTGCGGTAGGCATGCTGGGCACATTCCACGTAGGGCTCCCGCATGTAAGGCTGTTCCGCGACCGCACGGTAAAACCAGACTTCGGCGTTTTTAGAGTCCTGCAGTTGGCTATAGCATCTTGCAATCAACCGCATGGCCGCACACCGTTCATCCGGCCAGGTGGCCGACTTCAGTTTCAGGTAGCCGATAAGCGTTCGGATACAGTCCTCCAATTGCCCTTTAAAAAAGTATTCGCGGCCCAGGTAATAGGTCATGCGGTCGTTTTCCGGAGCTTCCTGAACGGCCAGCTCCAGAAGGGGAAGGTAGGAGCCGCGGGATTTTGCCGGGTCGGGGTGGTGATCCAATACGATGCCCGGCAGAAACACCTTTATTTCCGGCCCGCTGCCTTCATAGGCGAGACATTCGTGCACGGGATGCATCCAGCGGTAGCCATGCCGTGCATGAATTTTAAAATAATGGAACTGCACTTCCGGGGATCCGTCCGGCTTCAGACTCCAGTTGTAGAGATAGTTGCCCATAGAAGCGGAAGGATTCCAGGCGTGCTCCAGATGCTCCCGCCAGCCTTTGTGAAACAGCTCGTCAAGGTCCGTGCAGACGCAGATATCGACGTCCTCGGGCACATGACTTAACGAGATATTGCGCGCCACGTCAAAGCGCCATGGCTTTACAATATCCGTATACACTATAGCGCCCCGCGCCGTGAGGCGCTTTACGGTTTCATCCGTGGAGCCGGTGTCCGTTACCACGATGAGGTCCGCCTCCTGCATGGAATCCATCCATTGGTCCACAAACTGTTCTTCATTTTTACAGATGGCGTATACGCATACTTTGTACTTCATATACGCCTCCTACTTTACGGCGGCCGGGAACAGTTTTTCCAGGATCAGTTCCAGGTTCTTTTTGAGCCGCGCGTTTTCAGGATCAAATTTCAGCGCTTCGTTTGCGTATTGCTGTGCCAGTTCGTATTGCCCCAGCCTATAACAGGCGATCGCACCGTAATCATAAAGGCCGCCCTTCCACGCGCCCATATCCACCAAATAGCTCCCGCTGGGCTGGGTAATCTTGAGTCCTTCGGACGCCATAAATGCTGCAAGCGGCCAATCCGCCTGAAAATACGCGAAACGTGCCATGGCATAATAGGGCTCGCGCGTGCGGGGGCATTCGGCGACGCTGCGCCACAGCCAGGATCTTGCCGCCTCTTTATCGCCCAAACGCTCGCAGCTTGTCGCAATAAACCGCATGGCGGCGCTTCGCTCCTCATCCCAGGCGGCATCGGGCAGGTCAAGGTATTCCTTGAGCGTGCGGATGGCATTGTCATGTTGATTATTATATACATATTCCCGGCCAAGCCAGAAATGGGTTTGTACGTCCTTTGGGTTTTCCTGCGCGGAAAGCTCCAACAAAGGTAGGTATTGGCCTCTTGGCTTGGAATTGTCCGGATAATGGTGCAGCACAAGGCCCGGCACAAACACTTTTTGCTCCATTCCTTCATACGCGAGTATCTCGTGCACGGGATGGATCCATTTGTAGCCGTGCCGGAGATGGATTTTCTCCATTTGAAACTGTTTATCGGCATTTCCATTCTCGTCGTGGGTCCAGACAAACGTATAGCGGGCCCGCGTGGTTCCCGGCTGCCAGGCGGCCTCCAGTTTCTGCCGCCAGCCTTTTTCAAACACCTCGTCAACGTCGTTGGAAACGCAGATATCAGCATCCTCGGACACATGGGAAAGCGCTCGGTTTCTCGCCTCATCAAAGCGCCACGGGACGATCTGCTCGGAATACACATGCGCGCCCCGCGCCTTCAGCTTCTCCATGGTGCCGTCCGTGGAGCCGGTATCCGCCACCACGACCATATCGGCCTCTGAAACGGCGTCCATCCATCTGTCTATAAAGTTCTCTTCATTTTTGCTGATTGCATAGACACATATTTTAAAACGGTTCAATTCAATGCCGCCTTTCCGAATGCTTTAAATACGGGCGCCGCATTGCGCCGACGCCCGTACAGATCTGATGCCGGCTTTGATGCCGACGTTGTGTTAAGCGATGCCAACCCCCGCGCTCGCATAACCGACAACGGTGTTGATGAGGGTTACGCCCTCTGCCGTAGCGGAGAATACCATCAGCAGCCGGGTCTCGGCGGTGACGGGAATGCTCAGCCCTGTCAGGATACCGTTGCTTACCGTGCCGATGGCGAGAACGCCGGTCAGCGCCGGAGCCAGGGTCACCAACGTTCCAGGGATAGGCGCGAACGTATTGTCCGGCGTGGGCGAACTATAAAGCTGTGCGGTCAGAGTGACGGTTGTTGCAACCAGCGCCAGCGCCACCGTGGTGCTGAAAAATGCGGCGATCGACGTGATCGTACCGTCGCGTGGCATGGAGAACGCAAAGTTGGTCAGCGTGGTCGTATCAATCGTTGCCCCCAGCACGGTACCTGCTGTCACGGAGTTGCCAAAGCCGGTCAATGCGGGCAGGCCAGCAAGACCGCCTGCGATCGTTGTGATTGTGACAGGCTCACCCGATGCAAAGGGAATGATCGCGCCCGCGCCGGCAGCGCCGGTAGGCCCGGTATCGCCCGTAGGTCCTGTGGGGCCGGTCGGCCCAGTAGGCCCAGTAGGACCAGTGGGACCAGTAGGACCAGTGGGACCAGTCGGTCCGGTATCGCCCGTGGGGCCAGTGGGTCCGGTAGCACCGGTGGGACCAGTGGGACCAGTGGGACCAGTCGGTCCGGTATCGCCCGTGGGGCCAGTGGGTCCGGTAGCACCAGTGGGGCCGGTAGGCCCGGTATCGCCCGTGGTGCCGGTAGGCCCGGTAGCACCGGTGGGGCCGGTAGGTCCGGTGTCGCCAGTGGGACCAGTGGGTCCGGTAGCACCGGTGGGGCCGGTAGGCCCGGTATCGCCCGTGGTGCCGGTAGGTCCGGTAGCACCGGTGGGGCCGGTAGGTCCGGTGTCTCCCGTGGGCCCGGTAGCACCGGTGGGGCCGGTAGGCCCGGTAGCACCGGTGGGCCCGGTAGCGCCGGTGGGGCCTGTGGAACCGGTAGCACCGGTGGGGCCGGTAGGCCCGGTGTCTCCCGTGGGCCCGGTAGCACCGGTGGGGCCGGTAGGTCCGGTAGCACCGGTGGGCCCGGTAGCGCCGGTGGGGCCTGTGGAACCGGTATCGCCCGTGGGACCAGTCGGCCCTGTGGGCCCGGTAACGCCAGCAGCGCCAGTCGGCCCTGTGGGCCCGGTAACGCCAGCAGCGCCAGTCGGCCCTGTGGGCCCGGTATCGCCGGTAGCACCTGTCGGCCCTGTGGGCCCGGTAACGCCGGTAGCACCGGTAGCGCCGGTAGGTCCGGTGGGCCCGGCAAGCCCGGTAGGTCCAGTCGGCCCGGTAGCGCCGGTGGGTCCAGAGGTGGTGAGATCATCTTGCACGATGACCAGCGTGGCTTTTACAGGAACCTGAGTCGGGTAAAAGACGGTCGCCGTACTGGCGTTGACGAGAGACGCCGTGGCAGGCGCCTCGACTATTTGCAATATTCCAACGCCGGAAACCTCCCCGGTTTTAATGGGGGAGTTCCCTTCCAAGAAGTCGCCTTGTGAAGAGGAAAGAGAGAAGACCGCGCCGTTGCTGGAAGGGGAGGACTGGGTAGCCACCCACCAGTGAACGACGTACCTGCCCGCCTCATTGAACGTAATGACGCCCGTGGCTGGGTTATATGTAATGTTGCCTGCCGAAAAAATGATGTTGTCGAATATGACATTCGCGCCGACGGCAACAGATCCGGCAGCCAGGCGTTCAATTTGTAATGCAATATCCATAAGTATCTCCTTATCTGTAGGTGGTGCCGTGTTTTGTACGCTTTGCCATGTATCGCCGCAGGCAAGACCAAAACACGCTGCCAAAGCATGGTAGTAAACATAGTTTTGCTTCTGTACTATATTATGAGAAAATACGTATATCGGTTCATAAATCGGGCTGTGAAGGGTATAAACGCTTGTCTGGATATGGAAAAGCCGCCTGCCATATGGCAAGCGGCAGGTAATAAGCCTTAAGAATGGTGTTAAACCGTAAGCTCAATCGGGTTCCCGTCCGGGTCCAGCACGCAGCTTTCATAATATCCATCGCCTGTCGTACGCGGCCCACTAAAGCAGGTATAACCGTCCTGGGTCAGAAGGGACGTCAGTCGGTCTACCTCCTCCTTGCTGCCCAGGGAAAAGCTAACGTGCGTATACCCCGTTTGGCAGGCGGCGGAGACAGGCCCCGCAACATCCGGGCGCGACATCAGCTCCAGCCGCGCACCGTCCGAAAACGTAAGGAAATATGTTTTTAAGCCCGTCCGGAGGTTGTGGTACATCGTGTTTGGCGTAGCGGCGAAATGGGTGCAATAGAACGTGCGCAAACGCTCAATATCCTCAGTAAACAGCGCAATGTGGTTGATTC
Organism: Bacillota bacterium; assembly: GCA_023409435.1. Classification (GTDB taxonomy): domain Bacteria; phylum Bacillota; class Clostridia; order Christensenellales; family CAG-138; genus JAEYLA01. The sequence goes on along the minus strand of JAEYHP010000102.1, from coordinate 6,889 downwards.
GCATACATCCTCCTGGTTGGTGGAATATCATTACGGTTCCATCATAACACAAAAGCCGCGGAGCATGGGATCATGCCGAGGATTAGATTTTCGAAAAAGTGCCTACGGCACTTTTTCGAGGTTTACAGGAACAACCTGTGCCCTTACGGTGACGGCGACGGCCCGCAGGCCTAGTGCCGAGGCGTCTCCCGCCGAGGAGCGGTTGTTCCTGCAAGGAAAGCCTTGCGGCGCAAGGCCTTCCGCCGCCACCGCACATGTCGTTGGCGGCGGGTGGAAGCCTCCGGGGGCTTCGGCCCCCGAACCCCCGAAAAGTTTTTCGACAGACAAAGCCGCGGCGCAAAGGTGCGGCGCCGCGGCTTTCGGGAGTAATGGCCTGATTATTTATGCCTTCGTTACAATATCGCGCGCTACGACAACGCCCGTCACGCTTGCCTGCATCAGCCCGCGGGTGATGCCCGCGCCGTCGCCGATGGCGTAAAGTCCTTCTATAGCGGTCTGGAAACGGTTGTCCACCGCGACCTTGGAGGAGTAGAATTTCACTTCCACGCCGTAAAGCAGCGTATTCTTGGAATACAGGCCCGGCGCAATATGGTCGAACGCGCGAAGCGACTCGATAATGCTGGTCAAATGCCGGTGGGGCAGCACAAAGGAAAGGTCCCCGGGCACTGCGGTGTTGAGCGTGGGCTCGGTGGTGGATTTCTTTAAACGCGAAGCGTCCGTCCGCCGCCCCTGCAAAAGGTCCCCAAGCCGCTGTACCATAATGCCGCCGCCGGTGAGCATATTGCCCAGCTGCGCAATATAGTTGCCGTACTGGATGGGCGCGTTGAAGGGTTGCGTAAAGCGGGTGGAAACCAGCAGCGCAAAATTCGTATTCTGCGTGCGGCGCTCCTGCTCATGGTAACTGTGGCCATTGACCACGGCGATGCCTCCCTCGTAATGCTCCTCGCTGACGATGCCGCCGGGGTTCATGCAGAACGTACGCACGCGGTTTTCAAACGTATCGGAATAGTACACCAGCTTTGCTTCATAAAGCTCCTGGGTGAGGTGATCCATAATGGAATTGGGCACTTCCACGCGCACGCCGATGTCCACCTCGTTGTTGCGGGTTTCCACGCCAAGGCGCGCGGCCTCCTGCGCCAGCCAGGCAGCGCCGCCGCGGCCAGGGGCAAGCACAACTTTTCCGGCTTCTACCTCAAACGGCTCGCCCTTTGCACTCTGCAAAACGACGCCCGTCGCCTTCCCGTTTTCCACGAGTATCTTGCGGGCGGAGGTCATTTCCATAAATGTAAAGCCCGGCGTCTTTACTAGCGCGTCGTACATGTTCTGCAAAGTGGATGCGGAATACTCCGTACCCATGTGGCGCACGGGGCAGCGCACCAGATGGATGTTGTAGCGGCTTGCCTCGTAGGCGATCTCGCTTACCTTCGGGTTGTTGCGGCCGTGCACGGTTTCGGGCGCGCCGAATTTTGTATATATCTTATCCGTATAGTCGATAAGCGCCTGCGCTTCATGCGGGGGCATGTAGTCTGTAATATTCCCGCCGACCTCATGGGAAAGGGAAAGCTTTCCATCGGAAAAAGCTCCGGCGCCCGACCATCCGTTCATAATGGCGCAGGGTTTGCAATCTACGCACTTGCCCGAAGTACGCGCCGGGCAGGTGCGGTTAATAAGGCTTCGCCCCTGGTCAACAAGCAGAACATTCATGCCCGGCTTCTTGTCCATTAGCTCCAAAGAGGCGAATATTCCCGCGGGACCCGCGCCAACGATTACAACATCATACTGCTTGCGCATGACTAACATCCTTCCTGTGAACCCTAGTGGTTATCAAACATAGAACAGCATAACGTATCCTATTAACGATGTCAATAGGTGGCGGGCGGTATAAAAGGAAGGCTTATAAAATCCGAACATTCGGAAATGTAACATCCATATCAAATTGTTCACAAGCAACCGGTTGGTATTCCGGATCCTAACATGTTACAATAAAGAAAGTATTGCGGAGGCAACACATATGAGAAAACTCGCGGTACTCTGCCTGCTCTTTGGGTTGCTTCTTTCCGGCTGCGCAGCGGATACTGCCGCTCCGGAGGAAGCGCTTCAACCTGCGGAACAACGTGAAATTGCAACTGCACGTGAGCTTCAGGATTTTTTTGAGTCCGGCGGTTCTTCTGTACGGCTCGCCGCGGATATTGATATGGAAGATACCATGCTCAAGCTTACCTCGGCGCGCGGCTCCATAGAGATTATCGGGAACGGGCATACGATAGCGGGGAGCGCGCCGTGCGTCATCCGGCTGGAGGACGGCTGCTCCATTGCACTCAATAACGTCTCTATTTCGGCCCGGCAAACAGGGCTTGGGCTTTTGGGTGGCGGCACGGTCGCGGCCGCGGATGCAAGCGTCACTGCTGAAGTCAACGCCATACAGGCGGCGGGAGCGCTTACGGTCGCGTCGGGAAGTTCGCTTACGCTTTCGGGCAATGGAAATGGTATCGTCGCTTTGGGCGTAAGCGTGCAGCAGGGCAGCACGCTTGCGGTAACGTCAGTTTCTGCCGCCATCAGCACAGGCCGCGGGGATCTCACGCTATATCCGCGCGCCAAAGTTACCTCCGAGGCTTCGGGGGACAACGCCGTAAAAGTTGACGGCATGCTGATCATGATGGAAGAAGCCGTCCTCACGGCAAGCAATACGGGCGAGCATAACGGTGTGAGAATAGGTTCCCTGCAGGCGAAAGAAAGCGCCACGCTCAACGCGAAAGGCGGAATAAACGGCGCGGGCCTGTTCGTAGTGGAGCTATACGAGGATGTGACGCTCAAAGGTGAAAGCACGCCGGACGTCAAGATAGAAGCGGGCAAGGGTAAGCTTACGTTTGAATAGCCCGTCTAATTAAAACGAAGAAGAGGAAAGCTTATGAAGCGATCAACAAGAATCATTTCCGCCGTCATCGCCCTGCTGTTTTTGCTGGGCATCGTCTTTATGGTGATTATATCCATGTCCTATGCCGTGCCGCAATAGAGTGATGTAGGGCATTTAAAAAGGAATCCGCTTTATAATACATGCAGGCGGCATCCGCTTCATATGCTCCATGTAGGAGCAAAAGGGGGCGGATGTTTTTGTTGATAAAACATGACAAACGGAATAAATTGCGCCTGAAAAAACATCTTCTGGTCCTGCTGCTGTGCCTGCTGCTGGGAGGCACGCTGTTTTTCTCATTTTCCAACCAGATCACGGAAGCCATTTCCTCTTCTTCAGGGGGAGAAGAAGAGCCCGAAGAGGAGGATTATATCCATTGGGTAGAGTTCAACGTACCGCTCGAAGTGCTCGAACAGGCATACAAATATGACGTGGAGTCCCATAAAGAGGGTGGCGTCAGGCTGAACTGGATCGAGCTTCTGGCCTACACCGCGGCGAAAAACGGCGGCGTGTTCAAAAAAGGAAAAAGAAGCGCGACAATGGATGCCTTGGTGGAGCGCCTGCGCAACGGGGAAAGGCTGGAGGATATTACAAACGGCATGCGCTACTGGTCCTATTATATGGAAGCGTATACGGCCATACTGGCCCAATTCGTAGGCGAACACGGCGAGGTACAGGATGGGGAAACCACCACCGAATACGGGCTAAAAGTGTATTCTCCGGTCGCCAAGGGCTACAGTTTCGGGCATTACGACGATTTTGGCAACCCACGCACCTACGGGTACAAGCGGCTGCATTTGGGGAACGACCTGTGCGGTTCCATCGGTATGCCCATTATTGCGGTGGAAGGCGGGGTGGTGGAAAAGCTGGGCTGGAACCAGTATGGCGGCTGGCGCGTGGGTGTACGCAGCCATGACAAGCTGCGCTACTACTACTATGCGCATTTGAGAAAGGGAAACCCCTATGCGGAAGGCTTGCAGGAAGGCTCCGTTGTCCGCGCAGGGGACGTCATAGGCTACATGGGTATGACGGGATACAGCACCAGGGAAGACGTTAACAACGTGAAGGTGCCGCACCTGCATTTCGGCCTGCAGCTGATATTCGACGACAGCCAGATTGACGGCACCAACCAGATCTGGCTCGATGTATACAACATCGTACGGTTTTTGGAGCGCAACCGCATGCCCGTGGAAAAACTCGAGGGCGGCGGTTATATCCGGGCGGATGGGCTCGCGCAGGAGGTAGCGGAATGAATGCGGCGTTACGGCTGCTAAAAAAGCGCGGCGTGGGCCTGCTCTCAATTTTTGTCGCGCTTTTTTTATTCGTGCTGCTGTTTGATGATGGCGGCGCTGTGGAGGTTATGAGGGCGGATGCGGTTTCGGCGGTGCGGTTGCCCATCATTATGTACCATGCCGTGCTCAAAGACCCCCAGCGGGCAAACGAGTATACCGTTTCCCCGGCGCAGGTGGAGAAAGATATGCTGTATCTGAAAAACCAGGGATATACCGCCGTACTCCCCGGGGAACTTGTGGATTATGTCAACGGGAAAACCGAGCTACCGGATAAACCGATCATGATTACGTTTGATGATGGATACTACAGCAGCCTTGTTTACGTGCTGCCCATACTCAAGCGCCTGGATATGAAGGCGGTCGTGTCCGTCGTGGGCAGCTACACGCAAAAAGCTTCGGAGCTGATGGACCAAAATCCGGCTTATGCGTACCTTGCCTGGGAAGATATCTGCGCGCTCGAAGAATCCGGCCGGGTGGAGGTCGCCAGCCACACCTATGCGCTACATACCACCAAGAACGGACGGGAGGGAGTCAAACGAAAGCACTGGGAGAGCAGGGAAGCGCATGAGACCGTATTGAAATCAGATATCGAAGTGTTTGAGACCGCCATGGAGCAACATTGCGGGGTTCCTATCACCACGTTTGCCTATCCTTTTGGCAGTTGGGATGACGATACCGAGGCGGTGCTGAGAAAAACAGGCTTTACCGTCACGCTGACCTGCCGGGAACGCATGAATTATATCGAACGCAACCCCGCCAGCCTCTATCATTTGGGAAGATATAACCGGCCAAGCGGCGTATCTACGGAGGAATTCATGAAAAAAGCGCTCAAAGGGTAAGGAAAGCTTCCCTTCTGTTATCCTGTTTTGTGATATACTGGGCTTGGTTTATTTCTAACATTGATTTTTTCATTCAGGGGTGCCATATGGAAGAACGCCCGGATATTGTGGTTCTTCGGGAGATAGAGGAAGACGACCTTTCTTTGTATTACGCCATGTACGCAAGTCCCGAGGTTATGCGGTATACGCTCATCGACGCGGTTAAAGGCCTGGAGGCGTACCAGCCCTGGTTTGTGCGCACGCTCGAAGATACCAGAAAGTCGGGCAGGCTGCTGTATGAGTATGCCGTATTGCTGCCAAATGGAGAGCCCATCGGCATGGGCAACATCAAGCTTTTAAAAACCGACCCGGGCGGCGCGGAAATCGGCTATATGCTGCTGCCGCCCTATTGGGGAAAAGGGTACGGCACCGGCATTGCGCAGCAACTCATCCGCATGGGTTTTGAGGAGTTGGGGCTAAAAAAGGTAATCGCATGCTGCAACGCGAACAACCTTGCGTCCGAAGCTGTTATGAAAAAGTGCGGCATGAAGCGCGAAGCCATATTCAAAGCAGCTCGGTATAAAGGCGGGGAGTGGCAGGATGAACTGCGGTACGCCATTACATATAAGGATTGGAGCGGGAAGGTATATGGAAGCGCAATTTGAATTGAAAGCGCGCGTACTGCGCAACCACGGGTTAGACTGGCTGCGGACAGGCTGTATTCTGCTGCTGTTTCCTTTCCATACGGCGCGGGTATTTGACGCCTGGGAGCCAAATTACATTAAGGATACGGTCAATTCGTTTTCTTCCTGTTTTGTATTCCTTTCTTCCTACTGGTTCATGCCGCTGATGTTTGTCATAGCAGGAGTATCCAGCTATTATGCGCTGCAAAAACGCGCGCCGAGACAGTATATGAAGGAACGGTTTTTGCGGCTCCTTGTGCCGTTTTTATTTGGCATTCTTCTGGTTGTTCCTATTCAGGGCTATCTTGCCAGCGTGCAGCAATATGGGTATACGGGAGGGTACTTCAGCTTCCTGCCGTCCTATTTTACGGATTTTTCGGACCTTACGGGCTATACCGGCAGCTTTACGCCCGCCCATCTGTGGTTTTTGCTCTATCTTTATATCATTAGCGCAGGGCTTTTACCGGTTTTGATGCGCATCCGGCAAACCGATGGGCAGAAACCGGGTTTTTGGGGCAAGCCCGCTGTGCTTCCTTTGGCGTTTGTACCACTGGCCATCACAAGCGCCCTGCCCGGCATTGGCGGAAAAAATCCGTTCTATTTTGCCGCGTTCTTTTTATTGGGATATTGGCTTGCGCACCGGAATCTTCTGGATACATTAAAGAAATACCGCGTATGGTATCTCGTCGGGGCCTTGTTCGCGGGGGCTTGCTTTGTGGGAATAGTTTCGCTGCTGCAATTCGCTTCCGGGTATACTGTTGAGGCGGCGGTTGTCGCGTTATTCAGGGAGCTTGCAGCCTGGCTCATGATACTCGCGCTTATCGGGCTGGCGCAGGCGTATTGCAACAAACCCGGAAAGGCGCTTAGTTACTGCAACGGCGCGTCGTTTCCAGTGTATATTCTGCACCAGTCCGTCATGATGGCGGTCGCGTTTTTCGTGGTGACCTGGCCGTTGCCGGCGTGGACGAAATTTCTGCTGATCGCCATAGGTTCTCTCTTATTTTCCCTTGCGGGATACGAGGCGCTGCGCCGCTTTCGAATAACCCGGTTTCTATTGGGCATGAAGTAGCTGAACAAGAAATTCCCCTTGCGAACGCGAGGGGGATTTTTCTGTCTCCCCGCTTGTGGGCAAGCCACCCGCGCCGTGCATTGAAACATTGGTAACAACGGGGTATACTGTTACGG
>JAEYHP010000043.1 GCA_023409435.1 Bacillota bacterium | reverse complement strand
GGTGGTGCAGTAAATGGCAGAAGGATATATTTGCAGGCGGGGCGGAAAGCTTCAATTTGTTACCGAGATAATTACATCTTCTCAAAGCTGGACAGTTCCGTCCGGGCTTGAGCGTGTTTTTGTGCGCTTGTTTGGTGGTGGCGCTGGTGGCGAGCCTGGAACTGGTGGCAATGGTGGGACTGCAACCTACTGGGGCGGCAATGGTGGCGGTGGTGGTCACATGACTACTAATTTTGTAGTAGTTAAAGGATTAGGCAATATACCCATAACTATCGGTGCGGGTGGAGTGTCTGGTGGCAATGGTGGACCTACATCATTTGGAATATATTTGTCAGCAAATGGTGGAGCCAGTGACGGTAGTGGTGGTACTGGCGGTGGTGGTGGTGGCGTAAGTCGAGATGGTGCAAGTACTACCATAATTGGTAAAGGTGGAGGAAACGGGTCCTACGGTGGTGGCGGTGGCGGGGGGGGGAACTACACTAGCGGAGATTCTAATAACGGTGGTGCAGGTGGCATGTATGGTGGCGGTGGAGGTTCAGCTGGCCTCCTTGCTCAAGGCGGTATTGGCGGCTACTTTGGGGGAGCAGGCGGTAGCCATGGTTCAAATGCTATAAATGGCACAAGTACTACCACGCGTGGCGAAGATTTCGTTGGATCAGCTTTGGCAGGTAGCGGAACACGTTCTGGCGGTGGTGGCTATGGGGGTAATGGCGGAGTTTCAGGAACAGGAACATACCCTGGCTGTGGTGGCGGTGGGGGATTAGGTGGTAACGGAGGCATAGGTGGCACAGGTCGAATAACTGGTTCAGGTAGAGTTTCCAGTGCTGGTGGGGCTGGTGGTGGTGGCTATGGAGGTAATGGTGGAAATGGTGGTGGTCCCACAGGTATATACGATACCGGTGGTGGCGGCGGCGGTGGTGGATACGGTCCATCAGGTAATGGCGGTAACGGAGGAACAGCGTCAGCTGGTGGCGCGGGTGGTATAGCTGCTGGTGGTGGTGGTGGGTATGGAAGAGAGAATGGTGGACCAGCTGGTGGGAGCGGAGGCTCTGGTGTTTGCATCATTCAGTATTATAAGTGAGGATGGTTATGAAGGTTTTTCAAATTGCATTTGGTGTATGCTATTACGATGCTACGACGCTATATTCTAACGTTGCAAGTATTCCAGAAGATCATTACCCGCCCAACGCCGTATTTGTTGAAGCCCCTGACTACGTTCGTGAAGGGTGGGGATACGACGAAACCGCCGGGGGCGATGCAAAATTTATCGAGCCGACCCCACCCAAAGAGTGGCTGTATGACGGGGAAACGGGGACGTTCTATCCCAATCCCAGCTATACGCCGCCCGACCCTAGCCTTGCCGGACCGGCATAAGATATTTGGGGGTTCAGCTATGGGAGAGTTTTCCTATATTACAGATACCGGCCTCGTTTGGCCCATTGCCCGCAACAAGCGTAAAACCACGGACCATATTCAAATCCATCATACCGTCGGCAAGTACGGCTCACTGCAAAGGTGGGCCGCCTTGCATCAGGGCCGCATTTCCGATGGGCAGCGGGGCGTTCCCTACTCGTACTTGATCCTTCAGGACGGTACCGTATATTTGGGCCGGGGCCACGAATTCGGCCACGGCGGGGTGAAGGACAATGTAACCAACAACGCAAACCAGCGCAGCGTGGCTATCGCGCTGGATGGAGACATGCGTGCGGACAATCTGCCTGCGGAAAAGCAGCTTGCGTCGGCAATCCGGCTTGTCAAGGACCTAATGGCGCTCTACAGGCTTCCCGCCTCCGCAGTATTGGGCCACAATGAAATTCCGCTCTATAAAGACGGTAAGCTCACCGGCAAGACATATGCTACCCTTTGCCCTTGTATCGATATGAACACATTCAGGGCGAAGCTTTCGGCCGTACCGCAACCCAAGCCGGAGCCCGAGCAGCCTGTTGCGCTACCCCTCCCCGCGCTGTACCTCTATGGGGGGGACAGCGGCGTCAACGTGCGCGGTGGCGCCGGTACAGTCAACCCTGTGCTGGGCAAGCTTTTGAATGGGCAGAAGTGCATTGTGCTGGCTATGGCAAGCGGCTGGGCGGAAGTCGTTCTGCATGAACAAAGCCCTATGCTGCGTGGCTGGTGCATTGATACTTACCTAAGGAGGATATAGCGTATGGCGGAAAGCCAGGTACAGGAGATTTTATTAAAGCTCGAGCGCATCGAACAGAAGCTGACCACCGCGCTTGCGGATATTGATGATCATGAAAGCCGTATCCGCTTTCTGGAAGCGAAGGGCGGCAAGCGGTGGGAGGCGTTGGTGGGTCAGCTCATTACACTCGTTGTAGCGGCGGCCGCGGGCTGGCTGCTGGGACAAATCAGATAACATGGAGGGAGAACTATGGAAGCGGTTGCTGTGCTCATCGCACTGGCTTTGCTGGTGGAGGCTGTTGTAGAAACAATCAAACAGGCGGTTGCGGGGGGAGTGAAGTGGCCCTCGGTTGCCGCAATGGCGGGCGGCGTCGGCGTATGCATTGCGGCGGGCGTGGGGATATTCAGCATACTGGGTATTTCCTTCCCCGCCTGGCTGGATGCGGCGGTTACCGGAATATTGGTAAGCCGCGGCAGCAATTTTATTAGCGATCTCTTTGGCAAACTCAAAGGCAGCAAGTAGAACGTACATCAAGGATATGCATGACAATCCTTGACATGGAAAAAGCCCGCCGTGATGGCGGGCTTTTTTTGTGCAATTTTACGGCTCCCGATAGGGATTTAATGCTTACGCACGGACCTTCTTGACAGCTACAACAGCGGCAGCGGCCAGAACGATCATCACGAAGCCAACGATGCTCGCGGCATCACCGGTCTTCGGGGGGTCCACGACGATGTTGTCGGGAACGGTGACATAAGCGGTCCAGGGCTTGATTTCAACGGTCGCTTCGACATCGTCGGAACCGTTGACGTCGGAGAAGAAGGACTCCTTCAGGATGCCGCCAGAGACGCTGAAGTCAAAGCCGAAGTCTTCAACGAAAGCATCTTCATAGATTGCCTGCAGGTCACGGATGATAGAGTTGTTGGTTATGCGGGTGGAGCCAGCAGCATTGTAGAACACGCCACCTTCGGGGTTGACGGCGAGATACTTGACACCATCTTCATCATAGATGAACAGGTCTTCGGTCTCGTTGTCGTCGTTCACGGTGATTTCGAAGAGCTTAACGGCATCCGCGGGATCGGGACTAAAAGAATCCTTATCATATACCAAGAAGCTATTGGAAGTGTGCTTAACAACATAATCGCCCACGATCAAAGCGTTGGTCAGAGAAGAATAGGAGGCGCCGAGGGTGCCAAAACTGGAGTCATCCGCATTCAGGGTAGCGGTCAGGGAAGCGTCGTCGTCGGTAACCTTGGCGAAGAACAGAACCTTAACGGTCGTCTTGGAATCGCCGGTGTCATAGATAGCAAGAGCATCAGTCGACAGCTCATCGTCGGCGGTGCTATAGGCGAAAAGCTTGTCGCCCTTGCTGGTGTAGAGCGTCGCGTCTCCGGCGGCGATATTGTTTTCTATAACCTTCAGGCTAACATTCTCGCCGGAAAGAACGAGGGAGTCAAAATCCGCACCAAGATCCTCGTCCTTGGGAACGACGATTTCAACGATCGCCGCAACGATCTCGTTCTTGGCATAGCCGCGATCCGAGGGAGGCAGGCCGACGAGGCCGAAGAAAGAATCATCTTCATGCTCTACGAGATAAATGTCCAGCTCGTAGGGGGTGTCCTCATCGGCCGTAACGGAGGTGAAGGCCATAGCGGGCACGGTCAGAGCCAGAGCAAAAACCAGAGCGAGAACCAGGGTTAAAAACTTTTTCATGGTAGTACCCCTTTCGTTATTTTATACTTGTTTGCAAATGAGAGCGGGAACCTCTTGCACACTGTCACTTTAACAAACTTTCTTATACGTGTCAATAGAATATTACGAAATAATTACAAAATGGCGCAAAAAATTACGTGCTGAAAAACCTGCCGCAGCAGCTCAAGGATATGCAATGTATAAAGCCCGCCTGTGAAGGCGGGCTTTTTGTGCAATTGTTCCCGATGATTGGTTTTTGTTTAATGTTTACGCGCGAACCTTCCTCACAGCCACAACAGCGGCAGCGGCCAGAACGATCATTACGAAGCCGGCTATGCTCGCGGCGTCACCGGTCTTCGGGGGATCGATAACGATGGCGTCGGGAACGGTGACATAAGCGGTCCAGGGTTCGATGTCAACAGTGGCGGAGACATCATCTTCGCCGTTGATGCCTGTAAAGAAGGACTCTTTCAGGAGGCCGCCCTGGATGCTGAAGTCGAAGCCGAAATCGTCAACGAACGCGTCTTCATAGATGCCCTGCAGCTCGCGAATGAGAGATTTTTCAGTCACGCGTTCAGCAGAGCCTTTCCCGTAGAATACGCCAGCTTCCGGGTTTACGGCGAGGTATGCGTCATAGTTGCTATCTTCTTCCGCATAGATATACAGGTCTTTGGTCTTGTTCTTGCTGTCCACGGTGATCTCGAAGAGCGGGTTTACATCCTCATCATATATCACAAATGCACCGGTAGCATGGTCAACGATATAATCATCTCCCACGAAAAGGATGCTGTGAAGCGAGGAATAGGAGCTTTCTGCCGGGGGGTTCTCAAATCCCGAATCATCCGCGTTCAATGTGGCGGTCAGGGAAGCGTCGTCGCCGGTGACCTTGGCAAAGAACAGGACCTTGCCGGTCGTCTTCTTGTCAGTATCATCGAACTTCTCCAAAGCTGAATAGCTCAGTTCATCGCCGTCCCAGGCAAACTTCAGGTTGCCTGCGGAGGTGTAAAGCGTTCCCTTACTGCCGCTTATTTCGTTGTCGGTGACGTTGAGTGTTACGTCTTCACCGGAGAGGACAAGGGAGTCAAAGTCCTCATCAAGCTCCTCATTCTTGGGGGTCACGAATTCAACAATCGCCGCAACGATCTCGTTCTTGGCGTAGCCGCGGTCCGTAGCGGGCAGGCTGGCATAGCCGAAGAACGCATCATCTTCATAGTCTACGAGATAGATATCCAGCTCATAGGGTGTGTCGGTGTCGGGCTCAACGGAAGTAAACGCCATGGCGGGCGCGGCCAGAGCTAGAGCCAGAACCAGAGCGAGGACCAGGGTCAAAAACTTCTTCATTGTATTACCTCTTTCGTTTTAATTTTTTGCTGCAAATAAGTTCGGGAACCTCTTGCACAGGGTACTTCGCCGTCTATTATTTCCAGATCCCAAAAAAATATTTCAAAACTATTACAAAATAACGTAAAAAATTTCAGATTTGAAAAAATTGCAGCTGCGGGAGTGCAAGGCCTCTAGCCCGCACCTCGAACGGCACAAAAGAGTCTTACGGCAAATCCCGTGCTGCGCGGAGCATACTTTCAAACATATTCAGAAAAAGTGGAGTAAGCGACCCTGGTAGATACGGCGCCGGATGGGCATATGAGGCCCCTCTTATTCATATTGTTAATTCAGAAAGGAGGGCGCTATGGAAGAGTTCTTTTCATGGAGCATGCTGGCTACCTACTCCGGCGCGACATTGGCAACAACACTCATCACGCAACTGTTAAAAGGAGTCCCCTTGATTGGGAAGCTTCCCACGCGGGTATTCAGCTACCTGGTCGCATTCATTCTATTGTTATTGTCTACGGCATTTACCACCGGGCTTACGCTTAACAGCGGCGCGCTGTGCCTCATCAACGCAGTGGTTGTAAGCCTCGCCGCAAACGGCGCGTTTGACGCGGTGAAGATCGCGCGCGGCGTGCCGCAGAAAAAGAAATAAGTTCATGGCAAAAGGCTCCGCTGCAACATGCAGCGGAGCCTTTTATACGTTGAGGGCTTCGCCCTCCAACTTCCACTTAGGGCCGTAACGGCCCTAAGAACCCATTTTCTGAGTTAAATGATTGTGTTTCTTATTTACCACTTTTCCTTATGCCACTTTTGTTCCTCAAAGCGTTCTGCGGGCTGCGCGCGCGGCGGAAGCGGCTCCTTGGGGTGACCCACCGCAATCAGGCTGACCACGCGCACGTCTCCCGGAATGTTTAGTAGTGCTTTTACGTCCGCGTAATAGGGCCGTTTGGCATGGATGCCCAGCCATACGCCGCCCAGCCCCATCGCGTCGATACAAAGGAGCATGTTCTCCGTGGCCGCGATGCTGTTCTGCACTAAGAATTCCTCATCCTCGGGCTTGATCCCGGCGGAATAGCCGCAGCACACGATGCACAGCGGGGCCTCTTTGAGCACGCCCCACCACCTGCTCATGGGGGCAAGCGCATCGAGCGTTCCGCGGGACATGACGGTGATGATCTCCCAGGTGCGCCTGTTGTGCGCGGATGGCGCAAACATGCCCGCGCGTAAGATGGTGTGAACCTGCCCCTCGCTTACGGGCTCTTGGGTAAAGGAGCGTATGCTGCGGCGCTGCAAAAGCGCGTCCATGGTGGATTTTTCATAAATCATAGCGGGTCTCCTTTTGCACAATTCCCTGTGCGCCTTTTTATGAGTATACGCAACAAATTGCCGTTCCTGCAATTATTTTCCTACGCAGAAGCGCTCGAATATGCGGTCAATCACCGTTTCATCCACAGTACTTCCGGTAATAGAGCCAAGGGCGAGTAGCGCCCCGCGGAGATCCGTCGCCATGCAGTCCGGCTCCGGCGCATTTTTCGCCGAACAGATAAAGCCCAGCGCTTCTTCCAAGGCTCCCACATGCCGCGCATTGGTGACATACGCGCCGGAAATTGGCCCTGCGGCATGGCGAATGGCGTCCGTCAGGGCGTCCAGCCCTTCGCCCGTTTTCGCGCTGACTGCAAGCGTCCCTTCTCCTTCAGAAAGCGCATCCAACTCCCACGCAATGGGGAGATCGACCTTTGTTTGCAGCAGGATGCGTTTGATGTTCCGCGTTTGTTCCAATAAAGATTGATCCTGTGTGGTGAGCGGCGCGGAACCGTCGAGCAGCAGCAGCACAAGGTCCGCTCGTTGCATGGCATTGAAAGCGCGGGAAACGCCTTCGCGCTCCGCTTCGTCTTCGGTTTCCCTTAGACCCGCAGTGTCAAACAGGCGGATTGGGACGCCGTCCAACGAAAGCTGCTCCTCCAGCACGTCCCGCGTGGTACCCGCCTGCGGCGTGACGATGGCGCGGGGGTAGCCCAGGAGCGCGTTCATCAAGCTGGATTTTCCGGCGTTGGGCCGTCCAACAAGCGCTACGCGCAATCCTTCGCGCAGCACGCGCCCGGTCTTGCCCTGCGCGATGAGAGAAGATAACGCCCGCTCCGCTTCAGAAAGCTGCTCCGGCAGCGCGGAAAACACGTCCTCTTCAAGCTCTTCCGGGTAATCGATGGCGGCGCTGACGCCGGAAAGCGCTTCGGTCAGAAGCGTTTCCACCAAAGCGATCTCACGGCTCAGCCTGCCCTGCAGCTGCTCCATGGCGGCGTCCGCCGCGCGCTCGGCGGTAGATTGTATTAAATCCATCACCGCTTCCGCTTCCACCAGGTCCATTTTGCCGTTCAAAAACGCGCGGCGCGTGAATTCCCCCGGCTCGGCGGGGCGCAATTCCGACGCAATCAAGGCGCTTTGCACCGCACGCACCACGGCGGGGCCGCCGTGGCAGAACACTTCCGCCATGTCCTCGCCGGTATAGCTGTTGGGCGCAGGGTAGAACACCGCTATCGCGTCGTCCAGTTGCCGCCCGTCGTGCGTTAGCCGAACCCGTGTCATGCGGCGCGGATGATCGGATAGTTTCTTGTTGGAAAGCGCAAAAAGCGCTGAGGCGCTTTTTGCGCCGCTGACGCGCAGCATGCAGATTGCGCCGCCTACCGGCGTGGCAGGGGCAAAAATGGTGTCGGGGATGGACATAAGTAGCTCCAAAAGCTGCCGCTTTCTTTTGCTACTTTTCTTTCGTGGAAAGAAAAGTAGCGTAACCTTTAGTTCTTAAGACTATGAATCGGCGCGGGGATGCGACCGCCGCGCGCGATAAATGCGTCGCAGGAATACCGGTTCACGTCCATGACGGGTGCGCGGCCCAAAAGCCCGCCGAATTCCACGAACTCGCCCGCTTTTTTGCCGGGGGCGGGGATGATGCGTACGGCGGTGGTTTTATTGTTGACCATGCCGATAGCGGCCTCGTCCGCCAGGATACCGGATATAGTCTCGGCGGGCGTGTCGCCGGGAATGGCGATCATATCAAGGCCCACGGAGCATACGCAGGTCATGGCCTCAAGC
>JAEYHP010000131.1 GCA_023409435.1 Bacillota bacterium | reverse complement strand
CCTTGATACAGGTCCTGCCGGGATATGCCCTCGGGTAAGGCATCGTAGCGCGCGTTCTCAAGCGTCAGGTGCAGCGTATCCGTCGCGGGGAAATGCCCGCGCGAAAAAAACGTGGTGAGATGCGCCGGGGTGTGTATGACGATGGGAATTCCGAACGAGCGTACGCGCTGCATATGGTGCAGGAATATCTGCTTCATATATCCGCGCCCGCTGCGCTCCGGGTGCGTGGATACCCCGGTGAGCATGGACGCGGGGAGTATGCGGTTACGGATGCGCACATGCAGCGGGTAGCTTTGCAGCGCGCTCATCATCGCGCCATCCTCCAGCAGGCAGGAGGAATACTCGGGGAAAAAGCGCTCGGAAAAGAACCAGTCCATGAACCGTTCCGAATCCCCAAAGCAGATGCGCCACAACTCACGGTATGATTCTTTGTCGCTTAAGATGGCTGTCCTTACTTCCAGCATTTTGGCTTCCTCCATATTTCGGGTTGCCTATAAAGTACCCGCGCTCCGGGTTGATTAATCAGTTCTTTCCTGCTTTTAGTATATCATATCGGCAAAGGCATTGCTGTGAACGCAGGGTGAAAGGATAAGATTTGGAGAATAAAAGAAGGGCTTTGCAAGCCCTTCCAGAGTATCAATAAGGGTACGTTGAGGGCTTTGCCCTCAAGCTCCCACTTAGGGCCGTGACGGCCCTAAGAACCCATCCCGGAGAACGTCCTATTCTAGGGCGCTTTCAACGAGAGGGATTCCCAAGGGACGTGTCCCTTGGGTGGGGGTTCGGGGGCAAAGCCCCCGAAATAGTCACTAATCATCCACATCGAACGCTTCCAATTTAGAAGCTTTCTTCTGGGGCTTGTTGTCCCCGTGCCGGGTCAGGCTCATGGTGATAAAGGCGAGCGCGACCATGACCGCGGCGTAGGGGAACAGCGTATGGTAGCCCACATGCTCCAAAAGCGCGCCGGAAAGTATGGGGGTGACGATCTGCGCCGCCATGGAGAATATGTAATAATACCCGGTGTACTTTCCGATATCGCCGTAGCGGCTGATTTCCACCACCATGGGGTAGCTGTTCACATTGATTGCCGCCCACGCAAAGCCAACCAGCGCGAACATGCCATAGAGAGCGGGCGAAAACCGATCCGCCACAAACGCGCCGGACGCAAAGCAGGCAGAAAGCAGCACAATGCCGATGAGTATTGTTTTTTTGCGGCCGATTTTCGAGGCGATGAGCCCAATGGGGATGTAAGAGACCACCGCGCCGGCGGTAGCGACCAGCAGGCATGTGGAAGCCTGGCCGACGTTCTGCCCCCACACCTGGGTGGCGTACTTCGTGAAGGCTGTTGTCACCGCGTTATAACCCATGAACCAGAGCGATACGGAAACGAGTATGAGTATCAGGCTGCGCATGACGTCGGGCGGGAGCGCCGTTTTTTCGCCCTCCTCCGCGGGTTTCGCTTCTTCCGATGGGTCCACGCCGTAGTTGATGTCCCGCATGCTCTTAACAAGCTTCTGTTCCGGTATGGTGAAGCGGAGTACCGCTACCGCGATTGCCATTAATGCCGCTACGGCGACGAACACGGCGGTATAATCCCCGGAAACGGCCTGCTTGCCGGTCAACAGAGGAATCATGATGAGCGTATACACGCCGCCCAAAGCGCCCATCAGGTTGATGACCGCGTTCGCCTTGCTGCGCTGCGGCTTGGGCGTGACGTCCGGCATCAGCGCGACAGCGGGGGAGCGGTAGGAACTCATGGTAAACAGCACAAGCCCCAGCGCCACGAAGAACAGCGGAAGCGACCCGGTCTGCGCGGTGAGCGGGACGGCGACCATGAAAATGACCGCGGCGACCGTGCCCATCACGATAAACGGCATGCGTTTGCCCGCCCTGTCGCTCAATGCGCCAAACAACGGCAGCATGAAAAGTGCGAGTATGTTGTCTATGGACATGATAAAGCCGGAGACCGTATCCCCCAGGCCGAACGTATCCCGGAGGATCAGAGGAATGATGCTGTCATACAGCTGCCAGAACGCGGATATGGACAGGAAAGCGAGCCCGACCAGAATGGTGCGCTTATAGTTTAACTGCATATTCGTCCTCCTTGGATACGGATGATCGATATAAATGCTGTTTCCATTATATAACGCTTTGCATGTGAAGTATATACGGCCCATGTACGGGCCGTGTAAAGGGGAGAATTGATTTACTGTGCCTTTACGGTATGCTGCTTTCGCGCCAGCAGAAAGATTCCCATGGGGAGCAGGAGAAGGCTGATCCATTGCGAGGTGGAAAGGCCAAACAGCATGCCGCGCGCCGCGTCATACCGGAAAAACTCCAGGAAAAAGCGGAGGCATGCGTAGCCTGCGAGATAGCAGCCAAGCAGTTTGCCTTCCGCGGGGCGTTTTTTCCCATACAGCAGCAGGATGGCGAACAGGATAAGGTTCAGCCCGGTTTCATAAAGCTGCACCGGAAGCAGGGAAACGCCAGCGGGAGCTGCCGAGCCTAAACGGAATGTCATGCCCCAGGGAGGCGATATCGGCATGCCGTAGCAGCAACCCGCAAAGAAACACCCCACGCGGCCTATGGCGTGTATGAGCGGCACGGAAGGAATGAGCGTCTCCAGAGTTTTCATGTAAGGAAGCCTGTACTTGCGCGTATAGAGGCGAAGAAAGAAGAGCCCTCCGAATATCCCGCCGTAAAACACGAACCCGCCGGAGAACAGGGCGGCAAGAAGAGACAGGCTGAACTTTGGCGCATTTGGCTGGAGCAGCAGCTGCGGCAGTGCGATCAAAAGATAAAGAAGCTTCGCGCCTATGAACACGCCGATGCCCATATAGCATGCGCTAAAGAAAATATCCTGCCGCGGGATATCCCGGTTGCGCGGGGAATAGACTGCAAGCAACACGCCCAGGGCCGCGCCAAATACGATCGCCAGACCGTACATGGGGATGGGATGGCCGAATATAGTAAAGAACGGAAGCATACTCCTCCTATAAAAAAGGCGGGCATCGCCCGCCTTTTTTAATTGATCGGCTTAGTTCAAGAACTGGCTGTACTCGGCTGCGGAAGAGAAAAAGCCGATGCAGGCGACGCAGGCGATGAATACGATTGCGCAGGCGGCGATGGCGACGATGCTGAGTATGATGCCCGCTGTGGCCATGCTGGAAGGCGCTTCCTTTTTAGCGTTGATGCCCAATATCAAACCAACGACGCCTAGGATGATGCCCAGAAACGCAGCAGATCCAAAGAATACGCACACAACGGAAACGATGCCCAAGACCAAGGACGCGACTGCCTTGTTATTATTGGGGGTGCTCCCGGGCGTACCGCCACCCGAAGGCATTTGTCCATATTCCATACTGATGATTCCCCTTCACATTATTTGTGCCTATTGTAGCAGACAATCCAATGGGGAACAACCCTTATAAGCGCAAAAATGTAAGATATAGGATAGCAACATATCAAATTTTGTAAAGAATATTGTGGGAATTACCGAATTGTGGTACCATATCCACGATCAAAATATTGGGGGTAGCAGGGTATGCATCCAAACGCAAAAAGTTTTCGCGCGGCGGCGCGCAACAGTCTCAAGGGGTATTGGGGTTGGGCGCTGCTTATCTGCCTGGTGGCAGGAATACTGGGGGGCACAAACACTCCTTCGGCTTTTACCTACACGTTCAACAGCCCCGGGAACTATTCGTCCAACGTATGGGAAGCCATGAACAATATCTTTGTGTCGACTGCGTTCGGCGTATTGACGGTCTGGGGAATCGCCGCTCTTATTATCGGCTCTGTGGTAGAGCTTGGCACCTGCGCCTTCCATACGAGGCTGAACTTGGGCCAAAGACCGCCGTTTTCCAGCCTGTTTGAGCGGTTTGATATCTTTTTGAAGGCGTTGGGCCTCAGGCTGTTCATGCTGCTGTTTATACTCCTTTGGTCGCTGCTGCTCTTTGTCCCCGGCATTGTCGCCGCCTACCGGTATTCCATGGCGCCTTACCTGATGGCGGAATATCCGGATATGGGGATAATTGAGGCCGTCAACCGCTCCAAGGAGCTGACGGACGGCAACAAGGGCAGGCTGTTCTGCCTGGATCTGAGCTTTATCGGCTGGTGGCTGCTTTCCGCTTTAACGGTTGGCATCCTCGGCCTGTGGATTGCGCCGTATATGCTCACCGCAAGGGCCGCGTTTTATCTGGAGCTGACGGGCAAGCCCTTTGGGCTTCCCAACGCGGCGCAGGTATAGCCATAGCCTATAAGCGGGTTTCCCGTTTAAACGAGCTGTCGGACGGTCCGAATACAACAAAAAAGCAGCCGATGCCAGCGATTGGCCTCTGCTGCTTTTTGCTGATGTACCTTACTTTTCTTTTTTAATCGTTGAGGCGTCAATAAATGCAATGGAGGCCGCCTCGTACATTCTACTGTGCCGCCCCAATCCTCAGAGGGTCGATCGACTCAGATGCGGGCCTTGTGCGGTCAATTCCGACAGCGGTCAGTTCGCCGTTGATTATCTTTAATTCGCCCGCGGCCAGGTTTTCGCCGTTGTATTCTGACTGCGTGACGATAAGACGCCCGTTTTCCAACGACAAAACGTAATCGTATATCATGCGGTCGGACAGCTCATAGAGCTTGCCGCCGGCATAATCGGAGACCAACACGCGGGTATCCACAATTCCCGATCCAAAACTGACCGTCGCGCAAATTTCAGGCAGCCCGTCGCCAGTCAGGTCTGCCAGGTAGACATTCCACACCGGCATCCCGCCAAGAAGCGCTATTTCGCCTCCGGAGGTGACAGCAGTAATTTCATTCGAGGTCCAGCGGAATGTTGTGCCGGAATATTCGGGCAGGCTCAATTCCAAACTGTTATCCCAGGGGAGCTGTTCGTCAAGGTAGTAATCCAGCCACCCGCGCGCCTCGTAGGTACCGGTCCGCGCGTCTTTTATGAGAAGCACCACGGTCAGCGCGGCCGCAAGCACGACGGCGGCGGCAATGATGGTCCGCGACGGTTTTTTGAAGTTCAGTATGTTCCGAATGCGTTCCTTCATACCGCCCTCGCTGAATGCCCTATGATACCCCGCCAGAAGCCGGGAGGACTTTTCATTACATGCTTATCATGCCGTCAGTCGTCGGCGCCAACGGGCACAGTCTCCGTGCTCCCGCGGCGCGCCTCGTGCTCGGCAGCGGCCTTTGCGCGCTCCTGCTCCAGGATACCGCGCAGCTGCGCTTCCAACTGTTCGCAAAGTTCGCGGTTGTCCTTTAAGAACAATCTGGCGTTGTCCCGGCCCTGCGCCATGCGCATATCGCCATAGGAATACCATGCGCCGGTCTTCGCGATGAGCTTATACTGCGTCGCAAGATCCAGTATGGAGCCTTCGCGCGAGATGCCTTCGCCGTATATGATATCGAACTCCGCCTGTTTAAAGGGCGGGGCCACCTTATTTTTAACAACTTTCACGCGGGTGCGGCTGCCCACAAATTCCGTGCCGCTCTTGAGCGTTTCGATTTTGCGCACATCCAGACGGATGGAGGCGTAGAACTTGAGCGCCTTGCCGCCAGGCGTGGTTTCCGGATTGCCGAACATGACGCCGACCTTTTCGCGCAGCTGGTTGATGAACACCACCACCGTATTGGTCTTGGATATGGCGCCCGCCAGCTTACGCAATGCCTGAGACATCAGGCGCGCCTGGAGGCCGACGTGGGAATCGCCCATGTCGCCTTCGATTTCCGCTTTGGGAACCAGGGCGGCTACCGAGTCCACCACCACCACGTCCATTGCGCCCGAACGCACCAGGGCTTCCGTGATTTCAAGCGCCTGCTCGCCGTTGTCCGGCTGGGAGACATACAGATCGTCCACGTTCACGCCCAAGTTCCCGGCATAGAGCGGATCGAGCGCGTGTTCCGCGTCGATAAACGCGGCGGTGCCGCCCGCCTTTTGCGCCTGCGCGATGATGTGCAGGGCCACGGTGGTTTTACCGGAGGATTCCGGCCCGAATATTTCAACGATGCGCCCGCGCGGCACACCGCCCACGCCCAGCGCGAAGTCCAGCTCCAGGCAGCCAGTGGATATGGTGGAGACGGAGATTTTACCCGCGGCGTCCCCCAGCTTCATGATGGCGCCCTTGCCGAACTGCTTTTCGATCTGGCTGAGCGCCATTTCCAGCGCCCTGGACTTTTCCACGCCTATGTTTGCCATGCCCGATCCTCCCAGATTAAAACTTATCTTGATAAAAAGAGTATATCATAGTCCCATGTACAGGAAAAGAAAAAGTTTCGCAAAAAGAAACTTTTTTACGGATTAAACGAGAAAAGCAAGCATTTAACGGCCGAAAGTATCCATACAGGAAACTTATTCGACCTGCGGCAGCTCCAGCAGGGAGCGGCGCAGCACGTCAAGCGCATTGAGTACGGTGACTTCGCGGATTCTGCTGCGGTTTCCGGTAAGCTGCAGGCGCTTGACAATAACGTCCTTTCCATCCGAAAGCGCAATATACACAAGGCCTACCGGTTTCTCCTTCGTAGCGCCGCCGGGACCTGCGATGCCGGTGGTAGAGAGCGCATAATCGGTCCCCGAGGTCTTGCGCATGCCCATTGCCATTTCCTTTGCGCATTCCGCGCTCACCGCGCCGTATTTCCGTAACGTGGCGGAGGAAACGCCAAGGCGGCGCATCTTCGCGGCGTCCGAATACGTGATCGCGCCCTCCATAAAGTACGTGGAACTTCCGGGGATATCGATAAGCGTGGAAGAAATGAGCCCGCCGGTGCAGCTTTCGGCCACGGCGAGCGTAAGGTTGCGCTCCTCTAATACCTTAGCGCATACGCCCGCCAGCGTCACGCCCTCGGTGGAGTATACGACGTCGCCTATGCGGCTCTTAATCTCATTGATCAAGGGCTGTACGAGAGCAAGACCTTCCTCTTCCGTGCCGCAGCGCGCCGTCACGCGCAGCGTGACCTCGCCCGTTTTCGCGTACGGGGCGATTGTGGGGTTCACTTGCGCGTCCATCAGGTCCTGCAGGCGGTGCTCCACGGTCGATTCACCCATACCGAATATGCGCAGTTCGCGGGAATACAGCTTCCAACCGCTTCGCGCCTCAAGATACGGCATGACTTCGTTTTCAAACATGGGGGACAGTTCGGAGGGCGGGCCGGGCAGCAGTATCGCCGCTTTGTCGCCTTTAGGCACAATGCAGCCGGGCGCGGTGCCGTTGGGGTTTTTCAGTATGATGCTGCCTTTGGGGAAATCCGCCTGCTTGAGGTTGTTGGGCGTCATTTCCCGGCGGAAGGCGAGAAAGCGCTCGCGCAGCGTCTGTTCGCTCGCTGCGTCCCGCTCCATGGGAAGCTCAAACAGGTCTGCTACGGTCTGTTTGGTGAGATCGTCCCCTGTGGGGCCAAGGCCGCCGGAAAGTATCACGACGTCCGCGCGGGAAAGAGCGGTGCGCACGGCGTCCTTCAGCCGCTCAGGGTTGTCCCCTACGGTGACCTGGTGGTAGACGTTCACGCCCATCGGCGCGAGCTTTTGCGCCATAAACTGCGCGTCCGTGTTGAGCACCTGCCCCATCAACAGCTCGGTTCCAACGCTGATTAGCTCGGCAATCATATTGAATGACCTCTTTTCCTTATAAGAAATTACGACGCGCAATACGCATTATATTCGCTTAATACCGTAACAAAATCAGGAGAACTTGATGCTCCCCCGGTTCTTTACCACATAATCGATACAGGACCAGAGTGTAAAGCCCACGGAGATCCATACGATAATATCGTCCAGCGGGAAGAGCGGCCACCAGAGGTACGGCCAAATGAGCGCCGCGACCACCGCCACGCATTGCGATATGGTTTTTATCTTGCCCAGCCAGCTTGCGGCTATCACATTGCCGTTTTCCACGGCAATGAGGCGGAACCCGCTGATAAACAGCTCCCGCGCGATGATGATGATGACAGCGATGGGGGAGACAAGCGCGTCCGCAGCCAGCATGACAAATGCGCTGCACGTTAACAGCTTGTCCGCCATGGGATCCATCAGCTTGCCGAAGCTGGTGACAAGATTGCGCTTTCTTGCAATCTGGCCGTCCAGGATATCCGTAATATACGCAAGCACATACACGCCCGCCGCCACGATATTCGAATACGAGGCGGGGATGTAAAAGCAGGCGACGAATACGGGTACGAGCAGTATGCGAAGCATCGTGAGCTTGTTGGGCAGATTCATTTTAGTTCCTCTCCGACCATGTCGTATTCGAGCGCCTTCGTAAGGCGGGCGGTCACATAGGTTCCGGGCTTGTGGTGGGGCTGTGCGGGAAGGAGTATCGCGCCGTCCACCTCCGGCGCTTCCGCGTAGGAGCGGCCGTAAGTGACGCCCTCCCGTGTTGTTTCAAGCAGAACTTCCACCGTGCGGCCTACGCGCGCTTCGTTTCGCGCGCGGGAGATATTTTGCTGCTGCTTCATCAGCGTATCGAGCCGCTGTTGCTTCACTTCCTCCGGCACCTGGCCGGGCATATTGGCTGCCGCCGTATTTTCCTCCGGGGAGAAGGCGAACGCCCCCAGTCTGTCGAACTGGTACTCGCGCAAAAAGGCGAGCATGGAATGAAATTCCGCATCAGTTTCGCCGGGGAAGCCCACCATCATGGTGGTGCGCAGCATAAAATCCGGCGCGTAAGCCCGGATATAGGACAGCACGCTTTCAATATGGGCGCGCGTTCCCCTGCGGTGCATGCGTTTTAACATGGCGTCGTCGATATGCTGCAACGGAATGTCCAGATAATTGCAGATCTTTTCGTTGCCCGCGATTCCCGCGATCAGCTCCTTGGTGACGGTATCCGGGTAGGTATAAAGCACGCGCAGCCACTTTAAGGCGGAAATTTTAGTTAGTTCCTCCATCAGCGGCAGCAGCATGGGTTTCCCGTAGAGGTCTATGCCGTAGCCTGAGGTATCCTGCGCGATTATGGTAAGTTCGGTTACGCCGGTATCCGTAAGCGCTTGCGTCTCGTCAAGCAATTGCGGCATGGGCACGCTGTTTAATGGCCCCCGGATCAGCGGGATGGCGCAGTAGGTGCAGCGGTTGTTGCACCCGTCCGCCACGCGGAGATACGCCGAATAAAAGGGCGTGGTCAGTTTCCTCCCCGCGCGCGGCGCACATACGGCGCATTTGGGCAACAGCTCCGGCAGCGTTTCATATTCATGTACGCCTAAAAAGTGGTCCACCTCAGGGAGACCTTCCACTAAATCATTGCGGTAGCGCTCACTCAGGCAGCCCGTTACAATCAGCGTGTTGCAGCGGCCCTTCTTTTTATAAGCCGCCATTTCCAATATGGTATTGATGCTTTCTTGCTTGGCGGGTTCGATGAAGCCGCAGGTATTCACGATGAGCACTTCGGCCTTTGCGGGTTCGTTTACGATGCGGTGGCCCGCGTTTTCTAATATGCCGAGCATCCGCTCGGTGTCCACGCGGTTCTTGGAGCAGCCCAGGGAAATTACGCCGATGTCACTCATCCATATCCTCACTTGTATCGGGGTGGTTGCCGAATACCTGTTCATATTGCGCACGGGTAATCAGAAGCTTTCTCGGCTTTGCGCCGTCAAACCCGCTGACATAGCCGTGCTGTTCCATAATGTCCATCAATCTTGCCGCGCGCGCGTACCC
>JAEYHP010000077.1 GCA_023409435.1 Bacillota bacterium | reverse complement strand
GACCAGATTATTCCCCCCAGAAGGTAGGTAATTTAAGCCGAAATATGATGACAAGGGCCCCGGCAAGTGCACATTCTGCGGCAAGAACCAGGATGAGGTGCATCGCATCATCGCGGGCCCGGGCGTGTACATCTGCAATGAGTGCGTGGAGCTTTGCCGCGAAATCATTGACGAGGACACCGCAACGCAGCCTGTGGACCTCTCCGACGTCCCCAAGCCGCAGGAAATCATGAATACGCTCAACCAGTATGTCATCGGCCAGCAGCAGGCCAAGAAGGCGCTGTCCGTCGCCGTATACAACCACTACAAGCGCATCGGCGCTGGCGCCTCGCGCGATGATGTGGAACTGCAAAAGAGCAACATCATCATGCTGGGGCCCACGGGCTGCGGCAAGACCATACTGGCCCAGACACTAGCTAAAATATTGAACGTCCCCTTCGCCATGGCGGACGCCACCTCTTTGACTGAGGCGGGCTATGTTGGCGAGGACGTGGAGAACATCCTTTTAAAGCTCATACAGGCTGCCGATTATGATGTGGAGCGCGCTGAAAAGGGCATTATCTACATCGACGAAATCGATAAAATCGCCAGGAAGAGCGAGAACCCCTCCATCACCCGCGACGTTTCCGGCGAGGGCGTGCAGCAGGCGCTTTTGAAAATACTCGAAGGCACCACCGCAAGCGTTCCCCCGCAGGGCGGCAGGAAGCACCCGCACCAGGAGTTTATACAGATCGACACCACGAACATCCTGTTCATCTGCGGCGGCGCTTTTGCGGGCGTAGACGATATCATCAAAAAGCGCACCGGTGAAAAGCTGATGGGCTTTGGCGCGGATGTACAGAGCAATACCAACAAGGACATCGGCGCAATCCTTAGGGAAATCCTGCCCGAGGACCTTTTGAAGTACGGTCTGATCCCCGAGTTTGTGGGCCGTATGCCGGTGATCGTCACGCTGCACCAGCTTGACGAGGCTGCGCTTTTGTCCATACTCACCGAGCCCAAGAACGCGCTGGCGCGGCAGTACAAACGCCTGTTCGAAATGGACGGCGTGGAGCTGCACTTCGACGAGGCGGCGTTAAAGGCCGTGGCCCAGAAAGCGATCGACCGGAAGACCGGCGCGCGCGGCTTGCGGTCGATACTCGAAGAGGCCATGATGGATATCATGTATGATATTCCCTCAAGGAGCGATGTCGTCAGCTGCACCGTCACAAAGGAGACCATAGAGCGCACCCAGCCGCCGCTTTTAAAGCTGCGGGAAGAGAAGCGCCTCAAATCCGGGGACGGCGCGTAAATAATAATAACGCAAAGGAGGCGGGAGCAATCCCGCCTCTTTTTGTCAAAGAACGTTCTATAAGAGTTCTTAAACTGGGTTTTTAGGGCCGTTACGGCCCTAAACGGAAGTTTGGAGGCAGCGCCTCCAACGTATCCGTTGTTTTTCCGCGCATGAACAAAGTGTTCTTTCCACAAACTACCCACCGAGGTGAGAATAATGGAACAACGCTATTCGGATATGCACGCGCTGCTCAAAAACGACGCGCAGGCGTGGAAGTACTTCAACATGCTGCCGGATTTCGTGCGGGACCAGATCAGTACGCGCGCATCCAATGTCAAAACCTTTGCCAGCCTGCAGGCGTATGCGGAAAATTTACTGGAAGGGGATCATTGATGCAGGTATCAATGATCGGAAAGACAATATTCTAAGAAGCCGGTTTTGCCGGCTTTTTCTTTGCTTATTCAACAAACTCATTGAAAAGTTTAAAATATCAAAAATAATATTAATTTTTTTAATTTTATTATTGATATTTTTAAAAAGCTATCATATAATAAGCATGTAAAAAGGAGGAAGGCCATGAGTTATCAATTACCCACCAAATGTCCGGTGTGCCAGAGCCCGCTGCGCATCACAAAGCTTGCCTGCCCGTCCTGCAAGACGGAGCTTTCCGGCAGCTTTGTTCCCTGCAAATACTGCGCGCTGGATGAAAAGCAGCAGATGTTTTTGGAAACGTTCCTCAAGTGCAGGGGAAACATCAAGGACGTGGAACGCACGCTGGGGCTTTCGTACCCCACGGTAAAGGGACTGTTGGATGATCTCCTGCGTGCGCTCTACCCCGGCGAAACCGGCGCGCAAAAGGAAGAAGCGCTCCGCGTTTCGGACGTATTGGACCGGTTGGAAAAAAAGGAAATCACAGCCCGTGAGGCAGCACAATTATTGGCACAATTGAAAGGAGAATAACAATGGAAACAACAGACAAGGCCAGGATTTTAAACATGCTCAAGGAAGGGCACATCTCCGTAGAGGAGGCGGAAGAACTGCTTCGTGCATTGGAACAGCCGCAGGCTCCCGCAGCCCCTATCGCGCTCAAAGACGCCCGCGGCCGCAAGAGTGGCCACAAGCTGCGCGTGGTGGTGGACACAGGGGAGGACGGCCAAAAATCGAAGGTGAACGTCAACGTTCCCATTTCCCTCATTAAGACTATCGGCCCCATCATCGCGAAAAACATCCCCAAGGACGCCCAGCAGGAACTGGATAAGGCGGGCGTGGACCTCGTGGCGATTATGGACAGTATCGAGCAGCTGATCGACAGCGGGATCGAGGAGGATATCGTGAATGTTGACATCAACGAAGGAAACGAAGTCTCCAAGGTACGCGTCTATGTCGAATAGGCCGGTATTCTTCCTGTGTTTCAGGATACGGGTCAAACAAAAGTCCAAGTTCGGTCTTGCCTTTGCGCTGCCGCTCTTCCTGGCGTTTGCCTTTCTGGATACGCTGGACGATTTTGCGGAACTGGCGAAACTGTTTGCGCCCCGCGCCGCAATCACAACGGCAAAGGCGGGGCGGCAGACGGTGGCCCAATGGAGCGCTAGTGTTACCGGCAGCCTCATGGGGGTGTTATGGGAGCTTGCCATGAAGACCGGGCCATTGGATCTTGTGGATGTGGATGTAAATGATAAGCACGGGTCAGTTTTGTTCAAACTGATGACGCGCTAGGGAGAACCACCATGAAATTACTCGTAAAACTCATCATATGCTTCGGTGCGCTGGCTGTCACCGCATATGCCTTTCCCGCCCAGGTGACGGCGGAAGGCGGAGTATGGACGCTTGTAGCTGCGGCGGCCATACTGTGGCTATTGAACCTTGTGGTAAGGCCGCTCATTCACGTGCTGTGCCTGCCCATTACGCTCGTAACGGTCGGATTGTTCTTTTTTGTGGTCAATGCGTGGATGGTGAGCCTGACGGACGCCATACTGCCGGGATTGTTCATTGAAGGGTTCTGGCTGAAGCTGTTTGCGGCGTTCCTGATATCGGTTGGAAACGCCTTGCTTCTTTCGTCGCGAAAAGCGCGGCAATAGGGCAGGGAAAAGATGCGATTGCAGAAATAAAGTGCACGGCTCTTGTAAAAGCGCCGTGCATTCTTCTTTACAGGGACCTCCATATGAGGAAGCCGTCTTTGGGTTTGGTTCCGCGCGATTTGTTTATAATGTTACCATCGTACAAAGAAGAAGGGGGTGCGTTTATGAAAATCAGCGCGAGAAACCAGATCAAGGGTAAAATTGTTTCCATAGACAAAGGCATGGTCAATGCCATTGTGGTCATTGACATCGGTGGCGGAAATCAAATTACCTCTAACATTTCCGTCAAGGCGGTGGAAGAGCTTGGGCTCGCCGTGGGAGCGGATGCCTATGCCGTCATTAAGGCTTCGTCCGTCATGATTGGCGTGGATGATTGACGGCTAGACAGATTTGTATTTAAGTTTAATACACAAAGCAGGTCGGTGAACGGCCTGCTTTGTGTATTCGGCGCATACGATGTATGTTGATGTTGTATCGATTTATGCATATATGACATAGTATATATCAGTTCATGATTCGTTTTTGGTTTAGTATCTACTTAGGGAGGATTGCTATGAGTATCGGAGGATTGCAAATTCAGCGTGAAGCTCCGGGAAGCGTAACCGCAGTAGGAAATGTCATTTTTGATAAGGTCGTGTATTCTTCACCCGGCGTTGCCTATAACCCCGAAACTGGGGTAATCACTTTGCAAACCGAGGGAAGGTACATCGTGGACTGGTGGATTGCAACACAGTGTACTACTATTCCCGACGGGGTAATCTTTCGGCTTGTTACTTCCGAAGGCAATTATGTGGAAGGAAATTCTCCCCTGAAAGAGGGGGTGGTCACAGGCAACGGGATTTTTTATGTCAATGAGCCGCCCATGTTTATCAGGCTGGTTTCTCAGGGGACTGTCTATTTTAGTCACAAGCTTCCCGTCAAAGCGAACCTTGTGGTAATGCCGGATGCCACTGCGCCTACCGGACCTGCCGGTACTATGTTTGCCACGCATTTTGCCGGAGACATTGGTACCGCAAATCCTGTTGCAACGGAGTCCGTAACCCTTATTCCCTTTGCTTCGGGCGCGCCTGTCCGAATATCCACAGGCACGGCAGAAACACAGGGAAGTATCGCCATGATAGCTTTTGGCAACAGCGCTGCCTTTACAGGTCCTGCAGGAACTATCGATCTTACCAACGCGGATAATTTCGCTTTTTCTGTGTCAAGCGACGCAACAATTGTATCAATAGCCGGATATTTCAGCATACGATCGGCAGAGATGCTGGCTCACTCAGCAGTCACGATTACGGCGCAACTGTTCAGTTCCCAGACACCGGATGATATCTTTGCCCCTGTCCCAAATGCATTGGTGAAGCTCTCACCATCCCTGGCAGGAAGGATAACCTCCGGTACCATGTTCAATGGTATAACAGCCGATTTAAAAATCCTGATAACCGCGCAAACGCGTCTGTTACTGGTGTTTTTCGCAGAAGCCACAGATGACGCTGATGGTCCGATGGAAATTGTTGGCTATGCCAGCGCAGGGTTGACCATCAACGCAGGCGGGCATTCCCCTGTTTAAATACGTAATTTTTCCTCACGTGGGAAATTATTCCCCATGCATCCGTTTCGCCGTCTCGTACAACAAAAGCCCTGCGGCCATGGAAGCGTTCAACGATTCCGCGCGGCCGTACATCGGAAGTTTCACCAAATGGCACAGGGATGCGATCTCTTCCGATACCCCGTTGCCCTCGTTGCCGATTACGATGATGCAGTTTTTGCCGGGCTCGGGAAGCTCCGCGCTGCCGTTTAGATGTCCGCACAAAAGCGTATAGCCTTGCGCTTTCAAGGCTTTAAGCGCCCCGTACAGATCCCCTTTCCAAAGCGGGATGTGATACGTAGAGCCCATTGCGGCACGAAGAGATTTCGGTGAATACGGGTCGGCGCAGCCGCTTGAAAGCAGCAGGCCGGAAGCGCCCATGGCGTCCGCCGTGCGCAGTATGGCGCCCAAATTCCCCGGGTCCTGCACGGTATCAAGCGCCACAAGCATTCCGGAAGGGAAGCTCTCTATGAACGGTGGCGTCTGAACCGTTGCGCATACCCGCTGCGGCGTACTTGTATCGCAAATGGCCTCGAGCACCGGGCGGGTGACGGCGTATATGGCGGCGCCGCGCGCTTCCAGTAAAGAGCGTTCCTCCAAAAACTCGTGTTCCGTACCGTCCTCAAAAAATGCCTCCCGGATTGTTATGCCGGAAGAGACCGCCTCCTGCAACAGCTTTGGTCCTTCAATGAGGTGCAGGGAATACGCCTGCCTGTTTTTGGCGGCAGAAAGGCTCTTTGCGCGCTTTACGGTTTCATTGCCGCGGCTTTCGATTCTCATATCAACGTCTCCTGTACACGGGTATAAGAAAAGTGGCATCCTGCTTTAAACACGGATGCCACTTTAACTGCACTTCGTTTTAGGCGCGCGCCTGGTTGGCGACGTCCACGAGTTCCTTGAATGCCTGCATGTCGGAAATGGCGAGATCGGCGAGCACCTTGCGGTTGACTTCCACGCCCGCGAGCTTCAGGCCGTTGATCATGCGGCTGTAGGTGGTTCCGTTGATCCGCGCGCCGGCGTTGATACGGGCGATCCACAGCTTGCGGTATTCGCGCTTCTTGAGTTTGCGGCCAACATACGCGTAGGAGAGGGATTTCATCACCTGCTGGGACGCGCTGCGGTACTGCTTGCTCTTTGCGCCAAAGTAGCCCTTTGCGAGCTTTAAGACCTTGCGGCGCTTTTTAACGGCATTGACTGCCCTTTTTATTCTGGCCATATTCTAAATCCTCCTTATTTATACGGTATAAGGTCGCGCACTTTCTTCTCTTCGCAGGCGGCAATGTAGCCGGTCTGCCTGAGGCCGCGCAGACGCTTGGTGGATTTCTTGGTCAGAATGTGGCTTTTGTACGCTTTGCCGCGCTTGATCTTGCCGGACTTCGTCAGGCTGAAGCGTTTTGCCGCACCCCTATGGGTTTTGATCTTTGGCATGGGGTAGTTCCTCCTAAATAAAATTGTGTCCTTGGGTTATCCTTTCGCGTGAAGCGGAAAACGGCGTTTTACTTGGGGCTCAGGATCATGTGCATGTTGCGGCCTTCCTGCTTGGCGGGGCGGTCGATAACGCCCGCTTCCTTTACCAGATCAAAGAAGGTTTTCATGACCTCGAGGCCGATTTCTCCGTGCGTGGCCTGCCTGCCGCGGAAGCGGATGGAGACTTTGACCTTATCGCCGTTCTGCAGGAATTTGATGCAGCCTTTGGCCTTGACCTCCATATCACGCAGATCGATGGTCGCGGAGAGGCGCACTTCCTTAAGCTCGACGATCTTTTGGTTTTTGCGCTGTTCCTTTTCGCGCTTCGTCAGATCAAAGCGATACTTGCCGTAATCCATGAACTTGCAGACAGGCGGCGTCGCCTGCGGCGCGATTTTCACAAGATCCAGCCCGCGCTCTTCTGCCATGGCCTGCGCGACATTGTTGGCCACGATGCCCAGCTGCTCGCCGTTTTCATCGACCAGGCGCACCTCGCGGTCGCGAATCTCCTCGTTGATCATCAGATCCTGATTGCTGATAGTAAGACACCTCCATGTTTCTTGATTGTTTTAATATTGCTGTTCAACCGGCCCATGAAAAAAAGTGGGCACAACGCACCCACCTATACACTCGAATGACGATTGTAATGAACCATGCCTGATAAAATACCGGCAGGTGAGAAGCGGGCGCTTCTGCTTGAACAATAGAATTATATAGAGGAAATCGCCCAATGTCAAGCGGAAACTTGTTTTGTAAGCCGCTGATCCATACTCAGAATATCATGAAAGCTGCAAAAGTAAAAGAGCCCAAACCACAAGGGTTCAATGCCTTACAGAGGCGAGTAGGTATACCCACTGCCGATAAATTGAAATTTGTAGTTTCCTGCTTCGGAAGAAACGATGCGGGAAATTCATCCGCGTTCATTCTGCGTTTACATTGGTGATATACTGTAAACAAATCGGAAGGGGAGCATACCTATGCCGGCCATTTTGGTTATCGACGACGATCCATATATCCGCGAGCTTGTCGGCACCCTGCTGCAGGGCGCGGGCTTCTCTGTAGTGGAAGCGAACGGCGGGCGCGAGGCGCTGCAAAAGCTCGGCGAAAGCAAGGTCGACCTGTGCGTTCTGGATCTGATGATGCCGGGTATGGACGGCTTCGAGTTTTGCATGCTTGCGCGGCGCTATTACGCGCAGCTGCCCATCCTGATGCTGACGGCCAAAAGCGAAATCAGCCAGAAGGTGAAGGGTTACGAGTTGGGCGCGGACGATTATCTGACCAAGCCGTTTGAAGGCGTCGAGCTGATCCTGCGCGTAAAGGCCCTGCTTCGGCGCTGCAGCATCGCCGTATCGCAGTCTGTGCAGATCGGCATGCTGACGATGGACAAGACAAGCTATACGGTAACGTTTGACGGCGTATCAGGTGACATTCCCATGAAGGAGTTCGAGCTGCTGTTCAAGCTGGGCAGCTCGCCGGGAAAAACCTTTGCGCGCGATCAACTGATTGAGGATGTATGGGGTTACGACTTTGATGGCAATGAGCGCACTTTGGACGTGCACATCAACCGCCTGCGGGAACGTTTCCCTGCGGAAACGTATGGCTTCAAAATCACAACCGTCCGCGGGCTTGGCTACCGGCTGGAGGTAATCCAATGAACCAAAAAGAAAACCGAGAGCATAGACCAAGGTGGGCGTTCTCACTGCTGATATCAATCGCGGCTTTCATGGCTTGTTATGCCGCAGGGTATAAGCTGTCGCTGCTATTGTTCCGCCTCACCGGCCGCCCTGCCGACATCTGGGCTGCCATTATTACGGGAATGCTCGGCATGTGCATCTTCGCGTTGGGCGTAAAAATCGTGACGGAGATAGGCCAGCGTCATAAGGGCGGCCGGTTTGACAGAGCCCGCGGCAGGCTGATGATCGATACGACCCTCGAAGCGATGGATCGTATTGCGCGCGGCGATTTCAGCGTCTTTGTGCCGGTGGACAAGCACGATCCCTTTTCCGAGATTACCGAAAGGGTCAACAAAATGGCGCGGGAGCTGGGCACAATGGAAAACCTGCGGCAAAGCTTCATCTCCGACGTCTCGCACGAAATACAGTCGCCGCTGACATCCATCAGCGGATTTGCGGCGCTGCTGAAAAATGAAGCGCTCACCCCCCAGCTCAGAGCGCACTATATCGACGTGATTGAGACGGAGGCCAAGCGGCTTTCCCGGCTCAGCGAAAACCTCCTGCGCCTCTCGATGCTGGAGAATGGCGCGCAGCCGCTGACCGTCACCTCGTTTTCGCTGGATAAGCAGATACAGAATGCCGTGCTGATGCTGGAGCCGCAGTGGGCAGCCAAGAATCTAGACATTTCTGTGGCGCTCGAAAAGTTGAGCTTCAGCGGCGACGAAGGGCTTTTGAACCAGGTGTGGGTCAACCTGCTGCACAACGCCATCAAATTTACACCGGAGATGGGAAAGATCAGCGTGACGCTTCGTAAAGGAGAGCGCGGCGCTGTTTGCCATATCGCCGATACCGGCGCAGGCATCTCCGGGGAGGATCTGATGCACATTTTCGAGCGCTTCTACAAGGCCGACAAGGCCCGTGACCGGGCATTGGGCGGCAACGGGCTTGGCCTCTCCCTGGTGAAGAAGATCGTGGAACTGCACGGCGGCACGGTAACAGCGGAAAGCGAACCCGGCCGGGGCAGCACATTTGTGGTGACTTTGCCCATTTCAAAATAGACGCCGGGTTTACATTCCGTTTAAATTGCATTTAACCTCCGTTTAATTGGCGGCGATACAATAAGGCCATCCATTGAACGGAGGTATTATTTATGGATACGATCACTGTTTTGAAGGCGTTGAGGCCAACCACTTTGGAGGTGCCCGCATGACGCCCATCATTGCTGTAAACGAGTTGATTAAACAATATGACCGGGCCAAGGTGCCTGCGGTGAAGGGCGTGAGCTTCGATGTTGCCGAGGGAGACTTTTTTGCCTTCCTTGGCCCCAACGGCGCGGGCAAGACAACGACCATCTCCATATTGACCACAACGCTGTCCAAGACGTCCGGCAGCGTGACGATCGCGGGATACGATGTGGAAAAGGAGGCGCGGCGCGTGCGCGAGGAGGTGGGTATCATCTTTCAGCAGCCCAGCCTGGATCCGTCGCTTTCGGCGGAGGAGAACATCCGCTTTCATGCCTGCCTGTACGGGATGTACCGCTACCGGCCCAGCTTTAAACTGATGCCCGCCGCGTATCAGGACCGCGTAATGGAACTCTCGGAAATCGTCGGCATCAAGGACGCGCTGTTTAAACCGATCAAAAAGCTCTCCGGCGGGATGCAGCGCAAGCTGGAGATCATCCGCAGCCTGATCCATACGCCGAGGCTCCTTTTTCTAGACGAGCCGACGCAGGGACTGGACGCGGTAAGCCGGCGCAGCCTGTGGGAATACATCGACGGCGTCCGCAGGGAGAACGGCACGACGGTGTTTCTGACCACGCACTACATCGACGAAGCCGAGCATGTCGATAAGGTCTGCATTATCAACCACGGCAAGATCGCCATATCCGGTTCACCTGAGGAGATGAAGGCAAACCTGCTCAAACAGGAACTCGTACTGGACGCGCCGGACAGGGGTCGGTTGATTCGCGAGCTCAGCGGGATGGGCCTTGATTACCGTGTCGACGGCCATATCATCGTCCCGTACGAGGGAACGGCGCAGAGGATCATCGCGGGGTTGAAGACGGATTTAACGGTGTTGCAGATCCAGCAGCCGTCGCTGGAAGATGCGTATGTGGAATATCTAAAGAGAACAGAAGGTGAAGCTGCATGAACGAAGCAGTCTTGGGGCAGGCCAGAATGAAATCCAGGTTTCTGAGAGAGCTGAACGCCGTGGTGACCATAGCGGCGCGGGATATCACGCTGTTCTTCAAGTCGCCCGGGATGATCATCATGAGCCTTGCGATGCCTCTTTTGATGATGGGGATGCTGGGCGGCAGCCTGGAGCAGAACATGGCGGGCGGCCTCGGCTTCAATTACGGGTCGTTCATGCTCGTCGGAATGTTGGTCAACATGCTGTTTATGACCACGACGAGCGGCATCACTTCGCTGGTGGAGGATCACTTTACGGATTTTACGCAGGAGATGATGATCTCTCCGGTATCGCGGTATTCCATCGTGATTGGAAAGATCGCCGGGTCGTCCTTCGGCGCGATCATCAGCATGCTGGGGACGCTGGCCGTGGGATTCATTATGGGCATTACGCTGCCGTTGGGCCAAATGCTGGTCATCTTCGCGCTGTCGCCGCTGATGTGCCTGTCGGCGGGCGCGCTGGCCATGATTGTGATTGGGCTGGTGAAGAGCAACAAGATGGCCAACATGGCCGTGATGCTGATCACCATGCCGCAGGTGTTCCTCTCCGGGGCGATCATCCCGATTAACAACGCCAGCGGCGCGCTGCTCGTTCTGAGTCGCATGATGCCGATGACATACTGCCTCGATCTGATGCGCGCGGTGGTTTACGCCGGAACGCCGGAATATGCAAGCGTGGTGCTGTTCAACCCCGCGGTGACGCTTATCGCTATCATTGCGCTGACAGTGGTGTGCCTTGTCCTTGGTACGTTCTTTTTCGCGCGCAGCGAGAAGAACAGGTAAAACGAGGCTGATCTGAAAAGAATACCAGAACAAATAACAAGGGTGTGACAAGCGCCCTTTTATGATGTGCTGAATTGTATCCATTGAAATAAGACCCAGAATATCAAGCCGCAAAAAAAGGAACTTGAACCCCGCGGTCCAGGTTCCTTTGCTTTGTGAAGCCATTCCCGTATTATGCTTGCTTTGCCCCGCAGGAAGCGCAGAAGCGCGCGTCGGCGGGAAGCTTCGCGCCGCAGCTCATGCAGAATTTCTGGCCTGACGCGGGCTGCTGTTGCTGTTGCGGTTGCGCGGCCTGCTGATTGAACATCTGGTTCGCCATCTGGAAGCCCGCGGCCATGCCGACTGCGGAGCCCATGGCGGCGCCCGCGCCGCTGTCTCCGCCGTTCTGCATAGCGTCCATCATGGCGATGCGCTGGTATTTATCCATGTCTCCCACCATGGCGTAGGAAGCGTTCTGGTTGATCTTTTTCTGCACTTCCTCCGGGTAGTTGACGTTTGCGATGGTGAAGTTGGTAATGGAAAAGCCGGATTTATTCAGTTCCATATCCAGGTCAGAGCAAATGCCCGCGCCGATTTCGCGCGCGTTGGCCTGGAGGTTGAACATGTCCTTGCCTTCTTTTAGGATCCAGCGCATCAAAAGCTGGTCCACTTCCGCCATTACGCGCTCGCGGATATCGTCCACGGTAAATTCCCGTTTGACGCCCGCGATTTTGTCGATAAGCGCCACATAGTCCGACACCTTCATTTGGAACGTGCCGAACGCGCGTATGGGCATGCCGCCCGGCATGCCCACCGCCGGAATGAGGACACTGGACTTTGTACCCCATTTGACGGTGAATTCCTTGGTGTTGACGAACAGCACCTCGGCCCTCAGCCCGCTGTTGAAGCCGAACTTAAACCCTTTGAGCGTGCTCAAAAAGGGGATGATGGCGCTTTCTATCTCGTAATTGCCTTCGTCGGTAAATATGCCTTCAATACGGCCATTGTAAAGGAATATAGCGTCCTGGCCGGGGCGGATCACAAGGCGGCTGCTTTTTTTCAGTTCCTTGTTGCTCCACTTCCAGAATATCACGTCGTCCCGGAACTCTTCCCATTCCACCACATTCGCAAATTGATTTTGAAAGATGCCCATTTTCAATGCACTCCGTTCTTCATTTAGGTAGGGAACTACCCCTGCCGTACAAAATAGATGATAAACCCTACGAGGATGAGGCCCAGCAGGACCACAAGGGCGATCTTCCATCCGCTTTTGGGGTATTGCCCAAATACCTTCCCAGTCTGCCCGTTGATCAAAAACCGGAACGGCTTTCCCTGATACTGATATCCGCTCATCCACATGGGCAGCAGCACATGCTTGAACTTGACGTTGAAATAATGGTCGTTGAGCGTATTCACCCGCGCTTCGTCAAAGCGCTGCAATATTTCCCTGTGCGCCATATCGCGCAACTCGTCCCGCATTTTGTCTTGTGCCTGGGAAAAGCCTTCTTCCACGCCCAGCGTATACTTTTCCG
This sequence comes from Bacillota bacterium, assembly GCA_023409435.1. Classification (GTDB taxonomy): domain Bacteria; phylum Bacillota; class Clostridia; order Christensenellales; family CAG-138; genus JAEYLA01. The sequence goes on along the minus strand of JAEYHP010000077.1, from coordinate 2,137 downwards.
CCTGAAAACCGGAGAGGTAGGCAAGGTCAAACGGCATGCAATTGCCGGACGTCGCAAACGCGCTGTTGCGGTTTAAAAGCGGGTCCTGCTGCGCGCGGGCGCAGATGAGCACATCGTCGAAAAAATGCGATATGGTGCCGCTTACGGGGTACCAATGTACGCGCCGTTCCTGCCGCCTGTTTTCGCCAGTCCCCACCGTTACATAATACACCTTGCCGCCCTGGCCGGTATAGTGCGCGGTAGTATCCGCGTCGTACGTCCAGTAGGGGAGGTAGACAGATTGCAGCTTATCCTGCTGGTACAGGTTTTTGAGCGAATTGGGCGCAAACCATTTGCCCTTGATCCACTTGCGGAACAGTTCCCCCGCCTTGTGACGGTCCACCTGGAAGGGGACGATGCCCTCCGGGCGGATGCCCGCCTCCTGCAGCACGGGTAATACGTGCGAACTGCCGCAAAAACCGCAGGCCGCGGTGGTGGCGGTTTTCTGCATCACGATTTCGGCGCCGCAGCTTTCGCAGCGCATGACTTGGGTGACCGATTCCCATTCCTCGTCGCTTTTGTGGCTCAAAAACTCCTGGTAATCGTGCTCTTCCACCAGATTATCTTCCGGCGCTACCGCTTCTTCCCGCCCGCAATTGGGGCACCGGAATGTCTGCCGCGGGATATCAAACTCCATGATGCCGCCGCAGCCCTCGCAGTAAAATACCAGGATCTCCTGATGCTGCTCCATGCTGTCTCCCCTCTGCATGTTCATTAACCGTTATTGCTTGCCCAGCTTGGCTTTGAGCGCCGCGAGCTCGTCATCCACGGCGGGCGCAGCGTCCTCATACCGGTCCATGGCGTCCGCTAAGGTATCCGCCGCGGAATTTGTGTTGAGTTCCGCCATGGCGTTCGCTTCGTCGATCATGCGGTCCGCTTTCTCTTCCATGCGCTCGAACGCGGAAATGGAAGCCGCGCTGTCGTCGATGCTTCCGGCCATTTTATTGATTCTGCTCTGCGCCTGTGCAACCGCCACCTTGGCTTTTACGGTGTCGCGCCGGGAATTGAGATCGCCAATCTGGTCAACAAGCTTATTATGCATCTGGCGCATTTTGAGCGCGTTCGCGGAGGCACTCTCATATACCTTCTGCAAAGAAGCGGCGTTTTCCGCCGTTTGCGCCTTCTTGCTCAAAAACAGCTTTGCGTCCGCATCGTTCCCGGCAAGCACCGCCTTTTCGGCGTACGCCTGGAGCTTGTTGACCTCGGCCGCAGCCTCGTCGTATGCGCGTTTTGCGCGCGCTTCTTCGGCCATGATGCCCGCGGTTTCCGCCTTGACCTGGCCGAGGTCGTCGTTAAGATCCCGCAGCATTTGATCGATCATTTTTGCGGGGTCTTCCATTTTATCCAGAGCTGCGTTGATATTTGAAGCCATGATATCACGGAAGCGTTTCAGGATTGACATAAACTGGACCTCCTGTTTTTTTCTATATTATATAAGAAAAAAGCTGGGAATCAAATCGCTTATGCTATTGAAAATGCAAAGTATTTATAAATTATGCTGTGCGTTGCGCTTATGGCATGTACGGGAAGCTCATTTCAGACGTATGATGTCGGAATTGCGAAAAGAAATCAGACAGGCTCACAGCGATAAGACGCGCATGAAAATGGAAAGATACATCCATATCACAAAAAATATGTTGCATAATTATTCATTAGAATGTATAATTATCGCATCAAACAGAAACAGGAGGCGTAAACATGGCAAAGGAGAAGATTGCCCTTGCATATTCGGGCGGATTGGATACTTCCGTCATCATCCCCTGGCTCAAAGAGCATTACGATTGCGAGGTCATCGCCGTAGCCGTTGACGTCGGCCAGGGCGAGGAGCTTTCCCCGCTCTACGAAAAAGCCATCAAGACCGGCGCAAGCAAGATCTACATTGAAGACGTCAAAGAGGAATACGTGCGGGATTTCGTGTTCCCCACACTCAAGGCCGGCGCGAAGTATGAAAACAAGTACCTGTTGGGCACTTCCACCGCCCGCCCCGTCATCGCCAAGAAGCTGGTGGAGATCGCCAAAAAGGAAGGCTGCACCGCCGCCGCCCATGGCGCGACCGGCAAAGGCAACGACCAGGTGCGTTTTGAGCTGACCATCAAGG
>JAEYHP010000069.1 GCA_023409435.1 Bacillota bacterium | reverse complement strand
GCCATGGAGTGCGTTTTATCGTACAATACGAACCGCTCGTTGGGATAGCGCGAGCAAAAGTGCGGCGCGATGATGGGGAGCACGGTGTTTTTCGGCTCGATTGTGGATACCAGCACGCCGTTCGCCTCGGAAAAACGAACAAAGCCCGTGAACAGATGCGCTTCATGCTCCAGATGCAGCACCGCTTCATTCAGGGCGTGCACGGTATCGTCGGTGAGCATGCGCATCACGACGGGGCCTTTTTCATACCCCAGGCGCAAAAATTGCAGGATCAGCAATTCCTTTTGCGCATGGCAGGTCAAAAAGGCGCGCCGTACAAAATCCATTGCGTCCGTTCCGATTTTTTGGGGGATGGAACGGCGCACGCGGCGCGCCCTGTCGGGGATGGTGATGATCGTCTTTACGGGAAGCAGAAAAGGAAGCTCGCTCGTATCCGGCAGAATATCCGAAGGAATCTCCCGGCTGTTGTAGCTTTCAAACACGCAGCATAACAGGCCGTCGAAGCTGCCGTCGTAGCTATATACTAAAGCTGGCCGCTCAGGCATTTGTACAGCTCCTCCCGGGCAAACGCAGGCTGTTCAAACAAAGAGGTCTGCCGCGGCGCAAACAGCGCGGCCTGCTCGAGTCTGCCCTTTTTCTGTTCATTTAACAGCGCAGAGAGCAGCATATCCTGCGTGGCGTTCAGCCCGTCGCAGCGCTGCCCCTTGCAGGTAATAAAGTATTGCGCCCTCTTTAGCACCACGCCCAGTTTTTTCAGGCCTATAAAATCAAGGCTGCCGGTTCTTCGCGCAATCACGATACGTTGCGCGCTTCTTACCCCTACCCCCGGCACGCGCAGCAGCGTTTCATACGGCGCGCGGTTGACTTCCACGGGGAAAAGGGCGGGGTGATTGATGGCCCAGTTGCACTTGGGGTCCAGATACGGGTTGAATGTGGGATGCGCCTCATCCAGTATTTCGGAAGCTTCAAAGCCGTAAAAGCGCAGCAGCCAGTCCGCCTGGTAAAGCCTGTGTTCCCTGAGAAGTGGGGGCTTTATGTCCCGCGCGGGCAAGAGCGCGTGCTCCGTTACCGGCATATAGGCGCTGAAAAATACGCGCTTCAACCGGTAACCCTTGTACAGGTTTTCCGTGAGATTCAGAATATGCAAGTCGCTCTCCCCGGAAGCGCCCACGATCATCTGCGTGCTCTGCCCCGCAGGCACGAATTTCGGCGCGCTTCTGTAGCGTACGAGCTCCTTTGTGCTTTGCTCGATCCGCCCGCGGATAAAGCCCATAGGCGCCAGTATGGAATGCTTGGATTTGTCCGGCGCAAGCCTTGTTAAGCTTTCCTGGGAGGGGAGTTCAATATTGATGCTCATGCGGTCCGCGAGCATGCCCAGCCGCTCCACCAGCGCATCGCTGGCGCCTGGTATGGCCTTTGCGTGGATGTAGCCGTAGAATTTGTAGTCTTCGCGCAGCAGCCGCAACACTTCAATCATGCGCTCCATGGTGTAATCCGGGTTTTTCAGCACGCCGGAGCTTAAAAACAGGCCTTCGATGTAGTTGCGGCGGTAGAACGCCATGGTGAGGTCCGCAAGCTCCTGCGGCTCGAACGTGGCGCGCCTGGAATCGTTGGAGCGGCGGTTGACGCAGTAGGCGCAGTCATAGACGCAGGCGTTGGTCATAAGCACCTTGAGCAGGGAAATACAGCGCCCGTCACCCGCAAAGCTATGACAGATGCCCGCAGCGACCGCGCTGCCTACGCCGTCCTTGCCAGCGGCGCGGTCCGTGCCGCTCGATGTGCAGGCGACGTCGTATTTCGCGGCGTCCGTTAATATTTCAAGCTTTTCATATACGTCCAAAGCCGTTCACGCTCCTGATGATGTCACCTTTAGTATAATATAGAACATATGTTCTTGTCCAGCGATTTAAAGCATATTCTTTGCCGACTGCCATCATACTATACCGCCATGAAAATTTATGCGCCTGTTTACGGCAAAACGGGGAATGGTATCAATAAAAAAAAGAACCGGAGAATGCGGAATGGATAATTTCACTATGATGCAGTTCTTTGAATGGAATATCGAAAACGACGGCGTCCATTGGGACCGCCTGAAGAACGAAGCGCGCGCTTTAAAGCAAAAGGGCATCTCGGCCGTATGGATTCCGCCCTGCACCAAGGCTGCGGGGCAATACAGCGTGGGCTATGACGTCTACGACCTTTATGACCTGGGTGAGTTCGACCAAAAGGGCACCGTCAGGACAAAATACGGCACAAAGCAGCGACTGCTTGCTGCAATCAAGGAGGCGCATAAACAGGGGCTCAAGGTCTATGCGGACGTGGTGCTCAACCACAAGGCGGGCGCCGACGAAAAAGAGACGTTCCTTGCCATCGAGGTGGATGCGAACGATCGGAACCGCGAATTGTCAGGTCCCCATGATATCGAAGGCTGGACGAAGTTTACATTCCTCGGCCGCGGGGATATATACTCCGCATTCAAATGGAACTATACCCATTTTACCGCCACCGACCGGGACGATAGGGCGGATAAAAACGCCATATTCAAAATCTACGGCCATGGCAAGGTGTGGGCGGAGCATGTGGATGATGAAAAAAGCAATTACGATTACCTGATGTCCGCGGATATCGACTACCACAACGAATATGTGGTGGAGGAAGTGAAGCGCTGGGCTACATGGCTCATTGACGAACTGCATGTGGACGGCTTCCGGCTGGACGCGCTCAAGCATATCGATCAGGCATTTGTAAAGCTGCTCATCGATCACGTGCACCAACATGCCGGAAAGGATTTCTTTGTGGTGGGGGAGTACTGGCACCACGACCAGGGCAAGCTCAACCACTTTATTGACGTGTCCGATCAGGCGTTGCACCTGTTTGACGTGGCGCTGCATTTTAATTTCCATGAAGCGTCCCACAGAGGTCGGGATTATGACCTGACGCATCTGTTTGACGGCACGCTCGTTTCCACCAATAAGTTTCGCGCCGTTACATTTGTGGACAACCACGATTCCCAGCCCGATCAGGCGCTCAGGTCCTGGGTGGAGGATTGGTTCAAGCCCATTGCCTACGCTCTGATACTCTTGCGCATAGACGGACTGCCCTGCGTGTTTTACGGGGATTATTACGGCATCGTGGGCCAGGTGCCGCCCAAACGGGATAAGCTTGATCCCCTGCTGTACGCAAGAAAATTCTTAGCTTACGGCGAGCAGACGGATTATTTTGACCACTCCAATGTCATCGGCTTTTTAAGAAAAGGGGACTTGGAGCATCCGAACTCCGGCGTCGCGGTGGTTATAAGCAACGGAGAGGACGGTACCAAGACGATGTCCTTTGGGCCGGAACGCGCAGGACAGGAGTTCTTTGATCTCACCGGCAACAAAAAGGAGCGCATCACGCTGGATCAAAACGGCGCCGCAACATTTACGGTAAACGGCGGTTCCGTATCCGTATGGTCAAACGTTGCACATATGCCCTCGGGAAACGATTTATTTGAATAACCGTTGCATTTATGGTTATGTTAGAGATAACAGGCGATTATAATTGCGAAAAGAGGTGTTACTATGGGCATACTCGCGTGGATCATCGTAGGCGCGCTTTCGGGCTGGATTGCAAGCAAAATCACCGGCAATGACGCCGAAATGGGCGCAGTCAAGAATATTGTAGTGGGTATCATAGGCGCGTTTATCGGCGGGTTCGTCATGAACATGATCGGCGGCCAGGGTATTACGGGCTTCACGCTTTGGAGCGTGATCGTGTCCGTGATCGGCGCGGTGATACTGCTCAGCATTATCAACCTGCTGCGCAGAAGATAAGACCAATTTTCTACATGGCCCGCGGATCATCTGCGGGCCATTTTGGTATGCATATTCTTCTTGCACCTCTGGGATATGCTCGGCATCCGCACGTCGGGGGCTCCGCATGAAAGGTATAATATCCATCCGGTTTCATATACTGTATAAATTTTGAATATGAAAGGGCTGTGCCGCTGTGGAAGTAGACAATCAGTCCCAGATCGCCTCCATCCAGGGCGAGATCGAATATATTATGGAACTGCTGCGCAGCGCGTATAACGAACCCGCAAGGAACGCGTTGATGGAGCGGCTGCGCGGCTTGATGCGGTCAATGGCGGAGCTTACCGGGCGGCCCATGCCGCAGGGGGCGGCAAAGGAGCAACCGGAACAGGAAGCCGGGGCGCCCCCCTCAGCGCCGGCGGGGGGAGCGCCCATCATCAGCGGGCAGGAACCCTCGCTTCCGGCACAGGGAACAAGGCGCGTGTTTACCCCCGAAGAACTTGCGCTCTATGACGGCACCGGCGGGTACCCATCCTATGTCGCCGTAAACGGCATCGTATACGACGTCAGCAATTCGCCCATCTGGCAGACGGGGACACATTTTGGCCTGCACGCGGGGCAGAACCTTTCCCTGGAGTTCAATACCTGTCATTCCAACAGGCCGTTTGTGTTGGACACTATGGTACCGGTGGGGAGGCTGGAAAGTGGAGACGAAACGCTTATCTGATTGTTCCGCCAGGATGGCGCTGGATTTATTCAGCAGGGTGCAGGACGGCCTGAACAACGGCACGATCAACCGCCCGAAGGTTATCTGGCTGGAGCTTGCAGGTTGCTCCGGCAACATCATCTCTCTGATGAACGCGAGCCGGCCGGATATCGGCTACTTCCTCACCCAGATGGTGGAGCTTGTGTATGAGAACAGCCTGAGCGCCCAGGAAGGGGAACAGGCGATGGAAACCCTGTTCGGCGCGCTCAATGAAGAGTTCATATTGGTGGCAGAAGGCGCCGTCTCCATGCGGGATGATGGACGCTATACCGTAATCGGCAACTATCAGGGGCGGGATATTACGGCGCTGGAAGCGTGCCGTACGTTCGGAGAGCGCGCAACCCATGTACTGGCAATGGGTGCATGCGCCTCAGACGGCGGCGTTTCCGCCGCGTCTCCCAATCCCACCACATGTATCGGCGTACAGGATGTACTGTCAAGGCCTGTCATCCGCCTGCCCGGCTGCCCCTGTAACCCGGCCTGGCTTTTGACCACGATTGCGCATATTTTGCTTTTTGGCCCGCCGGAGCTTGACGCCTTTCACCGTCCTACCATGATATACGGCACCACCATTCATGACCGCTGCCCGCGTCGCTCCTATTTTGACAGAGGCATATTTGCGACGCAGTTCGGGGAGGAAACATGTACGTTCCTGCTTGGCTGCCGCGGCCCGGTCACCTTGACGGATTGCCCCATCCGCAGATGGAACGAGCGGGTGAACTGGCCGGTGGGAGCCGATTCGAACTGCATCGGCTGCGCGCAGTTCGGTTTCCCGGATGCGATGGCGCCATTCGTCCTGTATCCGACTGATACGGAAATCAGGATGGGTCAGCAAGGAATGCTGACGACTTTCGCAGGGGGGGAGGGCATGGGATGAGCCAGATCCTCATCAATCCTGTCACCAGAATCAGCGGGTTTATGGAAATTTCCGCCCGGGTGGAGAATAACTCTGTTGTGGATGCGAAAGTGGAAGGCGAGATGTTCCGCGGCTTTGAACTGATGCTCAGGGGCAGGTCACCGTTCGATGCGATCTATTTTACGGAGCGTATCTGCGGAATCTGCTCGGCGGCACATGCCACGGCCTCCAGCATGGCGCTTGAGTCTGCGCTCAACATTACCCCCCTGGAGCAGGGAAGGTATCTTCGGGATTTTGCGCATGCCTCCGATATCATCCAGGATCATATCCGCCATTTCTACCAGCTC
>JAEYHP010000083.1 GCA_023409435.1 Bacillota bacterium | reverse complement strand
GCGCCAAGAAGCTCAACATGATCAATTCGGATCTCATATCCGGCGTCATAAAGGGCAGCGGCGTGGTCTCGGATATGGACACAACTGACGTAAGCCCGCTCTATCGCCTGATCGATCCGGATCATTTTTATATCGCCTTTTTAACGGATTCAGAAAGCCCCTTCCGCGTCACGCAGGGAGAAACATATACAGTCATATTCAATGGCTATGCGGACCAGCCCTATACGGGCACGGCGTTAGCCCCCATACTGTCCGGCAAACAGATGGTGAACCTTTTAGAGTTCAACCAGCCCATGAACGATTTGATGGGCGTGCGCGTGGTGGAGGCTTCCATCATGAAGGACGCCACAGGGCTTTACGTGCCGCTTGAAGCGATTGAAATCCGGGAAGGCATGCCGGGCATATTCCGTGTAGCGGGGGATGAAACGGCTTGGACACAGGTGGATGTGCTTGCCATCGACGAGGAAGGCGCAATCATCCGCGCCGCAGCCGGAGGGGAACTGACGGCGGGTTTAAGGTACCGCAAGCCATAACCAACTCAAGCGGATGGCGGGGAGGGGATATCCATGAGTATACGGGAAAATTATGAATCCATACAGGAACAAATCGCGTCCGCCTGCGCAGCCTGTGGCCGAAAGCCGGAGGAAGTAACGCTCGTTGCCGTCACAAAATTCGTGCCGACAGAACGCATCGCCCCAGCGCTTGATCTTGGGATTACCCACGTGGGGGAAAACCGCGCGCAGGAACTGACCGATAAACTCGATTTTTTCACAAAACACAAATGCGACATTCATTTCATTGGACAATTACAAACAAATAAGGTAAAATATATTATCGGACGTGTGGACCTGGTACAATCGGTGGATCGAATCCAGCTTGCGCAGGAATTGGAACGGCTGGCTGTACAGCGGAATATTGTGCAGAACATACTTGTCCAGGTCAACATCGGGGCGGAACCGCAAAAGGGCGGAATAGACGAACACAATCTTTCCGAATTTTTGCATGCCATGTCGGACAAGCCCGGTTTAAGGGTGATGGGGCTTATGTGCGTACCGCCCGCCGCGGAGGCAGAAGAAGCCAGGCCGTATTTCGCTAGGATGCGCAGGCTGTGGGAGGCCTCAAAACACATCCCGGGCGTTACGATGCAGCACCTTTCCATGGGAATGAGCGGCGATTATACCGCAGCCATACAGGAAGGCGCAACGATGATCCGTCTGGGCAGCGCCCTGTTTGGCGAAAGGCCGCCAAAGACAGTGTTATAAACGGGCTTATATACATAAAATGCCCGTTATACTAATGGAGAACATTAACGCACCCAAAGCGGCGAGGAATTTTCGATGCGGGGCAAGGAGCCGGAGCGAGACGTAGCAGCGCTACGTTGAGAGGAAGGCAACGCCGCTCTGCGCGAAAAGAGCCGCCGCGACGATGTGTTCATGTTTGGAATTAGTATTAATTGCCGCAATAGATAAAAAACATGCGGCAATCTCCAAGCGCCAACGAATTTATATTCGTTTGGAGGTAAAGTATGGCAAAGTTCTTTAACAAATTCCTCGATTATATCGGCATCGAGGAGACGGACGTTGATGAGGAATTCCAGAACGATTACTATGCAGAAGCCCCCTTGGAGCAGCCGGACAATGTCGTAAACTTCGGCTCGCGGGACAAGAGGAAGAACAACGTAGTCAGCATCCCCACGGCGGTACAAATGAAGATGATCGTGTACCACCCCATCAGTTATGAGGATACACAGAACATCATCGACAATTTGAAGAGCCGCAAGCCGGTTATCGTGAATATGGAAGAGCTTGAAATCGAATGCGCGCAGCGCATATTGGATTTCATGGCGGGCGCGGTGTATGCGCTCAACGGGACCATATTCAAGATTTCGCGCGGGATATTCGTAGTGGCTCCCAACAATTACGATATCATCGGCAACGGCGAAGGCGAACTCAACGACGATGGGCTGATCTGACGGTCAGAGGCACAATGGCGCGCGCCGTAACGTAAAATTGCGGCGCGCTTTTTTATGGTATGAAATAACTTTCGCTAGAACAGCGCAAAGGAGGTCAGGGGTTTGCTGCGTGCGGACGACATTGTAAACGCCCGGTTCACGAAGGTGTTCCGCGGCTACGATATTCAGGAAGTGGACCTTTTTTTGGACGAGGTTATCGATACGCTTGACGAACTGGAGGAAGAGCGGGATACGCTGCTTTCCCGTCTGGAAGCGCTGCTGGAAGAACTGGACCGCTGCGACGCGCTTTTGGAGCTCCACAACATCAGGCGGCCGGAGCTGGAGGAAGTGGGTTCTTAGGGCCGTTACGGCCCCAACCAAGCGGATGTTTGAGGGCAGAGCCCTCAACGTACTCTTTTTGAGGTCTTTAGGACGGCGACTTAGCCGTCCTTTGTTTTTGCCTCCCGGTTGCGTCTTGCTCCTGTTTGGGGTAGAGTAAGGATATGCAAAAAACAGAACAAGCCTTGCCCATGAGCATGCAGGAACTCAAGGCTCGGGGCATAGAACAGCCGGATTTTGTTTTGATCACGGGGGACGCATATGTGGACCACCCGAGCTTTGGCGCGGCCATTATCGGGCGGATATTGGAGAACAGCGGCTACAGCATAGGCATTATCGCGCAGCCGAAGTGGACGGACGTGAACGCATTCCGCGCGCTGGGGCGGCCCAGGCTTGCGTTTCTCGTCACCTCCGGGAACCTTGATTCCATGGTCAACCACTATTCGGTCACAAAGCACAGGCGCTCTACCGACGCATATTCGCCCGGCGACAAGGCGGGCCTGCGGCCGGACCGCGCCGCAATCGTCTATGCCAACCGCTGCAAGGAAGCCTACCGCGGCGTGCCCGTGCTGCTGGGAGGATTGGAAGCAAGCCTCCGGCGCTTTGCCCATTACGATTATTGGGAGGACGCCGTGCGCCACTCCATACTGGCAGATTCTGGGGCGGACCTTTTATTCTACGGCATGGCGGAGCGCGCCATGCTGGAGGTGGCGGAGGCGCTTTCTTCCGGCCTTGCCATTGGGGACATTACCTATGTGGCGGGCACGTGTTTTATGAAAACTTCACTGGATGCGGTATACGACTATGAACTGATCGAGCCGTACTCCGTCGTCTCTTCGGATAAAAAAGCCTATGCCCGCGCGTTTATGAAACAATACCGCGAGCAGGACGCCCTGCGCGGCAAACGGCTTGTGCAGGAGCATGAAAAGGCGTTCCTTGTGGCGAACCCACCCGCCATGCCGCTTACGGAGCAGGAGCTTGACGCCGTGTACGCTCTGCCCTATACCAGAAAGCCGCACCCAATCTATAAGGAAAAAATTCCCGCGCTCAACGAGGTGGAGTTTTCGCTCACCTCCTGCCGGGGTTGTTTTGGCGCGTGCTCGTTCTGCGCGCTCACGTTCCATCAGGGCCGGGTAGTGCAGTCCCGCAGCCATATGTCCATGTTGGAGGAGGCAAAGAAGCTTACAACTATGCCGGGCTTCAAAGGGTATATCCATGACGTCGGCGGCCCTACCGCAAATTTCAGGCAAACCGCCTGCCCAAAGCAGCAGAAGGACGGAACTTGCGCCAACAAGCAATGCATCGGCTTCCAGAAATGCAACAACCTGGTGGTGGACCATGCCGATTATCTCGCGCTGCTTAAAAAAATCCGCAGCCTGCCCAACGTCAAAAAGGTGTTTGTCCGCTCCGGCATCCGGTATGATTACGTGATGTACGACAAGGACAAGACGTTTTTGCGGGAGTTGGCGAAGAATCACGTCAGCGGGCAGTTAAAAGTCGCGCCGGAACACGTGAATGAGCGCGTGCTCTACTATATGAACAAGCCGGCCCACGGCCTGTACGACCATTTTGTGCAGCGCTACAACGAGGTCAACCGCTCCCTGGGGCTGGAACAGTACATCGTGCCTTATTTTATTTCTTCGCATCCGGGCAGCGACATCCATGCGGCAATAGAGCTGGCGCAGTATCTAAAAAAGAGCGGGCAGCGGCCCGAGCAGGTGCAGGACTTTTACCCGACCCCGGGCACGCTTTCCACCTGTATGTATCATACGGGGCTGGACCCGCGCACCATGCAAATAGTCTATGTTGCCCGTTCCCAAAAGGAAAAGGGGATGCAGCGGGCGTTGATGCAGTACTTCCTGCCGCAGAATTTCCATAAAGTGCGCGAAGCGCTTCTATATGCGGGGCGGGAGGACCTCATCGGCTTCCAAAGAGACGCTTTGGTTCCGCCGCCAAGAGAGGCGCAAAATACAAGGCAGGAGATGCAAAATAACCGCCAGCCCCGCCAAAAGCGCCGCAGATAGGCGGATTCTGCGTTTGACGTAATCCATGCTTTTCTAGGCAGGGCATATGGAGTATAATAGTACGGTAAGAAACGGCAAATTGCGGCAGCGCTTCCTTTCAAGAAACCGTAAGCGCAGGAATTGCTTTTCGTACGCGGCCGTTTTGGTACAAGCCCTATTGCATTATTCTTGTATATTCTTTATGTGCAGGAGGAACCCTACATGATCAATCCCGACAGGGTGGCATTTTCCGTATTGGGCAGAGATATCTACTGGTACGGCGTATTGATGGCGGTGGGCATCGTGATTGCGGTGCTGCTCGCCATGCGCGAGGCCAAGCGCAAGCATCTGAGCGAGGATACGGTGCTGGACCTTTGCCTCGTCATCATACCGTGCGGCGTGGTGGGCGCAAGACTATACTACGTGCTTTTTGAGCTGGATCAATACCTGGCCGACCCCATCCGCATGCTCTATATCTGGGAAGGCGGGCTTGCGATATTTGGCGCGGTGATTGGCGGCCTTATCGGCATGCTGATTTATGCGCGCAAAAAGAAGCTGCGTTTTTTCAAGATGGCGGATCTGATTGCGCCGGGCCTCGTGCTGGCGCAGGCGATTGGCCGCTGGGGTAACTTCTTCAACCAGGAAGCGTTCGGTCTGCCGGTGACCAACCCGGATCTTTTGTGGTTCCCCCTGACCGTGAAGATCGATACGCCGTGGGCTGGCGGGTTCCATACGTTCAACGGCCTTCCCTGCAGCGAGCCGTACCATTTAGCTACGTTCTTCTATGAATCGCTCTGGTGTGTGCTTGTGTTCCTGTTCCTTTGGTTCATACTGCGCAAGCGGACCAAGCATGACGGCGATGTGTTCATCTGGTATGTCATGCTTTACAGCTTTGAGCGCATGTTTGTCGAAGGCCTGCGCGGGGACAGCCTGTGGCTCATCGAAGGCGCCGTGCGCGTTTCCCAGCTGTTGAGTGGTCTGCTGTTCGTGGCTGCGCTCGGGTTCCTGCTTGTGCGGCACTTCAAGGAAAAGAAGCTGGGCTACCTGATTTGGCCGAAGCCCGAAACCCCTGCCGAAGATGCCGCAGAAAGTGCGGTTGCTGAAGAGGCGGATGCGGATAGCCTGGGGGAAGAGGAGACCGCTTCTGAAGAGGAAGAATCGGACGGGGACGCGAAAGAATCCGAGCCCGTTGAGGACGAGGAAGAATTCGTCGAGAAATCCGAAGCGGCCGAAGAGGATAAAGTTCCGTCAGACGACTCCCCGGAACACAAGGATTAATCGATTTTATAACGTACCTCCATCGCACGGCTTTCATGTATCTGCATGAAAGCCGTGCGGTATTGCTATATGAAGCGAGGATCTCAAATGCGCAACCTCACCCTGATGACCGATCTCTATCAGCTCACCATGATGTATGGGTACTTCAAGCACTCCATGCAGCGTAACGTCGCCGTATTCGATCTGTTTTTCCGCCAAACCCGCCCCAACACCGCCTACGCCATCATGGCGGGGCTTGAAACCGCGGTGGAGTATATCCAAAACCTGCGGTTTGACGAGGATGATATCATCTATCTTCGTTCGCTCAACCTCTTTGACGACTCTTTCTTTGCCTATTTAAGGACGTTCCGCTTTACCGGCGAGCTTTACGCCATGCCGGAAGGGACCGTCGTTTTTCCATATGAGCCGCTCGTTCGCGTCAAGGCGCCCATTATCGAAGCGCAGCTGTTGGAAACCGCGCTTTTGAACATCATCAACCACCAGACGCTCATCGCCACCAAGGCCAGCCGCGTGGTATACGCCGCGAATGGCGATCCGGTATTGGAATTTGGTTTAAGAAGGGCGCAGGGGCCGGACGCGGGCATCTATGGCGCGCGCGCGGCAATCATCGGCGGCTGTTCGAGCACAAGCAATGTCCTCACCGGCAAG
>JAEYHP010000044.1 GCA_023409435.1 Bacillota bacterium | reverse complement strand
CGGTCAAGGTGGTGTTTGTGATCTCCACGTCGCCCGTTACGGTCAGCGTCGTATTTGTAATCGCAACGTCGCCGGTTACGGTCAAGGTGGTGTTTGTAATCTCCACGTCGCCCGTTACGGTCAAGGTGGTGTTTGTGATCTCCACGTCGCCCGTTACAGTCAAGGTGGTGTTTGTGATCTCCACATCGCCCGTTACGGTCAACGTCGTATTTGTAATCGCAACATCGCCCGTTATAGTCAGCAGCGTATTGGTGATCTCTATCGAACCGTTGACGGTAATTGCCGCATTGTCCACCAGCGTATGGAGCTGGCTTGATACCGTATTAAAAACCAGGTTATTCATTCACCCATCTCCTTTCGTTTGGGGTTTGCCGGCATATCTTTCCGGGCAGTACGGCCATGGGAAGGGGACATATCAGCCGTTCTGCATTTGAACGTTGACCGCTATGCGCCCTTGAGGAGCGCCTATTGCGGCAACCCGAAGATATTTAGAAAACAGGTATGGCGTAAGCGCGCCTAAAGCGCCACAAGGCAGCTCCAGCCGCTGCGGATCTTCCATAAAATTCACGCCATTCGGGCTGATTTCCAGATATGCCGTCACGGGGCTAAGCCCCGTATTCATGATAAATACTGTGATCGTCTTTGCGTCTTTTGTACAAAAAGGCCCGGTATAACGGGCCGCCTGCGAAAGCCTCAGTTCCGCCGCATATTCGCAAAAGCCGGTGCGCTGCGCGTTTTCCTGTTGCACGTTTTGCCTGGCCATGCAACGCCAGCAACACCTTCTGTTGCAGCAGCTCATCTCTTTTCACCTCGCTTCCCCAGCGCAACACACCGAAACAAAACCCGGCACAGATGCCCCTCTTACAACCATATATATGTTGGAGATTTCGATATGTTCTTGCATACGGTCCCCTATGCATGCCGTCACAGCAGGTCCACAAAGGGCATATACTGCATTAAAGTGCAAATACTGTAATTTCAGGGTGTATAGGGATGAATATGCTTTTATTCAACAATTCGCCGCTGTTCCAGGCGCTTCTATACGCGATGCAATCCTCAGGAGGCAACATTCCGGTTTCTTTGGATGCAGCGGGGCGTCCGCTGCTCCAAATCGACGGTACGCAGGCCATACAGGCCGACGCCCTGGATGTACGAAGCCTTTCCGCTGCGGCGGATACCGCTAATATCACCGCTTCGGATTTTGATATTCGCCCTTTAAACGGCGCGCGGGATTCGGTATTGCTCTACCGGAACGGCTTTTTCGTCGCTTCCGCTACGCAAACTCTGCTAATCGGCGGCACGACGGTGCTTACGGTGGATACGGCCCCTTACGCGCGCAGCGCTTTTCTGGTCCGGGCAGATTTCATTTCGCTATTGACCGCGGCAAGCCTGCAGCTTGCGCCCGTCAACAACGCAAGCTACTACGTCACCAATTCCACGCAATCCGGCCTGATACTGGGGGGCGACTACCTGTTTGTGCCCAGCGTGTCCATCCGGTACATGCGTATATTCGCAACGGGCGTGGGATCGCAGCTCACCACGTACTACGTGGGTCAGATTTAAAAGATGGGAGGAACTCATGAACAACCTTGTGTTCAACAAGCACGCGCGGGGCCTCAAAGCCGCGATTTACGGGCAATATTCCGACGAACCCGTGCCCATTGCCGCGGACGTGGACGGAAATTTTGTGTTTTCCCCTGCGAGCGAGATCACCGTTACGGCCTCCAATTTCGATATCCGAAACCTGACGAGCGCGCGGGACACGGTGAACGTCACGGCGGCGGATCTTGATATCCGCAGTCTAAGCGGCACGCAGGATTCCATCGCCATCAGCGCCAAGGGGTTCATAGAAGTGCCAGCCACGCAGACGGTCGGCGCCAATACCACCGCATTTTTGCTTACGCGGGAAATCGGAGCGTACGCCCAGAACAGTTATTTCCTGCGCAATACCAATGTCACAGGCAGCATCACCGTTACGCTGCAAATCGCCCCGGTGGACGATACGGATTACTACGTTTCCTCTGCCGCCACCGGCGTATCCGCAGGCGGCAACTACCTTGCCGCCGTGGGTACGCTCATGCGGTATGCGCGGCTGCGGGTGGATACCGGCGGCACGGCGATCGGCGTTTCGGCCTATTATAACGGGCGCGCCTGAACATTCACCGAACCCCTCCAAAATACATATTTTATAATCATCAGCGCTTTCACAGGGGGCGGCAGGGCATGCGTGAACCCATTACATTCCTCATCCGCGGCAAGGATCCCCGCAATGCATACCTTGCAAAGCAGCTTCAGGCGGTTGGGCATCATGTGATTTTACAGGAGTTGATGCCAGATACGGCGGCGCGCGCAATGAGCGTTCGCTGCCCCTGCGTGCTTGTCCTGGAACTGCATACCCCTCTTCATGCGGTGCGCCCGGCGCTTGAGAGCCTTTCCCCCGGCTCCGCGTGCTTCGCCGGGCGCATCAGCGCCGACGATCTAAACTACGCCGTAAGCAAGGGCGTATTCTATTGCAACCTGTTGGACGACGACGCATTCTGTATCAAAAACGCCATTCCCACCGCGGAAGGCGCGCTGATGATCGCGCTGCAAAACACGTCCTTTACCATACACGAAAGCCGTCTGACGCTGATTGGCTACGGGCGGGTGGGAAAGGCGGTGGCGCGCATATTCCGCGCCTGCGGGTGCCGGGTAACGGTCGTCTCGCGCGAGCCTTCCGAGCTTGCGGACGCCTGCGCAAACGGGCATGCCTGCGTCCGGCTCGCCGAACTTTTGGGGATACTGCCCTCTTCAGACCTTGTCATCAACACGATACCCGCGCGCCTCTTGACCGCACCGCTGCTCAAGGAATTGCGCAAGGATACCATCATCATAGAGCTCGCCTCGGGCATGGATAATATCGATCTCGCCGCCGCGGACGCGTTGGGGCTGACCGTGATCAAGGCTGGCTCGCTGCCGGGGAGCGTCGCCCCCGCAACCGCCGCGGAATACCTGAAGGACGCCATACTGGACCGTTTAAAAAGCAGAGGTGAATTCGGACTTGAATAACTTGCGTATCGGCTACGCCCTGACCGGCTCGTTTTGTACATTGGACGAAGCGCTCAAAGAGATGCAAACGTTAAAAGACGCGGGCGCCAATATTACCCCCATCGTTTCCTTCGCGGTGGTCTCCACAGATACGCGCTTTGGCGCCGCGAAATACTTTCATGACCGTATTGTGGAAATTACGGGCATGGAGCCCATTGCTACCATAGAGGACGCGGAGCCGATCGGCCCCAAAAAGCTCCTCGACGTGCTTGTGATCTCCCCATGCACCGGGAATACGCTCGCGAAACTTGCGAACGCGGTGACGGATACGCCCGTGACCCTGGCCGCGAAAGCACAGCTGCGCAACAAGAAACCCGTTGTAATCGCCATTTCCACAAACGACGGGCTTTCAGCCAACGCCAAGAACCTTGGTTTGTTGCTCAACGTAAGAAACGTATATTTTGTCCCCTTCGGGCAGGATAATCCCGTAAACAAAAGCAACTCGCTCATTGCGGATTATACAAAGCTGCTGCCTACGATCGAGCAGGCGATGCTGGGCGAGCAAATAGAGCCCATATTGCTCAGAGGATAACGACATAGGGGAATTCAAAGGCGGGCATACGCCCGCCTTTTTATGTTCCATAAGTTGTTGAAAGTTTGTATCATACCTCCACGATCACGCCATACTCCCGCATCCACATCTCCAGCTGAAGCAGGTACGCGATGAGCTGCGGCCCCGTCATCAACTGCCCGAACCACGGGCGGCCGAACGAACGCCCCTGCGTGTCGATAAGCGTATGCACCGCGCCCATATCCAGAAGTTCCGCAATACGGCAGCCTTTTTCGTGAATCCGCTCGTTCAGGGCTTTCGTGACGGCGTTGACATACTGCGGATGAAACGTCTTGGGGTATGGGCTCTTTTTGCGCCACAGGATCTCTTCCGGCAGCAGGCCGGTCAGCGCCTTGCGCAATAAGCCCTTTTCCCTGCCTTCATAAAAGAGCATGTCGCGCGGGATGTTGTAGGCGTATTCCACCAGCCGGTAATCCGCAAAGGGAACGCGGACCTCCAGGCTGTTGGCCATGCTCATGCGGTCCTTACGGGTTAAGAGCGTATTCATGAACCATTTGATGTTGAGGTAGAACATGCGCTGGAACTCCCGCATATCCGCGGAAGCGTCCGGGATATGCGGAACCTTTTCCAATGTCGCGTCGTACTGCGCCTGGACGTATTCGGGCAGATGGATTTTTTTCAAATCGGGGGAAAGCAGCGCATTGCGTTCCTTAATCGCGCCCGACCACGGGAATGTGCCTGCGTAGGCGAGATCCTTGCGCACATACCAGGGGTAACCGCCGAACACCTCATCCGCGCACTCTCCTGAAAGCGCTACGGTCGCATGCTTCCGTACTTCCTCGCAGAACAGCAGAAGGGACGAATCGATATCCGCCATGCCGGGCATGTCGTTTGCGCGCATCGCGCCCAGCAGTGCGTCCGCGAGCTTTTGGTTGTTGAGTATTACGCGGTGATGTTTGCTGCCGATGTGCGCAGACATCCGGTCCACCCACGCGTCGTCGGCTGTGGGCTGGAAGTCGTTGGCCTGATAATAGCTCGCGTTGTCCTCGTAATCAATGGAGAACGTCTTTAAGGTCCGGCCTTCTTTTTTAAACTCTGCGGATGTGATGGCGGATATGGTGCTGGAGTCAAGCCCGCCCGAAAGGAACGTGCAGACCGGGACGTCCGCCACCAGCTGGCGTTTGACGGCGTCCGTGAGCAGGTACCGGATATGCTCCGCCGTTTCCTCTACATTCTCTTTGTGCTCCCCGGGCTTCAATTTCCAATACTCGCGCAGCGTCGTCCCTTCCCGCGTAAAAAGCAGGTAATGGGCGGCGGGAAGCTGGCTGACATTTTTTAATACGCCGCTGTGCTGTGCGTGGGCGGGCCCCAGGCCCATGATTTCGCAAATGCCGTCCGCTTCAAGCACGGGCTGGACCGCAGGATGCACTAAAAGCGCCTTCAGTTCCGAAGCGAACAGAAGCATGCCGTCCTTTTGTGTATAATAAAGCGGCTTTACGCCGAGCGGATCGCGGCAGAGGAACAGCGTTTCCCCTTTTTCTTCCCAGACGCCGAAGCTATAAATGCCATTGAGCTTGTTGACGCAGCCCGGCCCCCACGCGATATAGGCGCATAACAATACCTCAGTATCCGAATAAGAGCAAAATGTGAAACCTTCTTCTTTCAGTTCCGCTCTTAGTTCCTCCGTATTGTAAAGCTCCCCGTTGTATACGATGGTGAATGTATTGCAATGAAACATCCGCTGCATGGGCTGCGCGCCCCCTTCCGGGTCCACAACCGCCAGACGCCTGTGGCCCAGCAGCGCATGGCGCGCCACATGGTGGCCGTAGGAATCCGGCCCCCGGTGGCTGAGCGCCCGGGTCATGCGTTCTATCACCGGCGCTTTATGAAACAGCTCCCGCCGGTGGTCTACAATGCCGACAATACCGCACATAGTAATCTCCCGTTCCCTTTGATTTCGAATTCCACAAGTATGGTTCCTTCCCATACTATGCGCGCGGGAATGCGTTTGGTTAAAGCGGCAGGAACGTAAAAGGGGCTGTTACATAACATAACAGCCCGCTTTGTATAGGTATTCTGTATTCAATCGGTTGCATGCGACTGCAAATGCCGTTCGATGGCGTCTGCGCGTTCTGTTCTTCCAAGTATCCGGTATGCCCGCGCCTCGTGCGTAAGCGTGATGACCGGAATGGTCATTTCCTCATGCTGAATGAGCCTAGTGGCAGGCACAATCTCAAAAACGGGTTCCCATGTTCCGCCGGGCAGCTTTTTTTGAATATCTTCCATTATCTCCACATCTACGCCGCAAATGTTCAACTGCCCGAAATGCGATTTGATGTTATGCGCCTGCGAATACGCAACGGGCTTTACGACATACCGGGCGAGCCGCCGCGCGAGTTCATACGCACCCTCCCCGTTTGTCATAACATCGATATCATGCGCGATGAGATTCATGCCCTGCAAAGCAAAGGAAGTACTGCCCGTTAGCGCCCATACGACCGCCGGTACGGTTTCTGCGGCCTGTATGATAACCTGCAAAGCCTGCGCGCGATGTTCCGTTATCATGGCATTCTACTTTTCACCGTGGAGCAGGCCCAGGGTTCCAAGCATAAAGGGCAGCCTCAGCGCCCGGGGAATAAAGGGCGACGTAGAGGTATTTACAAATTCCGTCGTCTTTGCCCCCGCGGCCTTTGCAGCAGCAACCAGCCCATACGGCGTACCGTAATATTGCTTGATCAGGAACAGATCCTGAAAAACAAACGTCCCGCCTTTTTTAACAACGCGCAGTGCTTCCTTTATCAGGTCCCGCTTGTTGCGGGTATCCTTTACCTCATGAAACGTCAGGTTGCTCACAACCAGGTCGAACGTCTCATCCGGGAAGGGAAGCAGGGAGGCGCTGGCCTGGTGGAAATCCGTTCTGTCCGCCACGCCCTCAAGGCTTGCGTTTTCCTTGCACTGCTTTTGACAATAGTCCCACCCACTGCCCCAGAAATCGGTACCGGTTATTTCCGCTTTGCTGTATTTCTTTGCAAGCCTGATTGCCAGCCCCGCTGCCGCACCCGATATCAAGCGCCCTCCCTTCTTCGTTCCAGTCAATATGCGAGACAATCAGGTCCAGAACCTTGTTTTGTATGTTACCGCCTTCCCCGGCAAACAGCCACCTTGCGCGGAGAAAATAGGGAACGCTGACGATGAAAAGGACTGCCGGCAAAGCGACCAGGATTTTCAGCGACAGCCAGCCCGGAACAAAAGCCAACAGCATCGCCTCCAAGGCACCGAAAAGCAGTGCCAGCGCCATGCATTTTCCGATCAGCTTGCTGGACACCCAATTCCCGTACAAGGGTTTCTTTGTTTCGATCTTCATATGAATACCCCCAATAATTAATATTTTATAGAACCGATTTCCATCCACCGTATACGAACCGGAGAAACTCATTAAAATGCCTCGCCGCCTGCCCGGCAGTTACTCCGTTTGCAAGCATCTGTTCGATTGCGCCCACATAAAATCCCGCAACCATTTGCACAAAAAAGTCCGACAGTTTTTTTTCGGGCGCCGCGTAAGAAACCCAGTCCTTTAAAACATCCGCCAGGCCTTTCGTTATATGCTCCTTAAAGCCGGAGTGGGAGGAGCCTGACGAATGGAACAAAAGCAGCCTGAGGTCCTCCTGATGCTCAAACACAAAGCTCATGATCGCCCCTATGACTTCCTTCTGCGCCTCAAGCGTATAGGTTTGCGCGGTCCTATTTGGGTTTCCGGAGCGAAGCTTCTCAAAACCGCCTTTGATTGCCGACGTTGTCTGCTCTACCACCGCTGCAAACAGGGCGTCTTTATCCTGAAAATAGTTATAGACATTGCTCTTGGATGTTTTCGCTGCAGCGGTTATGTTCCGGATGGAAGCTTTTTCAAAGCCGTTCTCCAGAAACTCTTCACGGGCGGCAGAGAGAATGCTTTCCCTGATATCTTTTTTTTGAAACTGCATATTCCACTCCCTCAATGCAAAACAGGTACACCGTACTTTTAAGTACAGTGTACCTGTTTTATTGGGTTTCGTCAACAGAACTTTTAAAAATTTCCAATCAACAGAGTCATGGCATCAGCCGTCGTACCGCTCGATTGCGACCTTTATCCTGCCGCCGCACACCATGCCCTCGTCCTCCGCCGCAACGCCTGAAAGGTCCACGCCGTACACGCATGGGTTCCCGCTGCGTATGACCTCGTAGGCCGCTTTCATGGCCTCTCCTTCGCTGCATCCGCCGCCGATGCTCCCGGCGATGCGCCCGTCCGGCCACACAAGAAGCTTTGCGCCCGCACCGCGCGGTGCGGAGCCCTTCGCCTCGATGATGGTGACGATGGCAAACGGCGCTTCCTTGGCTTCTTTCAGAGCAAAAAGGACTTCTCGGTCCAGCTCCGGCCATGCTTCCTTGTTGAGCGTGCGCTTATATAGGATTACCTCGGCCAGTATGGAAACGGCGATCTCCGCGGGCGTCACCGCACCGATCTTCATGCCGATGGGCGCGCAGATTTTATCCAACGTTTCCTGGGCAATCCCTTCCTCCATCAAGGAGTCCTTAACGGTCCGCACCCGGTTTTTCGAGCCGATCATTCCCAGATACGCCAGAGGGTATTTTGTCAGCTCCCGCAGGCACATTTTGTCGTGCCTGTGCCCGCGCGTGATGACCACCACAAAGCAATATGGGTCCAGCCGCAGCTTGGAGAACACCCGCTCGAACGACTCGCAGACGACTTCTTTTGCAAGAGGAAATCGGGGAGCGTTTGCAAACGCTGGCCTGTCGTCCACAACGGTGACGGCAAAGCCACATTTCGCGGCAAACTCCACCAGGGGGAGCGCGATATGCCCGCCGCCCAATACGATAAGCCTCGGCTCCGGCACAAAGGGTTCCGCAAACGCCGCGTAATCGTCCGGCAGCGGCAGATAACTTAGCTCGCTCTTTGTAACCGCCGCTTTTGCAAGCGCAGTATGCGGCCCGTCCGGTTCTCCCGCAAGCATGTCCTCATAAAACAGCCGCTTTTGTGCGCCCTGCTCGCCCAGCACCGTCAGCAGAGCCGACCGTCTTCCCGCGTCCAGCCCATCCCATATCCGTTGATAGAAATCCCGCTGCATGGCGTATTCCCCCATTGCATCATTCTTTTTCTGTATCGTAGCGCAGGTTACAAGAGCTTGTCAACGCTGCGGGGACAAAAGGAAAGAGGGTGCACCTGCCGGTGTACCCTCCCATATGAATGATCAATTGAGAATATCGCAGCTTACTCCGCGAACAGCGCGGTGGAGAGATAGCGTTCGCCGGTATCCGGCAGCAGCACCACAATCAGCTTACCCGCGTTCTCGGGCCGCTGTGCGAGCACGGTGGCCGCATGCAGGGCGGCACCGGAAGAAATGCCGACCAAGAGGCCTTCCGCGGCAGCTACCGCGCGGCCCGCGGCAAACGCTTCCTCGTTCTTGACCTTGATGATTTCATCGTATATGGAGGTGTTCAAAACATCCGGCACAAAGCCCGCGCCGATGCCCTGTATTTTGTGGGGACCCGGCCTGCCTTCGGAAAGCACCGGAGAGTCAAAGGGCTCCACCGCCACGATTTTGACACCGGGCTTCTTTTCTTTCAAATATTCGCCCACGCCGGTGATGGTTCCGCCCGTGCCGACGCCGCCCACGAAAATATCCACTTTGCCGTCCGTATCCTCCCAGACCTCGGGGCCTGTCGTCGCCTTATGCACGGCAGGGTTGGCGGGGTTGGTAAACTGGCCGGGCATAAAGGCATTCGGGGTTTCCTTTACAAGCTCTTCCGCCTTCGCAATGGCGCCCTTCATGCCCTTTGCGCCTTCGGTGAGCACAAGCTCCGCGCCATAAGCCTTTAAAAGATTCCTGCGCTCCACGCTCATGGTTTCCGGCATGGTGAGTATGATGCGGTAGCCGCGCGCGGCAGCCACGGAAGCAAGGCCGATGCCGGTGTTGCCGCTGGTGGGTTCTATGATGACGGAATCCGGATTTAAAATGCCGCGCTTTTCGGCGTCCTCGATCATGGACTTCGCAATCCTGTCCTTGACGCTGCCCGCGGGGTTGTAATATTCCAGCTTCGCGACGATGTTTGCCTTTACGTCGTATTTTTTCTTGTAGTTGCCAAGCTCCAAAAGCGGGGTCTTGCCAATGAGATCGGTGAGGCTTTTATAGATGTTGGACATATGAGCTCCTCCTTAAAATCATTATTTCCTATCTGATAACTATGTTATACACAACATACCGCTAATGTTCCTCCCTGTCAAGTATTTTTTCTATATTTTATAAAATAAACCGCCAAGTCCTCTATTGACATGCCCGCCCGAGTTTTTTATCATAAATCCATATTCTAATAGTATGGTTTGTCTGTTTTCTTATGAAGGAATTTCGCAGAAATCCCGAAGGAGGCGGACGGAAGGAGCACTGGAATGGACCTGGAAACGCTATGTATTCACGGGGACGATACGGTATATGAGGGGAGCGGCGCCATCACCGTGCCCATATACCAGACCGCGACGTTTGCCCACCCCGGCGTAGGGCAAAGCACCGGTTATGACTACGCCCGCGTGCAGAATCCCACGCGCGAGCACCTGGAAAAGACCGTGGCCGCGCTGGAACGCGGCACGGACGCGCTGGCATTTTCGAGCGGCATGGCGGCAATCTCCCTGCTGATGGAGCTTTTCCGTCCCGGCGACCATATATTGGCTTCCGACGATCTCTACGGCGGTTCCATCCGCCTGTTCCGCACCATATCCCAAAAGAACGGCATGCTTTGCGAGCTGTGCGATACCGGCGACATTGGCGCGCTCCAGGCGCGTATCCGTCCCAACACAAAGGCGATATTTATTGAAACCCCCACCAACCCCATGATGCAGGTGACGGATATCGCGGCGGTGGCGGCGCTTACGAAACCCAGAGGCATTTATTTGATCGTGGACAACACGTTTTTGACGCCGTACTTCCAGCAGCCGCTCGCTTTGGGCGCGGATATCGTGACCCACAGCGGCACGAAGTACCTGGGCGGCCACAACGACACGCTCGCCGGGTTCCTGGTGGTAAACGACACGGACTTAAGCGAGCGCCTGCGGTTTTTATACAAGACGGTGGGACCCTGCCTTTCGCCGTTTGACAGCTTCCTGATTACCCGGGGAATCAAGACATTGGCCGTGCGCATGGAGCGCCAGCAGGAAAATGCGCACGCGGTAGCTTCCTGGCTGCTTGCGCAGAGCGGCGTAAAGCATGTATACTATGCAGGATTAGAGAACCATCCCGGCTATGAGATTTCCCGCCGCCAAGCCACCGGCTTTGGCGCAATGATCTCTTTTTCCGTCAAAAGCGCCTCCCTTGCCCGCCGAGTGCTGGAGAGGGTCAAGCTTATAAAGTATGCGGAAAGCCTGGGCGGCGTGGAGTCGCTCATCACCTACCCGATGCTGCAGACGCACGCCGACGTACCGGAAGAGGAGCGCATCCGCAAGGGAATAGACGATTGCCTGCTGCGCCTTTCCGTGGGGCTGGAGAGCGCGAAGGATATCATAGCCGATCTTGCCCAGGCCATGGAGGAGGAAGCGTAAATTGCCGTTTAACTTTGACGAACGCATCGACCGCAGGGATACCGATTCTCTCAAATACGATTTTGCCGTAAGGCGCAACAAGCCTGCGGATATCCTGCCGCTTTGGGTGGCGGATATGGATTTCAAGGCGCCGCCCGCGGTTATCGAGGCGCTGACCGCCCGCGCGCAGCACGGCATATTCGGCTATACCGACGGCCGGGACGCCTACTATTCCGCCGTGCAGAACTGGTTCTTCAATCGGTTCCAATGGGAGACCCGGACGGAGTGGATCATAAAGACGCCCGGCGTCGTATTTGCCATTAGCACCGCTGTGCGCGCGTTTACGGAACGCGGGGACGCCGTGCTCATACAGCCGCCCGTCTACTATCCGTTCACGGAAACCATAGAGGCAAACGCCCGCAGGCTCGTCAAAAACGAGCTCATCTACGAGGGCGGACGCTATTCCATCGATTTTGCGGATTTTGAGCGCAAGATTACAGAAAACCAGGTGAAGCTCTTTATCCTGTGTTCCCCGCACAACCCCGTAGGCCGGGTGTGGACGCGCGAGGAGCTGATCCAACTGGGCGAAATCTGTCTTAGGCACAACGTGCTGGTGATTTCGGATGAGATCCATGCGGACTTCAGCTACCCCGGCCATCCGCACACCGTATTTGCGGACCTGGATGCGCGTTTTGCCGCGAACAGCATCACCTGCACCGCGCCAAGTAAGACATTCAATTTAGCGTCGCTACAGATATCCAACATATTTATCCCGGATCGGGAATTGAGACGGCGGTTTAGGCAGGAGCTTACGCGCGCGGGCTACAGCCAGCCCAATGTCATGGGTCTGGACGCCTGCCGCGCCGCCTATGAGCAAGGCGGGCCGTGGCTGGACGAGCTCAGGACATACCTGCTGCAAAACCTTCTGTTTGCGCGGGAATATATCGCCCTTCATATGCCCGGCGTGCGTCTGGTGGAACCGGAGGGCACGTACCTTATTTGGCTCGATTTTCGTTCGCTTGGGCTTTCCGGGAAGACCTTGGACGATTTAGTCGTATACAAGGCCGGGCTTTGGCTGGACGCGGGCGAAATGTTCGGGGACGGCGGCGAAGGCTTCCAGCGCATCAACATCGCCTGCCCGCGCGCCACATTGGAAGAAGCGCTCAAACGGCTTGCCCGGGCGCTGGAGGAACGGGCGCGGTAATCCATTAATACAATGAAAAGACAGGCGGGCACTGCCCGCCTGTTCACCTCATCAACAAAGTCTCTTTCCTGTCATCCTGAGCAAAGCGAAGGATCTTGAAGTGCCTATATTGGGGTGTATAACGGAAGCCAGATTCTTCGCCTTCGGCTCAGAATGACAGACGACGAGATTTATCGACACGCTGCGGGTAATGGCTGAAACCATTGCCCTTTTTTCTTTAACCCAATATAATGTCGGGCGTATCCGGGCCCGCTTCTTCGGAAACATCCTCTTCCTCCCGCTCCGGCTCTTCGTCCCAAGCGCCCATGTCCCCTTCACGAAGCCGGAATTGGCCGACGAGCTCCTTAAGCAACTCCGCCTGGCCGGAAAGCTCCTCGCTTGCCGCGGCGGTTTCCTCCGCCGTGGCGGAGTTTGCCTGCACCACATGGGAAAGCTGCTCCACGCTGCGCTCCACCTGCCCAATGCCAGCCGCCTGTTCGCCGGAGGCTACGGAAATCTTCCCGATCAGCCCGGCCTCCTGTTCGATGCTTTTTACCATATCCGAAAGAGCCTCGGCGGTCGTATACAGGCTGTCTCCGCCGGCCTGCGCCTTTCGCATCGCCTTTTCTATCATATTCTTGGTTTCCTGCGCCGCCCGCGCGCTGCGGCTGGCAAGGTTCCTTACCTCCTCCGCTACCACGGCGAACCCGCGCCCGTATTTCCCGGCATGCGCCGCCTCCACAGAGGCGTTCAATGCCAGCAGATTGGTCTGGAACGCAATTTCATCTATCACATGTATGATGCGGGAGACATCCCCGCACGCTTCCGAAATCTCGTTCATGGCTGCCTGCGTGCTCTTCATCTGCCCGTTGCCTTTTTGGGCGCTTTCTATGGCCGCAAGCGAAAGTCTGTCGGCGCTGCCCGCGCGCGCGGCGTTCTCGCTGGTCTGCGCGGCGACCTCAACCATGACGGAAGTCAGCTCGGATATCGCGTCCGCCTGCCTGGCTGCGCCTTCCGAAACGGTCTGGCTACCCTGGGATACCTGCCGGGTCCCCGCAGCCGCCTGCTCCGCCGCAATGCTGATGCGGCTTAAAACGTCGTTCATGGAGCGCGTGATGCGGTTGATGGAGTTTTTGAGCACAACGAATTCCCCGGCGTAGTCGCTTCTGATCTCCCGCGTAAGGTCGCCTTCCGAAATATGCTGAAGCGTCCTTGAAATCTCCTCAATATAGCCGCCTATCGTTTCCATGGCGCCGTTGAGGGAGCTTTGTATGGCGGCAAATTCCCCGGCGTACTCCCCTTCGAGGCGCTCATTCAGATTGCCCTGGGACAGTTCCTGCAGCATATGCCTTACCTGCATGATCGGCCCGGTCAGCGCGTCCACCGTATTGTTGACGCCCTCCACAAGCGCCCTGTATGCGCCCTGATGCCGCCCGGCGTCCGCGCGGACGGAAAGCTGCCCTTCCGACGCTGCCGCTGTCAGCGCGCCGGTTTCCTCCAGCAGCGCTTTTACCGTATCCCGTATGCCGGTTACAGCGGCGGAAAGGTCCATCAGCTCATCGTTGCTGCGTATGGAAAGCTCGCCGCTTAACTCACCCTCCATCAGCTGCCCGGAAAAGCGCACGATTTTCCCGATTGGGCTCAATGCGCGCCGCAGCAGGAACGAAACGCCCACCCCGAAGCACAGGACGCCCCCAATCAGCAGCCAAGGCATGCTTTGAAACTCTTTTAAAACCTGTGCCGAAGGCTCTTCCTGCTCCACCACCAGCACGCTTGCGATATTCTGCCCCATGCCCGGCACCTGCATGGGATGCACAAAGAGGTAGAGCGGCTTGCCGTTTGCATCCCTATATTGATCAAGCAGCACTTCATCCTTGCCGCTGGCTGCCAGGGCCATTTCTACAGCCCCGGTCTCCCCGCTTTTGAGCAGCGAAGCGCCAAGCAGCGCCTTATCCTTTGTATGCGCAAGATAGGCGCCCTTTTCCGTAATCAAGTACCCGTACGAGGAGGCGTAGCCGCCGTTGTCATATGCGAGGCCGTCCACCGATTCCGCCAATACGTCCAGCACCGCAACGCCCAAAAAGTTGCCGTCTGCGTCCAAGATTGGCTCGCTTATGCTTAATATCAGTACGTTTTCGTTCTTTTTCACCTCATACTGGTAGGGTTCCGTAATATAAGGGGCCTTTGACCCTGCGCATGCCGTGTAATAGTCCAACATGCCGTATGTCGCAAAATTATTGAATGCCTCGGTTATCTGCCGGTCTCCATCGCGGGAGACGCGGATGGAAAGCCCCTTGGGCGTATCCGGCAAAAACCGGTCGGGTTCAAAGGCAGCGTAGGCGGAAAATATCCGTTCTTCCTTGAGCGTTTCGCGCAGCAGCTTCTCAATGGAATCCTCGGCCTGCCATGCGCTTTTTGCGTCCGTACGGAGTATGTTGAACGTCTGTGCCAGCGTTTTCGCCTTGGTATCCACGCCAAGGAAAAATTCGCCCGCCAGCGTCGCGTTATTCCTCGTTATGCCGGAAAGTGTTTCTTTCGCGCGGTTCAATGTGGAATTGGAAAGGATGAGTACGGCTACAACCGCCACCGCGGCGAGTATGGACATCAGAAGCAGGATCAGTTGCAGGGGAATACGGATGTATAATCTCCGCAGCCGGGTTTTGAAGTTTATTCGATTCATCTGGATACCTCGTTTTTTCATTCACGAATCATACATCGGGATATCCAAATCAAAACCGAACCGCCAGTCCTGTAAAAGGCATATCAAGGAAGAGTTTTCCTGCAAGCATCTTCCGCATCTGTAAAAATGCGCCGCACTTTCGACATATTGCAATGCCGGTCTTGCCGTTTTCTTGACGCCCCGCCCTGTGAAATTGACACAGCCTTGATTTCTTTTCTGCTATCCTTTCAGGTACGATAGACCGGCAGGAAATAACCGACATTGGGATGGTGGGATCTATGAAACGGAATTTCTCAGAAACCCCGCAAGAATTGACCGTACTTTGCGGTACGGTCAAAGAGCTTGTGAAGCAAAATAAATTTCAGGAAAGCGAGGCGTTGATTAAGGAAGCCATGGAGCGGTTTCCCCATGCGCCCGAGCCGCATAATCTGTTTGGGCTGCTGTTTGAAATGCAGGGCGATCATCCGGCCGCCATGAAGCATTTTCGCGCGGCATGCGCGCTCGACCCCGCCTACGTTCCCGCGCGGCATAATCTGGACCTTTTCGGCAGCTTCTATCCAAAAGGGAAATGGGCTTATGACCGTTCGGACTGCCCGGAGGAGAAAAAAGGCGACGGATATAAAATTGAATACGGCGCGGATGGGATTGGCCATGTAGTAGAGGATGAGCAAGCCGACATGTCGATGGGATAATATGGAGCGTTAATCTGCTTTTTTATATTTTGCCTCGAGCATAAGACCCCTTTCCCAGAGCACGTTTTTCTCGGCATCATTGCTTTGTATGTAAAGCCTTGTTGGAAATAGGAGATCGCCGATAAAATCCAGCGCTTTCGAGTCGCTCGAATACGCGACGAGACCGACCTTTTTTAAATCCTCCCCATAGGGATATTCGTCATAGGAATCCGAAACATAGCGTCTGCCTTCAAAAACAAGCGTCCCTTCTCCGGAAGGAATCGCTTTGGGAGACAGCGCAACATCCCCAATCCGCCATGCAAAGAAGGCGAACACGCAGAACAGATATGCGCCGGTAAGGATAGCAAAGACTTTATATACCGGCGCCTTTGATTTCTTAAGCCGTACAACGGAAAACACAAAGACGCCCAAGACAGCAATCGTAAAAGCGACTGCGAACAGAAGCAAAATCAGCATATTGCATCCTCCTCAAAAAAGGATACTACGCATCCTGCCTAAACACAATACCGCAGGTCTACAGCCCTATGTATCCGGGGCGGCAGTTCTTAGATATATCAAGCGCCAGGGCGCTGCGTTCCCATGCGAAAACCGCAGACTGCGCCTCCGTTTGCATAACATTCTGAATGAGATATGTCGCCCAGTATTCCTGGTACGTCGAAAATCCCTTCCCCTTCATATCCGCGGCGATCTCCCTGCCCACATACCGCCAGTGCCACGGCTCATATCCAAACCCGGTGAGTTCCGTCTTGCCTTTTGGAAAACTTAAAACAAACCCGTACCTGTATGCATATTCGCACAGCCAGGCATACTCACGGGTCTTTTCATAATCGTATTCACCCAGCGTCTTATAGGTAACGTTCTTCTTGCGAAGGTCGAAAGCCAAGCCCGTCTGATGTTCGGAATGTCCGGGGAAGGCATACCACAGGCTGTCCCCGCCGGTACGTTTTCTGTTCACACGGTATCCGGTCTTGATATAGAGCTGCATTCCTTCTTTTCCCATATCCTCAGCCATCGATAAAAACGCCCGGTAGCAATCCGCGCGCAGCTTTACGCCGCTTTGCGCGTATTTTCTATCCACCGCAACCAGGTTTTCCGGCTTGTATGTCAAGGGCAGCTTATAGTGCTTGCTTACAAAAACGGCGGCGCTCTCCGGGTGTTTAATAAGAACCGCGGCTTTATAATTGGGCAGGTCCAGCCCCAGATTGACCACGATGAGGACATCCAGATAGCTTTTCTCCTTTTTCCTCTTTGCAAATGCGGCGTACCGGCCCGCAAATTCCTCTATATAGTTGTCATAACCATCCCTGGCGGATGTTCCCATACAAAGAAACATGCTGATGGCCGCCAGGAACAGGCATAGCGTCTTTTTCATCGTTCTCTTTCAGCGTCTTATGTAAAGGCTGAACCATGGCACAGCGGTTTTAGTATTTTCCAAAGCGATTGAATATACGCAATGATTGTGGGAAGCCGATGGGTCAGCACGCGCAGCCAATCCAAATATTAGCTGTATGCTTTGCTTTATATTGGTTTACTGGTATAATTACTCCTTAAGCGACCAAAAAGAAAGCGGGATACCATGGAACAAGCGCAAGCGATACGGATACCGAACAAAATGGGAATCGTGCCGGTAAACAGGCTGCTGATCGGCATGGCCGCGCCGGTGATGATCTCCATGTTCATACAGGCGTGCTATAACATCGTGGACAGCATATTTGTCGCACAGCTAAGCGAAAACGCGCTCACGGCGGTATCTTTGGCTTTCCCGATGCAGATGCTGATGATCTCCGTGGCTGTGGGCACCGGCGTGGGCATGAATTCGTTCATATCCCGCCGCCTGGGCGAACGCCGGTATGAAGAGGCGAACCTCGGCGCGTCAAACGGGCTGTTTCTGTTGGTGTTGAGCGCTCTTTTATTTACCGTGCTCGGGCTGACGCTGACGGAACCGTTTTTCCTGCTTTTCACGGAGGACCCGGAAATCGTATCGCTGGGCGTAGATTATCTTTCCATCTGCATGACGTATTGCTTTGCGATATTTATGCAGATCGGCTGCGAACGCATCCTCCAGGCGACCGGCAATACGCTCTATCCCATGCTCATGCAGCTCGCGGGTGCGATAACCAACATCATACTCGACCCCATCCTGATATTCGGATACCTGGGCTTCCCCGCCATGGGCATCGCGGGCGCTGCAATCGCTACCGTTATCGGGCAAATGGTGGGCATGCTCTTAAGTTTCTGCCTGATATTTTTTAAGGATCATGAGGTCAAGCTGCGCATCCGCGGGTTCCGGCCGAGCATGCGCTTTATGCGCGATATTTACGCTGTCGGCGCGCCCTCCATCGTGATGCAGTGCATTGGTACCGTTATGTTATTCGGGCTGAACAAAATTCTAATACTCTTTACGCCTACGGCGGTATCGGTGTTGGGAGTATATTTCAAGATGAACTCGTTCGTGTTCATGCCCGTGTTCGCGTTAAACGGCGCCGCGCTGAGCATAGTTGCCTATAACTTTGGCGCGCGGCAAAAAAAGCGCGTGACGGATACGCTCAAAACCACAATCCTGTACGGAATGGCTATTATGACCTTTGGCGTTGTGCTGTTTCAGGCGTTTGCCACGGATATGCTGCGGTTGTTTGAGGCCTCGCCGGATATGCTGGGCATTGGCGTGCCCGCGCTTAGAATTATCAGCCTGAGCTTCCCGGGCGCGGCGATTGGCATTGCCTGCTCCACTTTTTTTCAGGCGGTGGGAAGGGGCACTTTGAGCATGCTGATGAGCCTGACCCGCCAGCTTCTTGCCATTTTGCCCATCGCATATCTTTTGGCGAAGCTGTTTGGGCTTTCGGCAGTATGGTACGCGTTTCCCATAGCGGAGCTCATTGCCTTTACGCTGTGCATGCTTTTGCTTGTATCCGTATACCGCACAATGATCCGCCCGCTTGGGGATTCTCTGCCCGAAGGGAGCGCACCCGTTCTGCAGGCGGAATAACCGGCCTTGTTTCTTGTTGGGCTATACCCGCCTTTACAGCCATATATGTATTAACGGATAGTAGCATTATATCCAGGGAATAGGCAACGTCGATTCTTGGTTTATTGCAGCCTTGGGAATGGGACGGTATTGATCCAGCAACGGGGAATAGGTGTAGAAATGGATCGTTCCTTTCTCTTCGTCAATTTCCAGGAACCGCATATACCCCGAGCCGCCTTTTTTATCGATGTCCTGATAATTCGCAATGTACTGGTAGACGGTACGATCAGCCTTTCCATTCCCATCATCATCGAATGTTACGGGGACGCAATCCTCATTGTAGCGATGGCCGCATAACACAAGATAGACATTGGGGTTGGGTTTCACAACTTTCTTGTATAAGGTTTGGCCTATGGCTCGGAGCGTAGAATGCGAGCCCAGGTATTCATGAACACAAAGCACCCCCACCCTGTCCGCATACTTCGCGAATGCTTCATTGGCAAAGCGCATGCTGTTCTCTCCCGGCTGATAACCCAGGTATACAAAGACGTAATCCGTACTGCCCATTGTGATCAGGTCATAATGGCAGCGGTTATCTAGGAGGCTTTCGCCGTAATAGTCATACTGGCGAAAGGCCTTTTCTCCAAAATAAGTGGAATAATTGGCGTAATCATAACTCTGGCCCACATCATGGTTCCCCGCAAGTACTCCGTGTGGGATGGAAGACAGTTCATCCATTGCCCGCTTTGCGTTGGTCCACTGCTTAACGTCGGTTCGGCTCGCCACGAGGTCCCCCGTATGTACAACGTATCCCAAATTCAGTTCCTGCTGCTTTTCTTTTAAATAGCGCGTCATCGCCATAAATGTTTCAGGAAAGTATCGGCTGTAGTGCTGGGTATCCGATATCCACGCAATGGTATACTTGCCGTCGGCCGCTTTAGGCGCAACGGTAGCGGAATGTATTTGCTGTGCCGGCGTGCGCTGGGGCGGTAATATACTTTCCTTGGGGATAACCTCTATTTTAATAAGGGGAGCGCTTGGTTCTTCGGTATTTAAGGGAGCAGACGGGAGTATCTCCTGTCCATTCTGCAGCTTACTGCCCTTCACACATCCCGTTAGCTGTATCAGTATAAGGAATGCCAGCAAGCGCATCAATGCGCCCCGAATTCGCAGCTTCTTATTCATGGACGGAATTCTCCTTGTCCTCCGCCGTCTGATATGCTGCGGCATGATGAAAGATGATCTTTTTCTGCACCAGATAGTTCACGGCAAACAGCAAAGTATCAAGGACCAGCTTTGCAAAAACGCTGTTTATCGCCAGGGAAGACAGCAGCCCGGTCCCCAATGCGCCAGCCGCCATCGAAAATCCGGCAAGCAAAGCATAGGCAATCGCGCTTTTTGCAGATGGCCCCGCCTGAAAAACCATGCGCCGGTTCATCTGGTAATTGAAGCAGGCGCTGAATATCCTTGCTATGGCATAACTCCATGACGGCAGGAACATCCTGATCAGCAGGCAATAGAGACCATAATCCAATATAGCGCAGCCAAAGGATATAAGTGTATATCTGAATAACTGGGCGAATACCCGGAATCCATCCTTAAGCGGATGGAAATGAGAAGAGCGGTTGCCTTCAAGGTATATCGTCCGAATGGGCAATTCCACGAACGAAATGCCCCATTTCTTGAGCGCCAGCAGCATATTCATTTCATATTCGTACCGCTCTCCGGCAACGGTCAGCATTTGCCCGATCAGATTTGCGTGAATACCCCTTAGCCCCGTTTGCGTATCCGATATATTTAGCCCGGTAAGCAGATGAAAAACCGAGCGGGTTACGGTATTGCCCAAGCGCGACCGGAACGGCATTTGGGAGACATCCCTCCCACCAAGGATAATCGTGTCGGCATACTGCTCCAATGCCGAAGCGATCATCAGGATGTCTTCCACGCGGTGCTGTCCATCCGCATCCGCTGTAACGGCATGCGAATTCGTCCCGCTTTTCTGTAGATATTCGAACGCGGTTTTTAAAGCGGCGCCCTTGCCGCGGTTTTGATCATGGTGAAGGACGGTTGCCCCCATTTCCTCGATAGAACGGAAGATACCGGTATATGCGCCGCCACTCCCATCGTCCACAATTAATACCGGAATTTTCTTAATCAGCGTCTGAACCAGTGCCTCCAGCTTTGCATCCGGCTCGTATGCGGGAATGATGACCGTTACCTTTTGCATAACATCCTCCTTTGCCATGCGTATATCGTAGGCGCGGAGGATTAGAGGAACATGAGAAGAAGATAAGAAAACAAATAGATATACTACTTTCAATGTCATGAAAAATGCCCACGGTAAGCCAATGCCTGCCGTGGGTCGGAAACCACTTGGTTGTGAATTTTATTAAGAATCCAAAGCGTTGCTCTGGCTGGGGAACAGGACTGTGATACGTGTGCCTTTGCTGAGAGAACTTGTTGCACCGATTTCCGCTCCGTGCACATCGGCAATCGCAGACGCAATGGAAAGCCCCAATCCTGCGCTTCCGTCTTTGCGGCTCCTTGCCTTATCCGCGCGGTAAAACCGCTCGAATATATGCTCCAACTGCTCCGGCTCCATGCCTATTCCGGTATCCGTTACCGAAAGCTCGGTTCCTCCTTTCGTCTTTTTCGCAGCAAGCGTGATGCTGCCCCCCTGCGGCGTGAATTTTTTGCTGTTGTCCATCACTGCAAGAAGCAGCTGCTTGATCATCGTCCTGTCGCCAAATACCATGAGATCGGGTTCTGCTTCCACAAGATACTGATGCTGGTTATCCAATGCGGATTGCTCCGCGATGAGTTCTCTCATCAACTGCTCCACCTGAAAAGGGGCCTTGTTTACTTCTAATTTTTCACGCTCGCCGCGGGCAAGAAACAAAAGGTTCTCAACAAGCTTGTGCATATATTCCGTCTGCCTGGAAATCGCAGCGATCCCCTCCTGCAAGACGTTTTTATCGTCTTTTCCCCAGCGCTGCAGAATGTCCGTATAACCTTGGATCACGGCCAGGGGCGTGCGCAATTCATGCGAAGCGTCCGCCGTAAACCGGCTTTGCTGGTTGAATGCATCCTCAACCCGCATCAGCATCCTGTTGATTGTGATTGCAAGCCGCCGGAGCTCATCATCGGGCTCGGGCACCGGCAGGCGTTTTTTTAGGTGACGGCTGTCGATCTTGCCCGCTTCGTTGATCATGCTGTCTATGGGTGCAAGCATCTTCCTGCTGACATAGCGGCCTACAAACGCTGCGGCCACAATGCCTATGGCATTTGCGCCAAGAAGCAATAGACTCAGCAGCTTGATATAGCTGACCTCATTTACCGGGTTGCTCACCAAAAGAACAGATCCAAGATGCATGTCTCCGTCATAAAGACTGCTTCGATAGCTCAGGAGGATCCCATGCTGTTCCGTAAAAACGGTATGGACTTTGTCCAATTCACGCCGAAGCTCGGATTCTTGCATAGGAAAGTTATAAAGTTTATTGACAATAACGCCTTCGGGCGAATAAACAATCATATTCAGGTTCAGATCGTAAGCCTGTTCCAGCAGAAGATCCGGGGCCGTAATGAGATCTCCCTCGGCAAGCTCCTCCAGGATATGGTTCTCTACAATTGGCATCGTGTGCTGCAGATATTCGCGCTTGTCGCCGAAGAGCGTCTGATAAGTACAGAACAGCACCCCTACACTGAGCAGGAAGAACACGATACCGAAAAGGGCCGCATATAAAAGCGACAGCTTATTTGAAAGTTTTTGGCGCTTCATGTTTTCCCTCTCAATACATAGCCCGTGCCGCGGACGGTTTCGATATGTTTGTGAGCAAAACCTTTGTTTACCTTTGCGCGGACATACCTCACATATACGTCCACGATATTGCTGTCCCCGAAGTACTCATACCCCCATACTTCATTAAGAAGCTGTTCCCTTGTCAACACAATATCGTGGTTGCGTATGAAATAGGCCAGCAGATCGTACTCCTTTTTGGTCAGCTGCAGCTCCGCTCCATCCCGTGTGATACTGTGCGACAACGGAGAATGGATCAGGTCGCATACCTTTATTTCCGATGGCATCGGTTCCGAACGGGTGAGCACGCGGATGCGCGCGAGCAGTTCTTCGATGTGGAACGGCTTTGTAATGTAGTCATTGGCTCCTGTATCAAGCCCTGTCACCTTATCCATCACCGCATCTCTGGCTGTGAGCAGTATGACAGGAACCGGCTTCACCTGCCGCAACCTGCGCAGCACTTCGATGCCGTTGAGATCGGGAAGCATGACGTCGAGCAGTATGATGCCGTACTCCCGCTCAAGCGCCATATCGAGGCCGTCGCGGCCATTATATGCGCATTCCGCCTCGTATCCTTCATGCTGCAGTTCCAATTCCAGGAAACGAACGATATCCTTTTCGTCTTCAATGATCAGAATGCGCATGGCCTGCCTCCCTCCGTTTGGCTTCATTATAGCGTATGCGCCAGGCCTGATTCCATCCGGCTGCGCATTTCTAATCGAATTCTAATCTCTCCCTCATGGCATTACAAGCATCGGGGGCTATGATGCAGGCAATCCGGTAAACAAAAGGAGACACCCATGCAAAAAAAATCCAAGGAGCGAAACAATACGCCGTTGCACATCTGGCTCAAGTATTTGCTTACGCCATTCAACGCATTCAATTTCGCAATCGGCCTTGCCCTGGCCGCAGTCGGCGCATATGAGAATCTTCTCTATCTCGGCGTGATCTTATTGAACATTGCGATAGGCATCATTCAGGAGCTGCGTGCAAAAAGCATTGTGGACAGCCTGGCGCTTCTAAGCGTAACAAAAGCGCAGGTTCTAAAAGATGGGACCGTATCGCAGGTAAATGTGGATGAAGTCAAACAGGGCGACACCGTCCTGTTCATGCCCGGCGACCAGATCTATGCAGAGTGCAGAGTGCTCGAAGGGCAGGCTGAAGTGAACGAGGCGCTTCTCACAGGAGAGTCCGAACCGGTTATGAAATCCTCCGGCGATCCCCTGCTCTCCGGCAGTTACATCATAAGCGGGCATTGCAAGGCAATTGCTGAAGAGACCGGCGAGGATTGTTATGCGGAAAAACTTACGTGGAAAGCAAAGTCCTATAAAGCCTACCAATCCGGCATCATGGATGCGCTCAACCGGTTGGTCCGCTTTACGGGCTATTTTATATTGCCTTTGGGAGCAATCTTATTCTACCACAGCTATATCGGCACCGGCGACGCGTTTGAAACCGCCGTCGTTACCACATCCGCGGCGCTTCTGGGTCTGCTTCCCAAGGGGCTGGTGCTGCTCACGAGCGTATCACTGGCAATCGGCGTTATCAAATTAGGGCGAAAGAAGCTGTTGGTCCAGGAGCTCTACGGAATTGAAGCGCTCGCGCGAGCGGACGTGATTTGTATGGACAAAACCGGAACGCTCACTACAGGGGACCTGGCAGTTACCGAGGTGATCCCTTTATGCGATTCTTCCGAAGAGCAGGTCCAATTTCTGGGCGGCCTTCTTTCCGGAGCCTTCCAGACGCAGAACAGCACCTATGTTGCGCTGCAAAAGCATTTTCCGCAGTACGGCGTAAGTCCCTCCCATGTTGTCGAATTCTCTCCCTCAAGGGGATGGAGCGCGGCATATTATGCGGGCATCGGTACAATCATGCTCGGTCAGTGGGAGCGTCTATTCGACGAGCTCCCGCCAGATACGGTTGTAAAAGCTATGGGAAACGGGAAGCGCATCGTGGCGATCGGGCATTCCGACCATGCGTTTTCGGAACAACTGCCGGAGGATATTAAGCCGATAGCGGCTTTATGTATACAGGATACCCTTCGGGAAAATACGGTGCAGGTGTTGGGCCATTTCCGGGCACAGGGGGTAACGCTGAAAATCTTATCCGGCGATCACCCGCGTACCGTATCCGCTATTGCGCGGGCCGCAGGCCTTACGGCCAAGAGCTGTGTTGACGTAACGGGCATGGATGAGGCGGCCCTCTCCGGCATTGTGGAAACAACCGATGTGTTCGGGAGAGTGACGCCGGAACAAAAATTGATCCTTATCCGTCTTCTGCAAAGCCGCGGGCACAGGGTGGCAATGCTGGGCGATGGCGTCAACGACGTTATGGCGCTCAAAGAGGCGGATTGCGGCATCGCGATGGCCTCCGGATGCGACGCCGCGCGCAAGGTTGCGCGGATGGTTTTGTTTGGAGACAGTTTCAATGTGCTGCCCAATGCGCTTTCGGAGGGAAGGCGGGTCGTAAACAACATCTCTGCTACGGCTTCCTTATTTCTGGCTAAGACCTGTTTCTCCTTTCTGCTGTCCCTCGTTTTCATCCTGCTCGGAAGGGCCTATCCCCTGATACCGCTGCAGTTGAGCATCTACGGGCTTTTGTTTGAGGCGATACCCGCATTCATACTCACATTCCGGGAAAACGATACGCCCATACAGGATCAAATCCTGCAGCGGGCAATCAAACGGG
This sequence comes from Bacillota bacterium, assembly GCA_023409435.1. Classification (GTDB taxonomy): domain Bacteria; phylum Bacillota; class Clostridia; order Christensenellales; family CAG-138; genus JAEYLA01. The sequence continues at coordinate 26,581 of JAEYHP010000044.1, read as the reverse complement.
CCTTTCCCTTCGCGCTGCGGATCACGTTTTTTACAACCGTAATTCACGTAGTAGGCATGGCGCGCGGCTACCTCCCAGATGCTTTATCCTGGATGTCATTCGGCGTGGCCGCCATATTTGGAGTATTGCTCGTCGGGGAGGTCTGTTCTCAAAAAGCGGATAAACGTTTGCCAACCATCGCCTGCAGCGGCAAAGACTGAACGGCCATGCAATTGTGCTCTCAGGAGGCAACATGCACAATCGCTTGATGAATGAACTTCAAAAGCATGATACTGAGCACCTGAACGCCTTACAAAGGCGCAAAGGGAAACGCGGGCATCCCTACAATGCGCTTTTGTGGATACCTGTGCTGATGATACTCATGATAACTGTTATTTTTATTCTTCTGAAAGTAAGAGGTTCATAGATGAGAAGTTCAAGTAAAAGAAAAACGGTCCCCGGCTGGGCCATTGTCGTATTGGATGTACTTGCGCTTGGCGCAGCGCTATGCGTATTCGCGCTGTTTCATCATGTTCTCCCAAGAGACGGAGGCGGCCCAAAGCTAAGCATTGTAAACGTCCAGCCATCCAGCGATGATGCCGCCGCGCAAAATCCTGCTCCCCAAGCTTCCGGTACAGAAGCCGAGCCTGCCTTGCCTGCAGGCGACTTTTCCGCCGCATTTCCAACGGAGGATACAGGTACAGGCGAGGACTATAGCCATCAGTCGGATTCCGTCCGCGTGGCCGTTAAGGGGTATTCCGTTGACGGCGTTGCCTATTACGTGGCGGACGTCTGGGTAAAAGCCATATCCTCGTTCCGCACGGCATTCGCAAAGAAGCAGTATGGGCAGGGAATCCACCAGGAATTCATGAAAATGACCCAGGATAATAAAGCGATTGTCGCGATATCCGGCGACTATTACGGTGCGCGCGCCAAAGGGATTGTGGTCAGGAACGGGCAGCTATACAGGGACAGCCTTTTTGAGGACGTATGTGTGCTTTACCAGGATGGCGTTATGGAAACATACACAAAGGATACGTTCAATATAGACGACGCCATTGCGCGCAAGGCATACCAGATATGGAGCTTTGGCCCTCAGCTTCTTGACAATGGGCAGCCCATGCAGGAGTTTAATAGCTCAGTGAAAAGCGCCAATCCAAGATGCGCGATCGGTTACTATGAGCCAGGGCATTATTGCCTCGTGACTGTGGACGGACGCCAGCCCGGATATTCGGACGGCATTACGCTTCAGGCGCTCTCCCAGCTCTTTTACGATTTGGGCTGCAAGGCGGCCTACAACCTTGACGGAGGCCAGACTGCCATGATGGCATACGGCGATCAATTGGTCAACCGCCCCTATAACGGCGGCCGTGAGTCAAGCGATATTATATTCATTTCTGAGTGATAAACGGAGGACACGATGCGTAAAGCGCGCAAGATTTTATCCCATCTAACAATTATTTTAGGCGGTATGTTCCTGACCTTTTTCTGGTTGGACAGGAGAAACCCTGCTATGCTCTTTATCGACAATGAAATCAGCAAATGGCTGCTGCTCTGTTTTTCTTTGATCGCGCTGGCATTGGCGATCATTACCCTTGTTACCATGCGCCGGCTGGATTTCAGGGAGAGAGACAAAGCGCAAAAGCGCGATGAAACCAGTATATCCGGCAGCCGCCATTTTCGAAAAAATGAGATGGAGTGAACAGGAATAGATGCGGCGGCGCCCGCCTTCAAACAAACTGTGCTATACTTACGGCACGGGGTGATCTGCATGTGGCTTCTGTTTGCGTTCGGTTCTGCCGCGTTTGCCGGAGTGACCGCCATACTTGCAAAAATCGGCATCAAGAACACGGATTCCAATGTTGCGACGGCAATTCGTACCGTTGTAGTCCTGGGGTTTTCCTGGCTTTTGGTCTTTATAACCGGACCGCACACTACGCTCTCGAGCATCCAGCCCAAGACGCTGCTGTTCCTCATTCTGTCCGGTTTTGCAACGGGGGCTTCCTGGCTTTGCTACTTCCGGGCGCTCCATCTGGCCGATGTCAGCAAGGTTACACCGATCGATAAGTCCAGTACCGTTCTCACCATGCTGTTTGCGTTCCTCTTCTTAAATGAGCCCCTCACTTTGTTAAAGCTACTCGGCATGGCGGCCATCGGCATTGGAACATACCTGATGGTTGAAAAAAAGAGTTCCGGCATAGAAATGACGAAGCGCAGGGGCTGGCTGATACATGCCCTGCTTTCTGCTGTATTTGCAAGCTTAACTTCCATTCTCGGCAAGGTGGGCATACAGGGAATCGACTCGAATTTAGGGACGGCAATACGGACGGTCGTCGTGGTGGTCATGGCGTGGGGCATCGTTTTCATGCAGGGAAAGCAGGGCGAGGCCAGGCGGATTGATGCAAGAAGCTGGCGATTTATATGCCTTTCCGGGGTATCGACCGGCTTATCCTGGCTGTGCTACTACCGCGCCCTGCAGGACGGCCAGGCGAGTATCGTCGTTCCACTCGATAAGCTGAGCATCCTTTTTACGGTTGCTTTTGCCTGGTTTTTTTTGAAGGAAAGAATAAACAGAAAAGGTATAGTGGGATTAACGCTTATTATCACGGGAACGCTGGCGCTATTAGTTTAAAGGAAGGTGTATATAGGGAAAGCGGGAGGGAATGTGCAAAATCTAAGTTGTGCTGTTTCCGATTATCCATGGAAGCTGCAGACTTTCCAACTACGATTATCCAAGCTTCACATTATGTTTATACGACTTAACATTATCCATAATTCTCCTGACGAACTTCGGCAACATCCATATAGTCTTAAGACCTATGCTTTACCTGATATTCATGAGCATGATCAGAGAGCCGTTGGTGGCACCGCTCATTGAAAGCGACATTTTCTCATGCTATAATTCACTTGCTGCTTATTTGCAGAGTGATTAAAAAATATATCGGACGGTTCTGAAAGGTTCGGCTTAATGGAAGAAAAACATATTGGCGGTGAACGGGACTTTCGTCTGTTTTTGCTGGCAGGGTTGTTTGCGGGGATCGGTACAGGCATCAACACCTCGATATTCAACAACTATTTAAACGACATCTTTAAGCTGTCCGAGAATGTCAGAGGTCTCCTTGAGGTGCCGAGGGAAGCGCCAGGTTTCTTTATCATGCTCGTTCTGGCGGTTTTAAGCTTTTTCGGCGATGTGCGGATTGCCTTGTTCGGTATGGCGGCAGCAGGATTGGGGATGCTTGGGCTGGGCCTTCTGTCGCCGACCTTCGCGGTTATGATTATCTGGATGATGATGTACAGCCTCGGCACACATATGGTCATGCCCGTCACACCCTCCATCGGCATGTCCTTGTCCAAGCAGGAGTCTTACGGCGCCAGGCTTGGAACGGTCAGCGCTTTCGGCTTGTTCGGCAGCATTATCGCCTATGTTTTTGTCTTTCTAAGCTTTTACTTTACGCATATAACCTATCAGACCGCATTTATCATTGGCGCCTTTTTTTATGTGCTCGCCGCTTTGGCGGTGGGGGTGATGAAGAAAGGTGAACCTAAAGCCCGGAAAGTAAAATTTGTTTTTCGCAAACGCTATTCCCTCTATTATGTTCTGGCCTGCATCAGCGGTGCGAGGCAGCAAATTTTCCTGACCTTTGCGCCATGGGTACTGATCAAGGTGTTCAACGTACAACCTCAGATGTTTGCCATCCTGGGCATCATTGTGGCCCTCGTGAGTATCGGTACACGTAAGATCATTGGCACACTGATAGACGTTCGGGGCGAACGATTTGTTCTGACCTGGGAGGCCGCTTTGCTGTTCGCTATCTGCCTCGGATATGCGTTCTCCGCCAACATCTTCCCCGCCGGCATCGCTGCGGTGATTATCGCCGGCTGTTATGTAATCGACAATTCCATGGCCGCGGTCGAAATGGCGCGCTCAACGTATTTGGCGAAGATCGCCATAGATCCTGCGGATGTGACCCCAACGCTGTCGACAGGGGTGAGCCTTCAGCACGTCACCTCGATGGTGATTCCCGTTTTCGGTGGGCTCTTGTGGTCGGCGTTTGGGTATCAAGCAGTATTTATAGGCGCAGGCGTGATTGCGCTCCTCAACTGTATACTTTCGCGCAAAATTTTGATTAAGCCTGATACCGCCATTAAGGCGGAATAACTACAGCCCGCTCAGCCGGAAATTGAGAGGCTGTTGATTGCGTTAGTAAACACATCGGGATGATACCAGTGAATCAGGTGATTGTATTCCAACTCCACCAGCCGGCAGCGTCTGAGTACTGACTATGAAAACCACCGCGCCAGCGGTTTAGTGCTATGCCTTACGAACTTCACATTATTTATAGCCCGGCGCCTGGTTGGCCGCCTTTTCCTTCGGGCGTAGCATAGTCGGCATTGCTTGTTTTCTCAACGAACGATTTTTGCTTGAACAAGCTTATGCTATAATAAAAAGCATGTAATAATCCATAAGTTCTTTATTTCATTTAAGGAGCGACGAACATGGTAATCGAACCAAAAACCAAGGGATTTATCTGCATTACGGCACATCCGTCCGGATGCTTTGAAAATGTGAAAAGGCAAGTCGAATATGTCGAGGCAAACCGCGGCGCGTTTGCCGGCAAGGCAATTAAAAATGTGCTGATAATCGGTTCAACAACAGGGTATGGGCTGGCCAGCGCTATCTGCGCGGCGTTCGGCTGTAGGGCAAACGTGCTGGGCATCGGCTTTGAACGGAACGCGCAGCGCGGGCGCACCGCAACTGCAGGGTTCTATAATGCCGCCGGGTTCCTCCGGCAGGCCAAGGAGCGCGGCCTGTGGTCGAAAACAATCATGGGTGACGCGTTTTCTGCCGAGGTGAAGGAGAAGGCAGCCGAGATCATTAGAGATCAAATGGGAAAGCTGGATTTGATCGTATACAGCCTTGCCGCCCCTGTCCGCATCCATCCCGACACAGGGGAGCGAGTCCAATCGGTTCTGAAACCCATTGGAGATAAATACAGGTCAAAGACAATAAATATGCAAAACGATGAGATTAGTACGATCGAAATTGAGCCGGCCTTGGAACAGGAGACCAGCGACACCGTGGCGGTGATGGGCGGGGACGACTGGAACCGCTGGATTGAGGCGCTGAGTAACCAAAATCTGATCGCTGACGGCGCCGTGACCATCGCCTATTCCTATATAGGGCCGGAGCTCACGCATCCGATCTACAAGGACGGAACGATCGGCAGGGCCAAGATGGACTTGAAGGCGACTGCGGACAAGTTGACGGAGAAGTACAGGAGCGGTACGAATCTGAAGGCGTATATTTCCGTTAACAAGGCGGTCGTGACACAGGCGAGCTCCGCAATACCGGTAGTTCCTCTGTATATCTCCATACTCTTTGATGTCATGAAGAAAAAGGGTACGCACGAGGGCTGTATAGAACAGATTACGCGCATGCTTGAACGGATAAGTGCTGGAGATGCAATGACCGATGCCGACGGCTATATCCGTATGGACGACCTGGAGATGGACGAGGCCGTGCAGTCAGAAGTCCGGCAGAGGTGGCAGGCCATCGATAACGGCAACATTAGGGAGCTTTCGGACATCGATGGCTATAAAGCGGAGTTTCTGAGGCTGTTCGGGTTCATGGTCGACGGCGTGGATTATCTGGTTGATGTTGATGAGACGGCCAGTGAAGAAAATATGATTAATATGCTGTAATCCAGAGCAAGTATAAAAAGCTCTCTCTCTGGCTGCCCTTGTCAAGTAAACAAACTGAAATGATAAAAACGGACGGTTATCAAAAGTTGATCCGTCCGTTTTTTTGTACGACCCTTCTTGGTTTGAGCATAACCTCGTGAGCGACGGGTTGATGATTTGGAGCACTCTTTCTGAAATGCCCAAATATCGGTCGTCGTTTTCTATGCTCAAGCCCTGTATTTTAGCGGCCGGGTTTTGCCGCAAGGCAAAACAAGTCCCACACCAAGATAGGTTGACAGCATTTTTAACGGGAAATATGGTATCATTATTTTAACAGCGCCAACGGAAGACTGCTATGGATGATAGAACCGTTACAATGATTCCGGCCACACGATCTTCCTGTGACAGATCGGTCCTACCGGGCTATCGCTTACTGCCGGGTCAGTAATCCCAAAGAGAGCGGGCGTCCAGCCTTAAAGCACAGATTCAATCCATTGCACTACGCTGTTGCTTCATAGTAAGACATGACGCGGGATTCATTCGTCTAAGCCAAATAACATACATCGGGTTCATTCATGATTTTTAGGCCCATTCATGCCGCGTCCCGAAACGCTAAGGATTCACGAATACTTGACGATATGATACAAAACAGATTTCATCGGAACCTGTGTTAAAGTTGGGCCTTACCAGCCGGATGGTCAACTGGACGGATTAAGGGTGCGGTGAAGCAGCGTCTTAGTAATTTCAAACGATGCCCCTCACCTCCGGATAGGCGAAGAAAAAATGATAATGAGTAGAAACAATATGGAAAGGAGGCCCTATATTGCTTCAAGCCAAACTTCATGCACCTACTATCAATAAAAACATCGTCAACAGAGAAAAGTTACTGGCAAAGCTTGGGCACGCAAAGGAAGGCAAACTGACGTTGGTCATGGCGCCCGCGGGCTACGGAAAAACCACCGCTGTCCTCGATTGGCTGGGGAAATGCGGCCTGCCTTTCGCCTGGCTGTCATTGAGCGAAAGAGACAATCATTTCAAGACCTTTTGGGAATATATTTGTGCCGCCCTGGATGGTATTGCGGACGGCATATCAAAAGAAGCGGAATATGTGTTTTCTTCTCGGGAGATGATGGATGCCAACGTCCACTTGAATATCCTCATTGACCGGCTTTCGGAGCGTTCCTCCGATTTCCTGCTTGTGTTGGACGACCTTCATCTGATCAAAGACCCTTCCATTCTGGCGGGGCTTTCCTATTTGATTGATTTTCTGCCTGAAAAAATGCATCTGATTTTCATCAGCCGTACCGAACCGGAACTTGATCTCTCCAGGCACAGGGTAAAATGGCAGATACAAAGGCTGCAAACGGAGGACCTCCGGTTTAGCGAGGATGAGATACTGCGGTTTTATCAATCAAAAGGCCTCACATTTGAAAATGACGAACTAAAAGCGGTGGAGAACTACACCGACGGCTGGATTGCAGCGCTTGTTGCCGCCGCCCTATCCATGGAGGATGGCGGCGGACATGGGGCCATCGAGGCCCTGTCGCGTTCCGGCAGAGATATGGGCAGGTATCTCCGGAACGAGGTATTTGCCGCCTGGGCTCCCCAAAAGCAGTCTTTTGCCATGAAAACCTCCATCCTGGACACCCTGTCGGAAGATCTGTGCAATGCCGTGACGGGCGATTGCAACGGGGGGCGGCTGCTCAGGGAGATTTACGAGACAAGCGGCTTTGTTCTGGATATGGACGGACAGCAGCAGTCATTTAGATATCATCATCTGTTCGGAAGCTTCCTCCGTGAGATGCTTCAGGAAGTTGCCCCGGATGAAATTCCCGAGCTGCATATGAGGGCAGGATTCTGGTTCCAGAAGCAGGGCTCGCTGCCGGAGGCCATAGAGCATTTCCTATGCGGCGGCTTTTACCATGAGGCCTTTGAACTGATTGAACACCAGATTGACCATTTAATCGATAAGAATGATTTCAGCAGGCTGCTTGCATGGATTGAACGCCTGCCTGCCGCATACCGGGACAACAGCTTCAAAATTGCAGTCATTTACGCGGCATATTATACGGAAACAGGCCGATATGACCTGGCAAGGCAATGGATCGACAGAATGAAGGCCCTGATGGATAACTACCCGTACGCCTCCGGCCCTGAATGGAGTAACTATAGCCGGACGGTATCCACGATGATTGAGGTCAACCTGTTCGTGCGGGAAGGCAATATAGAGTTTGTATCACTGCTTTTTTCGGCAGCTGCGACAGACGGCGGTAAATATTACAGAATGCCCGAATATTATGATTCCAACTCGTCGGATATTTACTTTTACCGTTGTCCCATGCACCGAGTAACTGATTTGTTTAAAGAATCTCCGGATACATATAACCGGACAATTGAAAGCTATCGCGCGATGATCTCTAAGAATCCGGGGTACGCGCCCCTGGCAGCAGGCGAACACCTGTATGAAACGAACCGGCTGGAGGAAGCCCTGCCTTACTTGCTCAAAGCCTACGAAGAAGCCAGAGAAGCGAATTGTCCGGGCGCTTTTGTCCCGGCGATGGTGAATATCGCAAGAATCAAACGGGCCGACGGGGATACCACCGGCGCCTTCGCCGTTCTGGAGGAATGTGAAAAACAGCTCCGGGATGCCGGAAAGCCGCATTGGAACTATTTGCTCCGCGCTTTCCGGTGCAGGTTGTATCTTGATGCCGGTTACACCGATCAGGCGCAGGAATGGCTTTCCTTCAGCAAGCTGGATATATTTACGGAACTGGGCAGGGTCAGAGAATTTGAACTGATTGTTTATGCAAGAGCTTTGATTCTATCGAACCGGACCCAGGATGCCGAGCTTCTTCTGCAAAGGCTCCTGACCTTTAGTGGCGACAACAGGCGGCTCCACAGCAGGGTGGAGGTCTTGAACCTTCTGGCATTGCTTGCTTACAGGAATCATCATGCGCGCGTGGCCCTAAAACATATGGATGAATCGCTGGACATCGGCATGAAGGAAGGATATGTAAGAAGTTATCTGGATGAATTGTCTCCCATGGCCCAAATACTCCGGGCTTACATACAGTCAAGGCGAAATCCCTCTGACGCGGATCATACGAAAGAAAAGAAATCATTTGCCGGCAATCTGCTCAAACAGATACGCGCAAGCGCGCCGCAAACGGCACGTGCCAGTGGCGAGGCTGCCGCGGGAATGGCTATGAGACTTCTGGAGCAGCTCACCGAGCAGGAGAAAAAGGTGCTGGAACTTATGGCGGGCGCGGCGACAAATCAGGAAATTTGCGATAAGCTTGGCATCAGCCTCGCAACAGTCAAAAGGCATACGGGGAACATTTACGGCAAGCTCGGCCTAAAAAACCGCGCCCAATGCGTCAAACTTGTTCGGGAGTTGGGACTGCCGTAATCCGGCAGATACAAAAAACAAAGAAATTAGTCAGAAAAGGGATACAGGTATTACCTGTATCCCTTTTTGCGCATAACTTTGGTATGATTTAAGATTTTTCATTCTGTGCTACCATATTAAATGGCAAAAACAGGTCTTTTGTCGGACGGATTATACGGCAGTAGACGAACGATGCATATTAAAGGCTGGAGGATAAAATAGTGACACGAAAGAGATTCTTAAGCATTTTATTGATCTTCGCAATCATGATATCAATGATGCCTGGCGTCAGTATTACGGCCGCCGCCGCAGCCTATTCTGTGGGCGGCACAGTGACGCTCAGCAGCGCAACCGTTGAGGGCTTGCAGGTTGATATCTACGCCTCCTCGGATCTTTCGGCTCCCCTTGAATCCTATATGACGGATTCAAGCGGCGGTTACAATTTCAGCCTCGATACGGGCGACTATACGTTGGTCATTCCCGCGTCGGAAAGCGGCGGCTACAACAGGATTATCCAGACAGTAACCGTGTCTGACGCGGACGTCACTTCCGATGTGACGCTTTCAGCGTATGAAAATACATGGACGAACTACTACAGCCTTGAGGCACCCGCATACGACAGCGGCAGCTCAACCTATACGATCACTACGCCCGAGGAGCTCGCGTGGGTCGCTTATCAGTGCAACAGCGGCAACGATTTTTACAATCTTATACCATATAAAACAATTGAGCTTGCGAACACGGTCGACCTGTCAGCCCACAACTGGGTGCCGATTGGCACCAGCTCCACTCCGTTTTACGGCAATTTTGACGGAAACAGCGATCTGGGATATGAAATAGACGGGCTGACAATTAGCGACTCGATCAACGATCTCGTAGGACTTTTCGGCTGTTTGGCCGGGAAACTCAAAGATGTCGATCTTGAGAACGCCTCCGCCCAATCAACGAAGAACTCCTCCAACGTCAGGGTCGGCGCGTTGGTCGGCAAATCGTCCAATAATTATGCCAGTATCACCAATTGCTCGGTCTCTGGAACGGTCACGTGTGTGAGGGGGTACGCTGGGGGCCTTGTCGGGGCTGCGGAATTCTACAGCACCGTAACCGGCAGCTCTTCCTCGGCAAGCGTTACCGGTACGTCCAGTAATGCCGGCGGTTTTGCCGGATATATCGTGCAATCCACAATTCGGGAATGCTATTCCACCGGCTCTGCTGAAACTACCGCCGGCTCTGCCGCTGTCGGCGGCTTTGTCGGCACCATCGGCGGCGGCAGCACGGTTGAAAAATGCTGGTCTGCCGGCAATGTGAAAGGCACCACGTATACAGGCGGCTTTGTCGGGGGCCTCACCAACACTACCATCAGCAACTGCTACACCACAAGTAATGTTACCGGCGGCATCAACTGGGATGCCGGCGGCTTCGTTGCTAATAACAGCTATGGGACAATCAATTACTCTTATGCCGTGGGCATAGTCGGCGGCGGCACATTCATGGGCGGCCTTGTCGGCAGCAATACTAGCGGTGTGTACAATTCCTGCTATTGGGACAGCACTGTCAATACCGGGGTTTCAACCGACTCATATGCCAGTACGACCAGTGTCATGGCCACTTCTGATTTTGCGGCAGCCCTCAACACCGCCGGCAGCAGCACCAACTGGGCATATCTTGCGGGCGCCAACGGCGGTTATCCCATACTGCGCGGCGTAGGCTATGATCCGTGCACGGTCACCTATTACTATAACCTGACGGATACGACAACCGAACACACCACGCAGAACGTACTTCAGGGAAGCGTTTTTTCGGCGCCAACGGCCCCGTCGGAGACCGGTTACATCTTCACCGGGTGGTATACCGATTCGTCCTGCACCGTTAAGTGGGATTTTGACAGCGATACGACGAGCTTGTCTTCGCTTTCCCTCTTTGCCGGCTGGTCTGCCGTTTATTCCGTCGGCGGTTATGTTTCGGACGGTACTGGCACGGGGCTGACGGTATCCGGGCTCACCGTCAACCTCTACGCAGCGGACGATACGGATTATTCCGATTCCCTCGGCTCCAGCACAACGGATTTGAGCGGCAACTATACCATCAGTACGAAAGTCCCCGCGGGCAGCTATATCGTTGTAATCGCGGGCGTCTCCGGCAGCTATGCGACGGCGACGGCGACCGTTACAATCACCGACGCGGATCTGACGGACGCGGATCTGACGCTTTCGGAACCCTCCGACAACTGGACGGATTATGCCAGTGCTCCCACGCTGAACGGTTCGACCTATACCATCACCTCGCCCGCGGAGCTCGCGTGGCTTGCAAGTCAGGTAAACGGCGGCAATACTTTCTCGGGCTATACGTTTACTGTCGCGAACGACATCAACCTCTCCGGGCATTACTGGATACCGATCGGCGACAGCGACAGCCGTTATTTCGCGGGTACCTTCGACGGCAACGGGCACACGATAACCGGACTTATAATATCCGCGACCGGCTCTGCTTACACTGGACTCTTCGGATATCTTTACGGCACGGTACGCGATCTCGGCGTGACGGACGTTGACATTACGGTCGACAACACCTCGCTTTCATCAAATGGCTTCGTGGGCGCGCTTGCCGGCTATGCCAACGACATAACAATATCGGGCTGCTGGTCCACCGGCAGCATCAGCTATACAGACCCAGGCGTATCGAGTATATTCGGCTCTGTCGGCGGCCTCATCGGCTATTCCCTGGGGTGCGACGTCAGTAATTGTTATTCGGCCGTGAGCATCAACTGCCTGACTGCGTCCTCCTTCAGGTGCATCTACGCGGGGGGGCTTATAGGTTATTCCGATGTATGCACCGTCAGCAACTGCTATGCTGCAGGCAGCATTTTGGGCATGGCAAGCGGCGCGGGCGGCCTTTGCGGCTATAATTATTTCGGGGAGTTCAACTATTCCTATTCCGCCACGACGTTGAGCGGCATAACCAATTGTATGTTTACAGGCGGATTCATCGGATACGGTTCAGGTGTGGATTATACCTCATTTACGGGCTGCTACTGGCTTTCCGGCACCGTTTCTTACGGGATCGGAAGTGCGTCGAGCGACAAAGCGGCTCCGGTAACCGCTTCCGTGCTTGCCAAATATTTCGACTATCCCCTAAACAGCTCCCAGGCGAACCCGCCGTGGATCACGATATTTGGCGTCAACAGCAATTATCCGGTACTTGATGGCATCGGTGCGGGCAACCATGCGGGATGCTATTTCGTTGAATTCGTCGACGGCAGCGACAGTTCAACCCTTTATACCGCCTATGCGCTGCCAGGCCAGGACATACCGGCCCCTGCTGATCCCATCAAGTCTTACTACATTTTTAAAGGCTGGTATGATTCTCCCAGTAGCGGTTCTACCGTATCCTTCCCCGTGAGGATAACGGCAGATACATCTATCTTTGCGCAGTGGGACGCGAGTACCTATGCCATCAGCATCACGGCTCCCACGGATATTACGAACGTCGCAAATGGTACGGCAAAGACCGCCTCCGCGTTGGGATTGCCCGAAAAGGTAACGCTGACCACCAGTGACGGAGACGTACAGGCGGATGTAATATGGGATGTGGATTCCAGCTCCTATGATCCGTCCGTCACCACCGAGCAGACCTTCACAGTGAATGGAACTGTTACTTTACCGGGCGGCGTGGTGAACCCGGACGGCATTTCACTGGATGTGAGCATAAGCGTAACGGTTAATGCTGCGCCCTCAACTGATAAGACCCTCGTCAGCATCACGGCTCCCGCAGATATCACCGGCGTAGCAAACGGCGCGGCAAAAACAGCTTTCGCGCTGGGACTGCCCGAAAAGGTGACGCTAGTCACCGACGCCGGAAACGTGCAGGCGGACGCGACCTGGGATGTAGATTCCAGTTCCTATGATCCGTCTGATACCGCCGAACAGACCTTCACAGTGGATGGCACTGTCACTCTGCCGAACGGCGTGGTGAACCCGGACGGCATTTCACTGGATGTGAGCATTGATGTGACCGTTAACGCGGTATCTTCCGTGGATAAGATTCTGGTAAGTATTGCAACTTCTTCGTCTATCACAGGCGTGGCAAACGGGACTGGGAAAAGCGCATCTGCGTTGGGGCTGCCGACCAAGGTGACGCTGGCGACCGACGGCGGAGACGTGCAGGCGGATGTAATATGGGATGTCGACGGATGCTCCTATGATCCGGACGATACCGCCGAGCAGACGTTTAGGGTAAACGGAACCGTAATACTGCCAAGCGGCGTGGTGAACCCCAACGGCGTTCCCCTGGCTACAAGCATCATCGTGACTGTGAGCGCGGGGAATCCTGCATCCTTCATGATCATTGCTTCGGCAGGCAATGGCGGCGGCATCAGTCCGAGCGGGGAAGTGCCTGTCACGGAGGGAGGCAGCCGGACGTTTACCATAACGCCCAACGCCAATTATACCATCGCGTCCGTCAGGGTGGATGGCATAAACGAAGGCGCGATATCCTCCTATACGTTCACCAACGTGACTGCCGGGCACACTATTCACGCAACATTCAGCCGTACGGGCGGCGGAGGAGGAGGTTCCCGGCCAGCCTATATTCCACGTACCCTGACCGATAACGCAACAGGTATCACGGTATCGGGCAACGGCATCCCCGGGAGCGCCGTTCTGACGGTAGAGGATATGGAGCTTCACCCGAAAGGGACCTGCGCCGCCTGCGCCGCGATCCGTCAGCAAATGGGGGACGGCGATCACACGTTATTGCTGGGTTGGGACATCTCCCTCTCCGGCGCCTTCACCGGCACGCTGGATATCACGGTGCCCGTAGACTCGCGGTATAACGGGCTAATCATAACCATGCTGCACTGCAAAAACGGCGTGCTGGAGACGCTTACCGCTACAGTTATAGACGGGAAAGCTATCTTTACCGTCACATCCCTTTCACCTCTTGCGGTATTTGCCTATGTGCCGGATGTGCTTGATTTCGTGCCCAAGACCGGAGACAGCAGACCCAGCCTTGCAGGGTGGCTGCTGTGCGGCGTATCGGCGGCGGGGATTATTGCGTTGACTATATTAGGCAAAAGAAGAAAGCCGCACTAACGATAGCCCTTTTTATTACAGGAGGTCAAGCGGGTATCCAATATCATGGGCGGCTCTGCCTAATTGGCAATAGAGACGAGCGGCCTGAATACCATCAAATTCAAAAGCGAACAGCACTCCTTTGGAGTGCTGTTCGCTTTTGAATTGTGCGTATCAATTTAATACTGATTTCTTACGCCCATTGTCAGTATGATATTTGCGATTATTATTTTGCGGAAAGGGCCGTATGATGCCGGAGTATGGATAGCGAATTTTATAGGTTCACGGAAATAAATCCATAGGGGCAGATACCTGATGTGTTGTACAGGATTGGGCTTCCCATTGCCCTCCACCCGAAACCGAGCCTTCCAGCCTCGAGTGGGTCGCCAAGTGGCATCACTTTGCCCATGGTGCCTCCCGGAGGACGCCTCATGCAGGCACGTTGCGAAAGCCCTGGGTGTTAACCCCATATCCAAAAGCCGCCTGCGCATTGTGTCGCCCGCACACAGCGAGGCGATCCGTACCGCTACGAGATAGGAGCCTGCAGAAGACTTTCCATCATACTCTTCTTTTCCTTTCATATGCTTCATTACCAGCCGCGGGCGCTTTGTTGCATCGCCATGCAGTGTTGCATGGATGCAAGGAAGTTTCCCTTGCGCAATACTATGCGGCAGAGGAAAGAAGGGCGATGAGTGGCTTTCAATGCACTCCCCTCGCGGAAGCGGGGATCAGAAAAATGTTTATCGCCGGCGATGAAGTGACCCTCTTATTATGTTTAGCCCAAGCGGTTATTCGAATTATGTTTATAATTCCAACTTTTCAAATATAGGCTGCAATAAGAGACATGCAGTGATATGAAATCCTTACAATGTTGTCAGTGAAGGTACTTAAGTATGGTTACCTGCCCGAATTGTTGCTGCCACTTTTACTAGACAAATAGGGAGTTTTTTTCATCAAGAGCATCAGCCAAGGGTAAGAAAACCACTTGAGGGGTACAACAAGGTCTATGTACCTCTTCGTATTCTCAATAATATTTGTTTATGTCACACTGAATTTTTTCAAGTTTTGCTTATTGTCCGCATAAAACCCATAAAGCAACAAATACTACTCTTGCATCCAAAAACATAGGCAAGCAGGAGGTTTTTTCTTTGAAAGCGACAGGCATTGTAAGACGAATAGATGAACTCGGGCGCGTTGTGATCCCCAAAGAAATCCGCAGAACCCTGCGGATCAGAGAGGGAGACCCACTTGAAATTTTCACTGACCGCGAAGGGGAAGTCATACTCAAAAAGTATTCACCCATCGGCGAACTGAATGATTTTTCCCGTGAATATGCGGTAGCCATGCACCAAAATCTTGGGCATATCGCGGCGATCTGCGACAAGGACGTTATCATCACCGTTGCGGGCGGCAGCAGGCGCGAGCTTTTGGAAAAGGCCATCCACGAGGACGTGGAGCAGGTGATGCAGGCGCGTACCAAGGTGATGCGCTCCGCCACCAAGGGCGAGGAGCTGCTCGCCATCACCGAGGGCGATGAAGAAAACCACCCCTACCGGGCGCAGGTCATCGTACCCATACTGGCGGAGGGCGACGCCATCGGCGCCGTCATGCTCCTCTCCCGCGAGCCGGACGTCGTGATGGGGCCAATGGAGTTAAAGGTTGCCGAAACAGCCGCAAGCTTTATCGGCAAACAAATGGAACAGTAGATAATATAAAACGGGCGGTTTTACCGTCCGTTTTATATGTTGCCGATTGCTGCAACGAAATTTATCCTGTCAGCTTGGGTTGCAGGTTAATAAGATCGGTGGACTGCATCCGAATTGCTTCAACCCTATAGCCCAGAAGCGTCCTCTTTACCAGAATAATGCCTATCTGCGATACTGTTTTTTGCGTTCCTGTCGCGATATCGGTTACGGTCACATCAACGGTATACCCGAATTGGTTTGACGTATTGGGATGGGGGTCCAACGTTACAGAACCTGCTTCCAGCTTCCAATTCTGGCGCGTGGCAATTTTCCCGTATTGGTCAAACACCCGGTTTGCGATCATTTTTTCAAAGCCGTCTTTGGTACACATGGACCCATATTGCATGGAATAATACACATACAGGGGGTCTTCGCTCCCTTTCAATGTAACAACGCCCTGCGCACCATCCTGGTCCATTTTCTGCTGTATTTCTAATTCTACTTTTTCATATAGCTCGCTTACGAGCGCCGGATCCTCCACCGTATAAAGCTTGGTGAGGAAAGCGAAAACAACCGGCTCCGGCCTTTGATTCAAATGCAGCAGAAGCGCGGTCAGCGCAACGATTGAGAAAAACAGCGCGGCGAAAACCCAGATCCGTTTCTTAGCGGGTTTCATTCCAAACCTCCCTGCCGTAATTTCCAGAGTTTCTCCCTGTATTTTACAGCAAAAGATACCCCAGCGCAAGAAGTGCGGCGTCATGCAGGCCATGCGCAAGGCCGGTTGCAAGCTCGAGCAGCCGCATGCTTTCAATCAGGCCAATCCGTAAAGAACGTTAATTACCTATATCAAGTCAAGCCGCATGATCACGGCGTCCCCGTCCCGCGCGATCTGTGCAAAGCCAAGCTCACGGTACATGTTGAACGTCCCCCGATATCGGTTTACGTCGGTCTGGCTTTCCACAGGCAGGGCGAGCGCGGCGTCAAAGCCATCCCTTTTGAAGCCTTCCACCGCCGCTTTTAGCAAGCTGCGCGCCACGCCGCGGTTACGGTAAGCCGGATCGATGACATAGCAGACGGTGCAGCCCGTCTTCTTATCCTGTACGTACGGCGTAACATCCGCAAAGAGCCGAACAAACGCCCGGATATCGTTGGCGTTGCACCAGCCGATGCAGCGTTCGCCGTCGAACGCGAGATAGCCCTTCATATCACCGCTTTTGATACTTTCAAGCGCTTCCGCCCGGTTCTGTTCCCCCGTGCGCGCTTCCCACTCTTCGCCCGGACAATCCGTGTGATAAAATTGACAGTAGCAGGTCGCCCAATCCGGCGCATGGCAGAAGTCCACCTGATCAAAATACGTCAGGAACGTTTGAGCAAGTTCAGGAGATAAGGATTTCACCGTATACTGCAATGTCGGGCCCTCCTGGGTTGTTTTCTTCCATTGTAAGGAAACATACGCACCGCGTCAAACAGGTACTGTCATTTCTTTTGATACAGCAGAGTCAAAAAGTTGCCCAACTCCGTCTCATATTCTTCCTGCAATATTCGCCTAAAGGCGCTTTCCAGGCCAGCGTAATCCTCCCTGCGGATGAGTTCCTGCTCCGTTATGGCGGTGTTGGACCTGGGCAAACAGCAAAACCCGTTGATCCAAACGGTTCCGCCTGATGCCACATGTTGGGGCAGCCTTGCCAAGAGTGATACGGACATCCGGTAATGGTTGACGATAATCGTATCGTATATCCCCAGGCCGCAAAACGCTTCCTCAGAAGAAAAATCAATCGGTACCGTTTCCACCGCAAGCCCACGTTTCCGCGCAAACGAATGGAGGCGGTTTAGCGCGCTTACGCTAAAATCCGCCCCGGTTACACGAAAGCCCTGTTCCGCCAGATAGAGCGCATTTCTTCCGTCCCCGCAGGCAATATCCAGCGCTTCGCCCGGCTTCAGGCGCTCTAAATGCCTTATCAGCGCCGCATCCGGCGGCAGTGGCTGCTGCCCTCTTGCCTCAAACCGCTTGTCCCACCACGCGGCGTCGCCCATATATTGCATACCATTCCCCTTTTCCGGAAAGCTTCAAGAACTGCCCGTATGCCCAAGATGTCTTGTTCAACGAATACCCATGCAAGGGAGGCAGACAAATAAGACTTGCGCTCCCGCGCGCAATGCATCCGTATCAAATGAAATACTCTATGGTATCCCCCGTCGTCTTCCTTGTGGTGGTATTGAACAGCAGCGTCGCTTCCCGCGCTTCTTTGGGGCCGAGCGCATAGGGGCCGTTTTCCTCGCTGTTAAAATACGAATACGGCACCCTGCGGTTCCATTTTGCGGGCGCATCCAAAATGATTTTGATATCTTTCTGCCTGAACGGCTGCTTCCTGTAATACGGATCAAACAGGTAAATGTATTCTTCGTCCGCTCCCGTAAACAGCACATAATGCCAGCAGCCGTAGCGCAAACGCACGATTGCGGCCCCGTTTTGCTGCAACCCTGCCACCAGCCTGCTGTTTTGGGCCACGAACACCTCTTCGCTCTTTAATTCTTCGCAGTGGATGGGGAATTTCATTACCTTGCCGAAATGGTTGAGCCAGCCGCACAGAAACCGCATGGCCATGCCGGTGGTGCCGTTTTTCCCGCTTTCCCCCTTTTCGTTGTAGCCGTCGAGCGTATAGAGCATGATGTGCTTGATGATATCCGGCTGGATTTCTTCGCGCTTGAACAGGAAGCTTACGGCATTCATCACGCTGGTGGGCCCGCAGTCGTATTCGGTTATCTGGTAGCTGAGCGGATTCTTCATACCTCCGGCTCCTTACGCTTCAAGCAAAATCGCCTGAACGAGCGACGCAATGTTGCAGAGTTCGTCCGCGGTAGTGTATTCCTCTTTCGAGTGGCAGCGGTTCATGGCGGTGGCGAGCACCAGGCCGTTTAAGCCGTTTTGCGCGAAATAGTTGTTGTCGCTTCCGCCAAACGTCGCTTCCAGTCCCCCCGCAAGCCCCAGCGCCCTGCAGGCTTTTTGGTACCGGGTTGTTACCGGATGGTCGAGCGCCGTTTCATATGCCCGGCAACCCAGGCGTTCTTCAAATTTCAGTGTTGCGCCTATGCTCTGCGCTTCCTGTAAAAACACTTGCTCCACCGAACGCAGCGCGTCGAGCGCCTTTTCATGCGAAAAGCTTCGAATCTCCCCGCGCACCGTGCAGCTTTCCGGCACGATATTGGTGACAGTGCCGCCCGAAATAAACCCGATATTCAGGGTGGTCTCCCCGTCCAACCGGCCCATATTCAACTGTGCGATCGCGCGGGCGGCCGCCTGTATGGCGTGCACGCCCTTTTCCGGCTCAAACCCGGCGTGCGCTGCCCTGCCCGTAATGTTTGCGGTAAACAGCAATATGGTGGGAGCTTTGTAGGCGGCGTTTCCCACTGGGCCGACCAGATCCAGCACATAGACTTCTTTGGAGTTAAGAAGCGAATACTCGATATTCGCGGCGCCGCAGGCATAGATTTCCTCCGCCACGGTAAAGAGCACCTCTATGGGGCGGTGGGGCATTCCCGATTCCTCGATGCTTTCCACCGCTTCCAATATGGCGGCGATGCCAGAGCAATCGTCCGCGCCCAGTATGGTATCCCCGGCGCTTGTGATCTTGCCGTCCTCATGGAACACGGCGCGCTTGCTGCGGCAGGGCTCCACGGTATCCATATGCGCGCACAAAAGCAGCGGCGGGTAGTCTAAACTGCCCTCCAAATATCCGTACAGGTTCCCGCAGTTGCCGCCGATCTTCTCCCCCGCGTCATCCTGCGCAACTGTAAAGCCCAGCTTAAGAAGGCGCTCCGTGAGATACGCAGCCGACTCCTTTTCAAAAAGCGAAGGACTGTCTATAGAAACAAGCCCGGCAAACGTGCCGAGCAGCCGCTCCCGGTTAATGGACATAGTATGCTCCTAAAATACTTATAGGATATATATGTTACGTGAAAAGCGTGCATTGTTCAAGCAAATTAGCGAAAAAAAGCTGCAAAAGTTCTTATCTCTTGCCCTGTCCCTGCTACCGGTCATAAAATCCCCCCATCCGCTCAAACTACTAAAAACCATAAAGGAGCGCAGCATGACGCCGGAAGATTGGCCTGTCGTCCCCATGGAGCTCGTGATACGCGACGCCCCATATGACAGCCCGGATACGCTGTTCCAGGTGAAGTGGGATGGCGTACGGTGCCTGGCCTACGCTTACCCGGACGGCATACGCCTCTACAACCGGCGGCTCAACGCGCGTGCGGTACAATACCCGGAATTGATCGAATGCCTATCGTCGCTGTCGCCGGGCACGGTACTGGATGGGGAAATCGTATCCCTTGGCCCCGACGGCAAGCCGAGCTTCCCCCGCGTGCTGCGGCGGGACCTGGCGCGTTCCGTTTCCAAAATAAACGTGCTGAAAAACACTGTGCATGTGCACTACATGGTTTTCGATCTCCTGTGGCACGCGGGCGAGCCCGTGTACGGGCTGCCGCTAGTAAAGCGGCTGGAGCTGTTAAGAAGCGTCCCCCTTCCCTCTCCAGTCTTCCTGGTGGACAGCATTCCGGGCCACGGAAACGCGCTGTTTGAGGCGGTCAAAGCCGAAGGGCTGGAGGGCATCGTCGCAAAAAAAGCCGACAGCCTCTACCGGATAGGCGAGCGCTCCGCGGACTGGCAAAAGATCAAATGTCTGCGGGAAATGGACAGGTTCATCGGCGGCTATGTTCCAAAGCCCGACGGCATGCGCTGCCTGCTGGTGGGCATATGGGAGGATGATAGGCTGCTCTATATCGGCAGGGCTTCCTCCGGCCCTACGCAAAAAGAATGGAGCAGGCTGCACGCCCGCCTCCAGGCCATCCATGGCCGCTGCCCTTTTTTCACCGTCCCCGCGGCGGAAAAGGACGCCATTTGGGTGGAGCCCATGCTGCCCATACGGGTCCGGTTTCTGGAATATACCAAGGAGGGCGTCATGCGCGCCCCCGCCATCATCAAATTACCCGAGGTGTAACATGGCAGCTGCAAAAGAACTCTTTACAATAGAGGGCCGGGAGCTTGGGCTCACCCATCTCGACAAGGTCTATTTCCCGGCCATCAACGCCACCAAGGCGGAACTGATCGAATACTATTTCAACATGGCCCCCTACATCCTGCCCTATTTAAAAAACCGGCCGTTTTCCATGCTGCATTATCCGCACGGCGTGGATGGGGAGACGTTTTTCCAGAAGCAGCGGCCGGACGACGCGCCGGATTGGATCGCGGGTGTCAGCATCCCTTCCAAAGAAAAAGTTGTGGACTGGTGCATGGTCAACGACGCGCCAAGCCTATTATACATGGTCAACCGTTCCTGTCTCGAAACCCACGCATGGTTTTCCCGCGTGCCGCGTTTGGATGAGCCGGA
Organism: Bacillota bacterium; assembly: GCA_023409435.1. Classification (GTDB taxonomy): domain Bacteria; phylum Bacillota; class Clostridia; order Christensenellales; family CAG-138; genus JAEYLA01. The sequence continues at coordinate 5,391 of JAEYHP010000044.1, read as the reverse complement.
CGTCGCGATATTCGATATCGATCCTTCCGGCAACACGGGCTTTGTGCACGCCGTGGAGGGCGCTCTGATGATGAAATCCGCTTTAGAGGCATACGGCCTGTTTTCCATCCCCAAGACCTCAGGCAAGACGGGCGTGCATATCGTGGTGCCCATACAGCCCACGCCGTTTGAAAAGGCGCGCAATTTCCTGACCGTCATCTGTAAAGCCATCGAAAAAACAAGGCCGGATCTGTTCACGACCGAACGCATCATCAAAAAGCGTGGCGACCGGGTGTACCTGGACGCCGTACAGAACGCGCGCGGCAAGACCCTGCCCTCTCCCTACAGCGTACGCTCCACCCCCAACGCCAGCGTTTCCACTCCGCTGACCTGGGCAGAGCTAGAAAAAGGCGTGTCGCCGGAGCAGTTTCATATACGCAACATCGCACAGCGCATAAAAGAAGCGGGCGATTTGTTCGCGCCCGCGTATACAATGCGGCAGGTGTTGCCTGAATTATAAAAAGGGAACGTTGAGGGCGCCGCCTGGCGGACCCACAGTTCGCAATGGTTGTATTGTATCGCAGTTAACCGCTCCTAATACTCCCTTGCTCACTGGGACGCCGTATCCGTCACAGGCGGCGTTCGGCTATGTCCCCCAAACACCCGCCAAGGGCCGTAACGGCCCTTGGATCCCACCCCCAGAAGTAATAAAGTTACTCGCCTGCAACTTTTCTCTTCCTCGGCTTCTTCTCTTTTGAAGCGGGCGGCTCGTTCTTGGCCTTTGTGGCTTCCACGCTCTGCCGCAGGCGTTCCATCAGGTCCACGACATTGCCCGCGGGCGCTTCTACGGATTCCGGCTCCACCACCTGCTTTCCTTCCACCTTGGCGCGGATCAGCTTTAAGAGCTCCTCGCGGTACGCGTCGTGGTACTTTTCCGGCTGGAACTCCGCCGTGAGGTTCTGCACCAGCTGTATGGCCATATCCATTTCCTCTGGCCGGACCTTTACCGCATCGCTTAACTGCGCGATGCCAAGCTCCGCGGTATCGCGTATTTCGTCCTGAAAATACATCATGGCGACGGATATGGTATCCCCGATGAGGCGTATGAGGCACAGGTGTTCCTTTTCCCGCAACGTGACCTTGGCTACGGCCACCCGCCCCGTCTGGCGCATGGCCTCCCGCAAAATAAGGTAGGCTTTTTCGCCGCCCTTCTCCGGCCAGAGGTAATACGTCTTATCAAAATAGACCGGGTCAACCTCCCCGATGTGGATAAAATCCACAATATCCATATATTTCGCGCTTTTGATGGGCATCTCGTCGAGTTCCTCGTTGCTCACCAGCACGAATTTGCCCGGCTCATACTCAAAGCCCTTCACGATATCCTCATATGCCACTTCCTTGTTGCATTTGCTGCAGAACCGCTTTTGGTTGATAGGCGTGTTGCACGCCTTATGCAGCTGCCGGAAGCTGATATTTTCCTTTTGCGTGGCGGAACCCATCTTGACCGGGACGTTCAGCAGCCCGAAGCTGATAGCGCCTTTCCATACCGTTTGCATCGCAACCCCTCCTTTTCTCTTTAGTTTGCCGAGCATAAGAGGAAACATGCGTTATGTTCCCCCGTGCAACAGTTTCCTGGATATGGTATATTTATAAAGAGAATGCTTTAAGAAAGGGATATGGCATGAAAAAGAAAAAACCTGCTACAGCTCTCTGGTTTGTACTGGCCGCTATCGTTCTGATATTGGCCGCGGCGGGCGGCTACCGCTGGCTGTCCTCGCTTTCGCTTTCAGAAGAATTGCAGCAGGATGTCCGCATCACCAGCCTGGAGGTTTGGAGGCCGTTTGCACAAATCGGTAACATGCCCGTATCAGTCAAGGCAGATGAGGAAACCAAGCAGCAGATCGTTGACCTTATCACCGCCCCAAGGTATTACCGGACGCTGATATATAACGGTTTCGGCGGAGACACGCAATTTATAATCTATTTGGAAGGCCTGAACGAGGCAGGTAAAGTAAAACGGTATTCGTACCGCATCAGCAATCTGGGGGAGGTCGCCATCAGCAATCTGGATATCGGAGGGGAACAGTCATATCTCACCGATGACCACAATCCCTTAATTGTCAGCCGGCAGGAGCTGCGGGAGCTTTATGCGAATATTGCGCAGCTGACGAAAACTATCGGGTAATCCCCATTCTTTACAGACCATATATTCTTGCGGTATAGTAATAGTTCAATGAAAAGCTTGAAACGCCGTTTTCATACGGCGTGCAGGCAGGAATAAGGAGCGTCTATGGAATTTTACCCGTCCGGCGGCATGAATATGATGTTTTCCGTGATTCCGGTTATCATCGTGATTGGGTTCATATTTGTATTCGGCACGATCATCGTACGGAGCATTAAGGGCGCAAAGCAATGGAAACGGAACAACGACTCTCCCGTATTGTCCATTCCCGCCACCGTCGTCGCCAAGCGCGCGGACGTCAACTACCGTCATCACCATCATCATAATATGAACACAATGAGCCATACCACATCCTCCACCACCTATTATGTGACTTTCCAGGTGGAAAGCGGGGACCGTATGGAATTTGCCGTGCGCGATGCGGAGTATGGGCTGCTTGTGGAAGGGGACGCCGGAAAGCTGACGTTCCAGGGTATGCGGTACCTGGGGTTTGAGCGCCAGCGGTAACGCGGGCATACATAACAACATGCGGGGGAGCTGTTTGTAGCAGCTCCCCCTTTTTGCATCTATTTCACTCTATCCCCGAAAGACTGCCTCGACTCTGATACAACCATCCGTTCATTCCTAACTGATATGGTGCAGATAATCTATCACATCTATTATTATGTTGCATTCGCTAAAAGAAAGCAAACTATGGCATCTTACGCTATATTTCGACATTTCCATGTGTAACATTAGCCTATTCTGGATTTTTATGGACAAATAAAGCCCGCTGGAAAGCGGGCAAGATTTCAATCTATGAATATTAAAAATTACAGCTGGACCATGGAATAGAGTTCATCTTTCTGATCCTGCGTAATGCCGATATACCGCAGGGTAACGGCCGGGGAACTGTGGTTGAACGTATCCATAATCAGCCCAATATTGTATTTGGAGATCTGATAAGTCCAATACCCCCATGTCTTGCGGAGGCTGTGGGTGCCAAAGTTCTCAATCCCCAAAGCCTGGGCAGCGTCCGTCAGCACCTTATATACCTGTATCCGGCCAACGTGCCCGCCCTTTCGGCTGTAAAACAGATAGTCGTTGCCTGTCAACTCATATGTCTTAATATATTCCCAAAGGCATTTGCGCAACGTTTCATTCAGTTTGATGCGTTTTTCTTTTCCCGTCTTTTGTTCGGTTATGGTCAGATATTCACGGAATTGCATGGAATCCAGGCAGATTTGTTTCACCTTCAGAGGAATAATATCGCTGATGCGCAACCCCGTATTGATACCGAATTTAAACAGCGTCGCGTACTTTGGTTCGTACCCCCCAAGATACACATACATCTGTTTGATCTTCTTTTTATCACGAATGGGTTGTACCGTCATATTAACCTCCAAAGATACGTTTTATACAAATAATCACTAAAAAGAATTATACTAAAATGCATTCTAAAAAACAACCAATTTGAATCATCCCATTCTATCTCGCGAAATCTCCTGTTTTCTTCCAATTTCAATGCAACATAATAATAGATTTGTTATATAAAACACAAGGATTGGAACGATTTCCCACAAATATACGCTCTATATATAAAATTGGCCTTTATGAATCATACCGGCGCGCTTTCACACGGGCGTTGGATTAAAAAATACGAGGGAGGAAATGGAATGGGAGTTGAACAGGAAGCCTTACACGAAGATTGGGAAGGTACCCAACGGGGAAGATATTTGACATTCCTTGTGGACGGCGAATCGCTGGGAGTGGAGATCGGGTACGTCAAAGAGATTGTGGGCATACAGCCCATTGCGCAGCTGCCCGAAACGCCCGCGTATATCAAGGGTGTTATCAACCTGCGGGGTAAGATCATCCCCGTCATCGACATGCGGCTGAAATTCCGCAAGCAGCCGAAGGAGTATACGGACCGCACCTGCGTCATTGTCCTGAATACCAAGGCCCATACAGCCGGGCTGATTGTAGACCAGGTGACGGAGGTGCTGCGCATTGATCCGGGCGATATCGTCCCGCCGCCCGAACAGAGCACCGGAGCGGGCGGCTACATCAAAGGCATCGGCAAAGCGGACGGGCAGGTCAAGCTGCTGCTGGATACCGAAAAGCTGCTTGCCGCGGAACAGACCCGGTAACGGATTATGATTGACTAAATATAAAGGAGTATCGCATGAAAAACTTATCCATATCCAAAAAACTGATCGTTACATTTTTTATTGTCATCGTTCTGTTTCTGATCGTGGTTGCATTGACCATCATCAGCATGAACACGATCTCCGGCGATCTCGTTACGTTCCACGACAATTCTTTCGTTGCATCGACCGAAGCGCAGAATATAGAGCGCAACCTGACCGAAATGGAAAAATATGTGCTCGAAGCGATTACGGCGCCAACCAAGGAGCAGCAAAGCAAGCATCTGGAAGAGCTCACGCAATCGGTTGAAAGCAACTCCGCCTCCCGGGAAAAGCTGTCCCAGGTGCTTTTAGGGAATCAGGACAAGCTGGACCAGCTCAATAACGTTATCGCCCAGCAGGGCGGGCCGCTGCGGGCCGAAATCCTTTCACTGCTGGAAGCCAATAAAAACGATGAAGCTCTGCAGCTGTTTTTGGAGGACTATATCCCCGTAGCCGACGCAGCCCGGGGGCTTGCGGAAGAAATCAGGGCCGATGTTTCCTTAGAGGCAGACGGTTTCTACACGGAAAGCAAGATTGCCGCGCAAACCGGGCTGGTCGAGGCTCTCGCGATCTCTGCGGCGGCGCTCATCATCACGGTAATCCTATGCGTCTACATCGTGCGCAGCATCACCCGGCCCATACTGGAGATCGAAACCGCCACAAAGGAACTTGCGGCGGGAAACCTTTCCGTCTCCATCGCCTATGAGTCCCGCGACGAAATCGGCTCGCTCGCCAACAACACCCGCGCCCTCATCGAAAGCCTGCGCACCTATATCGGCAACATCTCTGACACCTTAGGCACCATGGCCGATGGTGATATGGCGGTTGACGTCACCATAGACTATGCGGGCGATTTTGCACCCATCAAAGCCTCTCTTCAGCGTATTCTCGCCTCCCTCAACAGCGCTCTCACGCAGATCAGCCAGTCCTCCGAACAGGTGGCAAGCGGCTCCAACCAGGTGGCAAGCGGCGCGCAGGCGCTTTCCCAGGGCTCCACCGAGCAGGCAAGCTCCGTGGAAGAGCTTTCCGCCACCATCAACGAAATCTCACTGCAAATCAAGC
>JAEYHP010000035.1 GCA_023409435.1 Bacillota bacterium | reverse complement strand
GCAATGTGCACATGGTCATAAATGCCCGGCCCGGCCCAACCTGCAAGGCGGACAATGTCAACAATATCATTCGGTACATCAAGCAATTTGAAAGCGAAAAGCAATGGCGGTTCCGCTCGGTGACCATACATGATTCCGAGGATGTCGTGCATCCCTATGAACTCAAGCTCACGAACTATCTGCTTGATTCCTATGATGTGCTGCAATTCCCCGTGATTCCGCTGCAAAAAATGCCTACCTTAGCCAACATTTTTCAAGGCATGACGATCGGCACGTATGCCGACGAATTTGCAGAGAATCATTACAGGGCAATGGGGACCCGAGAGGCCATGTCCAGCGTGGTCCCTTCCGCAGGGACGGGGTTCTCCGTATCGCATGCGATACTCGACTGTTTTGGGGACGAACCGCTTTTCCCCGAGGACAGTTTGACCGAGGATTATAAATTGTCGCTGATTTTGGCCGAAAAAGGCTTTCATACACATTTTGTTCTGGAAAAAGTTCCTCGTCTGACAGACAACCATAGCGTACGCTGGGATTTTGTGGCGACAAGAAGTTTTTTCCCGGATACGTTCCAAACAGCCGTCAGACAAAAAACGCGCTGGATATACGGCATCACGATGCAATCGGTAAAAGTTTCCGAACTATTTAAGCCCAGCTCAATCGGATTTGCGGGCAGATATTCGCTTTATAAGGATTTGAAGGCCAAGCTGAGCAACATGATGGTGCTGCCCGGCTACCTCGTTTTTCTCTACTTTGTTGCATCCTTGTTTGTTGCGGTCCCCCCCATGTACCCGCAGGGCTCGCTGGCGTATGGGCTTTGCGTATTCCTGACATTTATGATGGTTTTCCGCCAAATGACACGGGCCGTGGCGATTGCGAATTTTTATGGCTTTAAAAGCGTGGCGGTAGCGTGCCTGTTCCCTCCCCTGATGCCTCTTCGCCTGGTTTGGGGCAATATCATCAATATGGCGGCAACCGTTCAGGCATGGAAGCTCTTTTTTCTTGGGGCGGGAACCAGAAAGAAAACGCGAAAAGTTGCGTGGAATAAAACGGATCATACTTTTTTGCAGGAGCAGGTTCTGCGCCGCTATTATCGGAACATTGGCGATATCCTGCTGGAAAAGCAGTACATCGATGTCAGCACGCTGAGTACTGCGCTGCGGCAGAGTAAAGCCGAAGGGTTACGCATCGGCGAATTCCTTTTACGGCAGGGCCTTGTGTCGGAAGAACAGCTTGCGGAGGCCATCGCAAATGCGCACCACAGGATTTTTGTCGGCAATCTTTCCGGTTTTACCGGCGGCTACTCAACCGCGTTTGATCAGAATACGCTCGAAAGGCTCCGCGTCTGTCCCCTTCTGAAAACGGAATCGGGTTATGTGTTTGCCGTGGCCGAATCCTCCGATATCGGGGAGATTCCCGGAGCGCTCGGCGTGATGGCTGAAAACTGCCGCTTTGTTTATACGACCCAAGACGGCATTCTCAAGGCCATCCGAGAGCAAAGCGATGGAGCGTCCCCCGCGCATCAGGCAATCAGGCAATGCCTGGATACCGGATCAATTACATGGGAACAAGCCGTGCTGGCAATGGATAAATATGATTTGGCGCCGGATATACTAACTTACATGGGCCTTAAATATGATGGCTGCGCTGCGGCAAGCTCCGCCGTTCTTGCGCGGAGCGAATACACTTTGGCTGCGCAGCGCCGTGATCTGGATATCTGACAAAGCTCGGATATCATACCGCGCCCGGAGGCAAGTGAGTGACGGTAAAGAAGAGCTGGTTTGTCCGCTTGGCTGTCGCGTTGTTTGAAATCTTCGCCGCATATGCCTTGTTCAGCAGCATTCTGCATATGGCAGACTCAGAAGCGTACCGGTTCCTCTGGTATGGCGGGATCATCTGCAGCCTTGCGGCGGCATGGGCGGTTGTCAATATCGCTTGCGTGTTCATGGCGCGCCGGAAGCCATCGATCCTTCAGTTGGACCAAGAGCGAAAGGCCATCGTTGTTGAGCGGGCAATCGTTGCGGTTGTGATCGCGGCAAGCGCCGCGATCAGGATCTGGGCAATCGCAAAATTCCCGATCGCGCCCTCGTCGGATTACCAGACGTATTATCAGGTTGCCGGGCTGCTCTTAAAGGGCAGCCTTGGCGGCTCGGGCTACAGCGGCTATATTGCGCAATTCCCGCATGTCATCGGCTATCCCTTTATTCTGTCGCTGCTTTTCAGGGTTACAGGGCCCTCGCTGCAGGCCGGGCTTTATCTGAATGCGGCGGCCGCCCTGCTCAACGTAATTCTAACCTATCGCATTGCCCGTACGCTGGGCGGGCGCCTGAGCGGTATGATCGCGCTGCTTGCGGCGGCGTTCTGGCCCTCCCAGATTTTATATGGGGCGATTCTCGCCTCAGAACCCGTCTTTACCTGCTTGCTGCTTTTAGCCATATGGCTTTTTGTTTATTTGTTTCGGTATCCGGTCCGGTTGGGAAACCGGGAGGGTTCCATATTCCTGTGCGTTTTATTCGGCGTTTCCATCGCGCTGGCCAACGCCGTGCGTCCCCTGGCGATCATACTGCTTGTTGCGGCGATTCTCTGTATCATACCTTTCAAAGTAAAATTCGATAAAAATGAAAAGATGCTCAACGGAAAATTGGGCCGGGCGTCCTGCCAGGGCTGGTTCATGGCCCTGGTGATCGCATTGAGCTTCCTTCTTTGCGGTCAAATGATCTCTGCTGCAATTTCCAACACGATCGCTTATCAATTGCCGGGAGCCAGCGTATCCTTCGGCTATAACCTTATGGTTGGGGTTAATATAGAGGCAAAGGGCGCATGGAATCAGCAGGATGCGGATTTTTTCGCAGACGAGTTTGCGAAAACAAATTCGGCGCAGGCGGCGCATCGGGCCAGCGTTGACGTCGCGCTCGGGCGCATTGGCAGCAATCCCGTCGGCGTTCTAGATTTGGCCATGGAGAAATTCACGTTTGTTTGGTCGAACGATGATTACGCCAAATCATGGACCACGCTCTTTCTGGAGCAGCAGGGCGAACTGACTCAGGAGCGCCAGGATATCATCCGCCAGTTTACCCAGTGGAATGATTGGTTCTATCTTCTGAGTGTTTTCTTTTCCTCCATTTTCGGGCTTCAGTTGCTCAAACGAAAGAATACCGGTCCCGCGCAGGCACTCATTCTGCTGTTTGTCGGTACGGTCATTCTGCATTTATTTTTTGAATCGCAAAACCGCTACCATTATTTTATTTTGCCTGTCTTCATGGTGCTTTCTTCCATTGGCATCGGGGAAATATACCGTAATCATGTTCAAGAATCAAAGCTGCCTTAACGAAGCGGACGCCCTGTGAAGTAAATTGCCGAATGGCGATAAAAATACTTCAAATAATAAGCACATTCACTCCGAGGCCGTGAGGTGCTTATGAAAAAGATCCTGATCGTGTTTGGAACGCGCCCTGAAGCGATTAAAATGTGCCCCTTGGTTTTGGAGCTACAGAAGTACCCTTCGTTTAAAACCGTGGTGTGCGTAACGGGGCAGCACAGGCAAATGCTGGATCAGGTGCTGGGCTTTTTCAAAATCGTCCCCGATTACGATCTTTCCATTATGGAGAAAAAGCAAACGCTGTTTGATATTACCACCAAGGTGATCAACGGCATGCATACGGTATATGAATCGGAGAAGCCGGATGTGGTGCTCGTGCATGGCGATACGCCTACAACCTTTGCGGCGGCGCTCGCAGCGTTCTACATGAAAATTCCGGTAGGCCATGTGGAAGCGGGTCTGCGCACGCATGATATCTATGCGCCATTTCCCGAGGAGTTCGACCGGCAGGCGGCAGGGCTGATTGCAACATGGCATTTCGCGCCGACCGTACACGCGATGAAAAACCTGCTGTCCGAAGGAAAAGATCCGAACACCGTATTCGTTACCGGCAACACGGTCATCGATGCGCTCAAATTTACAACACGCGACGGCTTTACCGATGAAACGCTCGCATGGGCAGCGGATTCCCGCATGGTGCTGCTGACGGCGCATCGGCGGGAGAATTGGGGAATACCCTTACAAAACATATTCCGCGGCGTCCGGCGCGCTGTGGAGGAACTGCCGGACGTCAAGGTTGTATTCCCGATCCATCAAAATCCCGTTGTGCGGGAAGACGCGCAGGTGCTGATCGGGTGCCCGAACATACGCATCATTGAGCCGGTCGATGTCCTGACGTTTCACAACTATATCGCCCGATGCCACATGATACTCACGGACAGCGGCGGCATTCAGGAAGAGGCCTCCGCATTTGGGAAACCGGTGCTGGTACTGCGCGATGTAACGGAGCGGCCGGAAGGGGTGGACGCCGGTACTCTGAAGGTCGTGGGGACCGGCGAACCGGCGGTTTACGAGAATTTTTTGCGCTTAATGACCGACCGCGAGGAGTACGAGCGCATGAGCCATGCCGCAAGCCCCTATGGCGACGGCCATGCCTGCAAACACATCGCACAGATCCTTCAAGGGTCTGTCGGCCTCAACAGCCCCAAGGCTCTGCTGCTAAACTAAAGTGGAAGTCACTTTTTAAAACCGCATGCAGGGGAGTATCGAGCATAGGCAACATGCCTATCGCATTATTAATTGCAAGATATGTCTTAGCGAAATGCCTGACAAAAAAGTCGCCCCGACCTGCAAGGCTGGGCGACTTTTTTGCTCTTGGGCTATGCTGGATTATTTTCGAACTTCAGTCCCTATAGGGAGCACCACATCAAAGCGGCCCTTATGATCTTTCTCAATGTAGAGATGGGCAATATTTCTTCCTTCATACTGGAGGAGTACATACCGTTTGCGCATCCGTCTGGTAAAGCCTTTTGTAAATCTCACGCGCACGGTATGGACTTCCTCTGCCCTCTTCTCCGGGGCAGTTTCAAGCTCTAACGTTTCGTCCTCATCCGGCACCTTTGCAAACCGTTTTTTCACAGTGCAGTATTGCTTATCATTCTCCTTATGCACGCTTTCACGGTCAATCCGCACAGGCCGCCAGAAGATGAGGAACAGGATGATTACCAGTCCGGCTGCGGCGGCCCCGCCATACAGGCCGCTTGCTTCCCTGCCTTGGACGTTTCCGGATTGAATGCTTCCGTGCCTTACGGGCACCGCGAACGTCGTGGTGTTGCCTGCCTTATCCACCAGCGTAAACACATATTCGCCGTCTTCGGGGGCCGTCCATCTCACGCCGGCACCCAGCGGAATTTGTTCGCCGTCGGGCAGAATGAGATAGGCGTTGCCGCTCTCGCCGGGGTCGTCCAGGAAGGAAAAGTCCAGCGTGACCGCGTTTGAACCTTCAAACGGAACGAGATTGACCTCGGGGATCTCGGGCGGCAGGAGATCGACCAGGATTTCAGATTGCGCCACTTCCTCCGAGCCGGGCATCTTATACTCCACTACGTACTTGCCGGAGGTATCAAACGTGAAATCCTCCCCGGGCTCCAGAGTACGCCACTCTTCTTCGCCTTTGAGGCGGTAAAGCAGTTCCTCCCCATCCGTCTCAAACGCCGTTACAGGTTCGTTTGCCCATTCTCCCGGTTCTATCTGCTTTTCCTCTGTTTTTGCTTTGAGCAGGACATCACTCAGCGTATGGGCTGGCGCCGGTGTTGCCGTGGCGCGCGGCGGAACAGCCGTGGGCGTGGGCGCGGAGGCCCTCTGAGTAGGCGTGGGCGCTGCTGCCGTTCTTTCCGGCGTAGGCTTAACCGGTGGCGTTGCGGTGGGCTTAGGTGTTGTCTTTGTGCCAGAGCCGCCACTGAGTGCCTGCGTGACGGTCACGGTGACGGTGGCCTGTGCGGTGAGCGCCCCGTCCGTGATTTCATAGGTGAACGTATCCGTTCCGGTAAAGCCCGGCGTAGGCGTATAAGTTATCGTGTTGGAATTGATAGCCGCGGTTCCGTTGGCAGGCGTACCCGCCGTGGAGACAGTAAGCGTATCCCCGTCCCCTTCGGCCGAGTCGTTTGCAAGCACCGCAATTTTTACATTGGAACCCGCTTTCACGGTTGTGGTATCGTCATACGCCTTGGGCGCATCGTTGACGGGCCGTATCGTGATGCGCACCGTCGCCTGGGCAGTCCCGCCTTTGCCGTCGGACAGCGTATAGGTAAACGACGCGGGGCCGTTGTAATTATGTTCCGGCACATACGTAACCGTATCCGTCACTGGGTCGAGCGTCAGCGTTCCGCGCGTGGCTCCCGTGCTCTGTACGCTGATTAAGGATACGGCGTCCCCATCGATATCCGTATCGTTCGCAGTCAGCGAACTGTAGGATGCGGCAAGCGGGGTATCTTCATCGCAGGCTGCCGTATCGTCCACGCCGACCGGCGCATCATTGACAGGCGATACCGTTATGATGACGCTTGCGGTGGCTACGCCGCCATGGCCGTCCGAAATTTCGTACACAAGGCTGCCGTCGCCCACAAAGTCCCGTTCGGGTGTAAATACAACGGATTTGCCCGTGCCACTGATACTGGCGGTACCGTGCTGCACATCCGATACATGGGTAACCGTCAGTTCATCCCAATCGGCATCCGTATCGTTGTGCAGCACCAAGACCGTTACAGCAGTATCTTCTTGTGTCACGGCGTTATCCGGCAAAGCGACCGGGGCATCGTTCACGGGCAGTATCTCCACCTGCACCGTAGCGCCTGCCGTACCGCCATGCCCGTCCGATATGGCGTAGGTAAAGCTGCCTGTACCGTAAAAGTTGGCGACCGGGCGGAATATGACCGTACCGCCGGAAAACTCCACCGTGCCGTTGACCGGCGCAGAAACGCCGGTGACCGTAAGCGTGTCGTTCTCCTTATCCGTATCGTTTGAGAGCAGCGTGCTCTGTGGGATGGAAACAGGCGTATCCTCATTCGTGCTGGCGGTATCGTCAGCCGCTGCGGGAGCATCGTTCACCGGCGTAACGGTAACCGTAACGCTACTGGATGCCGTGCCGCCGTGCCCATCGGAAATCTCATAGGTAAATCTTCCTGTACCATGGAAATCCGCAACGGGCGTAAATACCACCTTGTTTGCGCTGATGACGGCAGTGCCGTTTTGGAAGCCCGCAACCGCTGTAACGGTAAGCGCATCGTTTTCCACATCCGTATCGTTCGCCAGAACGTTGATTATAACCGCGGCATCCTCCGCGGTACTGGCCGTATCCGCGTTTGCGGTCGGCGCATCGTTGACGGGTAGTATCGCAACGGACACGGTCGCCGTGCTGCTTCCGCCGCGCCCGTCGGATATCGTGTAGGTGAAGCTGGCCGCCCCGTTATAGTTCAATGCGGGTACAAACTGCACCATACCGCTAACAAGACTTACCGTCCCGTGGCTTGCGCCCTGTACCGAAGTAACGCTGAGCGCACCGCCGTCAATATCGGTATCGTTCGCAAGAAGCGTGCTTACGCTAAGTTCCAGCATCGTATCCTCGTTGGTGCTCGCGCTGTCCCCCACAGCCACCGGCGGATCGTTTACCGGGTTGACGGTGACTGTCACCGTGGCGGTGGAAGCCTCAGAACCATCATATCCATCGGTTACGGAATATTGGAACGTGTCCGTTCCATTGCAGTTGGAGGCGGGCGTATAGCGGATTTTGTTGCTCTCGATCACCGCCGTGCCATGGCCTGGAGCGGTTACGCTGCCGGATTTGACGGTAAGCGTCTGCCCCCTGCCGTTTGTGGTATCATCGTCCTCATCGTTGGCGACGACATTGATTAGTACGCTTGTATCCTCATTTGTTACGGCAGCATCATCTCTTGCTTCCGGGTTGTCATTCCTCCAGCCTACGCTGACCTGGAATGTTACCGGCACGGCTGCGGCGTTCTCGTCATCCTTTGCGGTTATGGTAATGGCGGTGTTGCCATACCATTTGCCGGTCTGCAGCGTGAGAATTCTCTGCGTAGGTTCCGTGGGGTGGGCAGTAACAGCTACGCTTTGCATAATGCTGGCAGGAAGTGCTGCGGCCGAAACCGTAAGCACGGTAGGCACGTCGTCCTCATCCGTCACGGTAAAGGTAATCTGCTTTGTCTCCTTCTGCTGCATGCTGGTATCCGCCACGGGGCTGATGACCGGCGCGTCGTTGACGGGAAGTATGGTAACCGTTGCATATCCATACTCGGAGACGTTGTTGTCCTTATCCTCGACCTTATAACGGACAATCACGTCCTTGCTTTGGGTATGCGTCCAATTCCGATCCGGCGTAAAGAGGATATTGCTGCCGGAAATGGAGATAACAGCGCCATATGTATCGCCTACAATGTCCGCCTCCGTTATCGTAAGCGTATCGCCTTCGTTGTTGGAATCGACGTCGTCATTCTTTGTTACGTCCAATGTCTTAGGCGTATTTTCATTGGTGCTGTAGGCATCGTCTTGCACAACCGGCGCGTCGTTGACAGGGTTTACCGTTACGTTGAACGTGGCGGTGGCGGACCTTGCGGGCGTTGCGCTATCCTTTACGGTAAGCGTGATGACAATGGGCGACGAAGGGGTGTTTTTATCCTTTAGAGATTTTACGGCAATGGTCCGCTCACCGGCTGTGCCGCCCAGCGTCAGCTCGGCGTTTGCAATGACATCCGTATCGCCGCTTGCAGCGGCGACCGTAAGGCTGGAAGCTGTGGTTTCCTCGTCTTCGATTTGGAATATTGCGGTAGCGCCATCGCTGTCCTCATCAAAATTCATCTGAAGACTGCTGGGCGAACTGATTGTAATCTTAGGCGCATCGTTTACGGGAATGATGGTGATATCGGCATAGCCAGCCACAGGGGACTCCTCCCCCGCCGCATCCTGTACAACGTATGCAACCCGGATGGTTCTGCTCTGCGTTTGTGTCCAGTTTTGATCGGGCGTTACGCGCAGCACATTCGTAGCGTGGGCATTGCCCGTTACATTCGCCAGAGCAATCTGCGCGCCGTAGGACTCCCCTAAAATATTGGCCGAAATAATGGTGAGCTTGTCGCCCTCATGCTTGATATCCACATCATCTTCTGCGGTAATATCAAAATCCTTCGCGGTGTTTTCATCCGTGCTACCGGAATACCCCTTGATGGAGGGGGTATCATTCACCGGCGTAATCTGCACCGTAAACGTCTCGGAATCTGTGAGCTTCCCATCGCTTACCCGCAACGTGACCGTGACGTTGCCATTGGCATCGGACTCCGACGTTACGTTAATGGTACGGTCGTTACCCGTACCGCTCAGGCCTCCGGTCAGCCGCGCATTGCTGATAATATCCGCATCGTTGCTGGTGGGCGTCACAACCAGGGAGGCCGCGGGCGTTTCTTCATCCGCTATGGTAAACCCGACCGTGCCGCCTGCTACGCTGTCCTCAAAAAATGCCAGCGGGAAGCTGGGGGGGGAGGTAATGATGATGGTGGGCGCATCGTTGACCGCAACCAGTTTTACGCTGAGCGTGCCTGTAGACTGCAGGCCGCCCTCCCCTACTTCCTTTACCGTATAGGAAAGGGTAACGGTCTGATCTGCAGCCGAGGTCCAGTTGTCATCAGGATCTATAGACAGCACGCCGTCATTGATTTCATATTTCGCATGATACTGCGCGTCATACCTGCTATCTCCGGCATCGGGCTGCGTCCAGGCGGCGGAAATGACCTCCAGCGCCTGCCCTTCCACATCCGTGGCGAGCGTACCCATGAGAACATTAAGCGCGCTTCCAGTAGCGTTCTCATTCACGCTGAATATGGAGGGAAGCGTACTTGGCGCATCATTCACGGGCCGCACGGTCACCGTAACCGTCGCCTGGTCTGTGCCGCCGTCTGTGTCCTTTACGGTATAGGTAAACGTGTCCGTACCGTTGTAATTGAGCGCGGGTGTGTATTGGAGCGTTTTTAAGTCCCTGTCCAGCAGCAGCGTGCCGTGTGAAGCGCCGGCCGCGGCGCTCACGGTGAGCGCGGAGAACGCATCCTCCACATCCGAAGCGCCGGTAAGCAGCTCGTCAAATGTCAGCGTAAGCGGCACATCTTCATCGGTTTCTTCCGTATGATCCTGCGCGATGGGCAGATCGTTGACCGGGCGTACGGTCACCTGCACCAGAACAGGGTCTGAATCCTGCGCATCGTCCCGCGCCTGCAGCGCAAAGGAATCGGCGCCAAAGTAGTTCTCCTCGGGAGTATACGTATAATTGCCCGTGGCGGCGCTCACCGTAAGCGTTCCGTGGGAGGGCAGGCTTGACGCCGTATGGAAAAACCATGTGCTCTCCACGTCCGTAACCGAAACCGTGCCTTCGTATGGCGTATCCTCATCCGTCGTTATGCTTTCGACCGTAGTCAGCACCGGTTTGTCATTGACCGGCTTGATGCGCACATAAAACTCTTTGGTGGCAGTCAACTCGCCGTCGTTCGCGGTGACAGTCAGTTTTACGTCGCCGGAGAGATTGCTCGCAGGCGTTAAGCCGAGCGTCTTATTTTCGCCCGCGCCCGAGTACCGGATGGAAGTATCCGGTATCAGATCCACGCCAATTCCCGAAATGTTTTCGGAAGTAACCCTGATGAGCAGGCTTTCCGACCTCGTCTCGGCGTCGATTGCCTTAAATATGAAATCTTCCGGCACATCCTCGTCCATGAACCACCACTCCGGCTCATCGTAGGGTGAAACATTCGTGATGACCGGCGCATCGTTGTACGGCGTCACCGTAACGCGAACCAGGCCCGAAGCTGTGGCTTTGCCGTCCGTTACAACATAGTGGAACTCATCCACACCGCTAAAATCCTGCCCTGGCGTATAGCGGATGCTGTTACCTTCTATTGCCGCCGTACCGACTTTATCTGTCGTTGCGTCTACGGATACAAGGGAAACTGTATCGCCAGCATCCACGTCCGTATCGTTTTCCAGTACGGCAATGGTTATGGGAGTATCCTCCACCGTGGTCCGGGTATCCGTGCCGGCGTAGGGCGCGTCGTTGACAGGCTCCACGGTGAGAGTCACATTCGCATAGTTGGAATATCCGTTGTTCCGGTCCACCACGCGGTACTGTATGGTATCCGTGCCATACCAGTTGGCGTTGGGTTTGTAGGTAAGGCTGCTCTTATCCGCCGAGACGGCAACGGTGCCGTGCGCCCCTGTTGTTTTGACGTCAAGGACCTTGAGACCGAGAGAGCCGTCCTCCACATCGCCATCGTTCGTCAGCACATTGAGCGTGACGGAGCCGTCCTCCGGGAGGGTAGCGGAATCATGCCCGGCCGTGGGCAAATCGTTAACGGGAAGCACGGTCACCGCCACTTCCTGCGTGGCGCTGACGCCATCTTCGTCTTTCACGGTAACCGTAAGAATGGCGGAACCGTATGCGTTTTCAGCGGGCTTTAATACAATCTGCCCCGCTGTTCCGGAAATTGTCGCCACACATGTGCTCTCAGTGGGGAATAAGGTGTCCGCGTTTGCGCCTGACGGCGCCGCCGTTACCGTATGCACATCGTCCAAATCCTGATCCATAATGGTAAAGGATATGGTTTTTTCGCCATCCTCCAGGAGGACCGTGCTTTGTGTAAGGTTTTCAATAAACGGCGGGTCATTGGTATCCGTCACATACAGGGTCACCGTGGCGGTATTGCTTATGCCACCCGCCGGATCCACAAGCTGATAGGTAAACGAATCCTGCCCGGAATAATTGCCAACCGGGGTATAGGTAAATGTCTTATCCGGATTTTGCTCTAATGCACCGTGGGCAGGAGCTGAATGCTGGACAGTAAGCGTTTCCATCGCATGATCCACATCGCTGTTGGCATGGAAAAGCGGGAACGTCACCGACAGATCTTCTACTGCGGTATACGTGTAGGGAAGCGCCACCGGCGTGTCATTGACGCTTGTGACGCGCAGCGTAAACAGATGCTGCGTGACCTCCAATCCATCGGAGACAGCAAGCATTACTGTCGCGTCCCCATAGGCATTTTCTACGGGGGAAAGCGCAAGCGTATAAGAATTAGAGCTACCATCGCGCACCAAAGCAATTCCTTCGGGCAGCAGCACCGGGTTTGAGGGATTGGCATTGATGGGGTAAACGGTCAGCTCCAGTTGATCGCCCTCGTCCACATCGGAGACTTCAACGGGGATCGCCGCGGTTGTGGTGTCTTCCGCCGTTATGGTCAACCCAGGGGATTGGTCAAATTCCGGCGCATCGTTGATTGGGCGCAGAGTGACGGTGATGGATGCTGTCCTTGAAATATTGTCTTCACCAATTTTCCCTGTAATGGTATACGAAAACGTATCCGTCCCATTGGCGTTCAAGTTCGGGGTATAGGTTAATGTTTTTGCGTTTCCCGTATGCGATACAGTGCCCTTGGTTGTGCCCGCAGCATCCACCGTAATGGAATGGCCTTCCGGCGCACCGCAGTCAAGCCCAATAGAAAACGCGCCGGAGTCCTCATCCCGCTCGGCATATACGTTTCTGGCCCATACAGACGGCCCGTAATGTTCCGCAATGTGAACCTTGATATTGGTTGTCTGGTACCCAACAGGGTTGGTATCCGCATCAAAGGCAAGGCCGTCCGTGGTTTGCCTGTCGCGGATGGTGATTTCAAATTCATCCGTACCATCCCCGGGCGCTACCCCGTTGCGGGTATAACGTACGGTGTGGCCATCCGGCAGCAGTTCCACGGTTCCATAATCCGGCGTCGTTGCAATCGCATGGGTATAGTGAACGGTATCGTCCACGTCTTCGGCCGGGCCAGTAATATCAAATTCTATGTACGCGCCGTCCTGGTTGGGAACCTGCTTATAGAACTCATCGTGATAGTACGGCTTGTCGTTCATTGAGGATACCGTAACGGTAAAGCTGCCCGTTACCTGCCCCTTGCCGTCCGAAACGGTATAGGTATAGGTGTCCGTGCCGTTATAGTTATCATCCGGTTCATACCAGTAGGACCCGTTCGTACCTGCGCTCCTGAGCGTGCCGTGGGAAGTGCCGCTGCTTACAACGGATAAGATCTTAAGCGGATCGCTTTCCACATCCGCAATTGCTTCGCCCGCAACGGTAAAAAGGTCGATCATCTGGTTTGCGGCGTCTTCCTTGAGCGAAAGCGTCACGTTTCCGGCAATGGGCAGGTCGTTGACAGGGTAGACGGTGACCTCAAACGTGGTCCTGCCCGTTCTTCCCCCATTGTCCCTGGCAGAAACGGTTACCTCCTCCTTTCCGTTTGCATTCAGAACCGCGGAGAGCGCAAGGCTGTAGCGCCCGCCGCCAAGATCGGTAACAGGAATGGGCGCGGAAACCAACCCCGATGGGCTTGCAGTTGCAGTGACAGAAGCAATAGCGTTGTCATCCGTTACCGTAAACTCCAATACGACGGAGCCCACAAAATCTTCCTGCAGGAACTGGTTGGAGATGGACGAAACCACAGGGGCCTGGTTAACGCCGGAAAGCCTGACTGTGACTTTGGCGGTAGCCGTGTTTCCCTGAGGGTCCTGAACGGTATAGAAAAATGCATCTTCCACAATGTAATCCGGGATATCCTCCGGCGCATACGTGAGCTTTCCGTCGGAAACCGTAACCGTCGCGTATTGCGGCTGGGTGAATGAGAGCAGGCTGAGCGCATCTCCATCCGCATCGCTGTCGTTTTGCAGCAGGGTGGAGACGTCAACTATTTTTGCCTCGCCTTTTGTGGCGTTGATCACATCGCCGAGCGCATTCGGCGCATCCGGTACGTTGCTGACTGTGATAGTAAACGTAAACGGATAGGACGCGATGCCATCGCTGACCGTAACGGTAATGTTTGCCGTACCGTATTGGTTTTCGTTGGGCGTAATGGTCAGCGTACAGTTTCCGTCCGCGTTCTTTACAATCACAATCTTGCCGGCTGAAATAAGCGTATTGTTATCGCTGCTTGCGGTTACATTCAGGCTGAGCGCGTCGCTTTCCTGATCGAATATGGTAAACGGAATCGGATCGCTTACGGTATCCTCCTGAATCGAAAAGCTGGAGTTGCCGATGTTGAGCTTAGGCGCGTCGTTTTCAGGCACCGCCTTCATATACACGACACCTGTAGCGGTAGCGCCGGAGTCATCCTTCACCACATAGTGAAAGCTGAAGTCCTGATCATAATTGTCAAGCGGGGTATAGGTATAATTGCCAGCGCCCTGCGATGTAAGCGTACCCACACCTGCGGGGAAATCGCGGATTTCCACAAATGCCGGCCTGCCGTCCTCAATATCCGTATCGTTTGCGATGAGAACCGAGGTATTGAATGTTCGCGGCGTATCCTCATAATAAGAGAGTGTATCCGCATTCGCCGTGGGAAGGTCGTTTACTTCCTGCACATCAATGGTAATCTCTCTGGTTTCAGAGACAAAGCCGTCCCCCAGCGTAAAACGTATTTTTGCCTGGCCGGATTGATTAGCTTCCGGTTTGTAGGTAAGCTTTGCCGTCCGCTCCCCGATCCGTTCCAAAATAAGCGAAGTGTTGGGAATAATGCCGTCCTGCAGGCTTAGTACCTGCAGCATCAGGGAGGTGGAGGGCGTTTCCTCGTCATCGATTTCAAATGTAATGGAGCTGGCGCTTGCGTCCTCCGAAACGCTGTAGGTATTCAATAGGTCGATAAATACCGGCGTGTCGTTCTGCGCGGAAATAATGAGCGTGACCTTGGCAGTGGATTGGTTGCCGCTCTGATCGCTGATGGTATAAAAGAAGCTGTCCGTTCCGTAGTCGTTGCGCTTGGGGATGTACTTTAAGCGCACAGCTTCTTCCCCTTCTGAAACGATGGTTCCCGTTTCATTGAGCAATACCACCGTTCCGCCGCGCACCGTGGTCGCATTCGCGGAGACGATATACAGCCTGTCCCCGCCTGTGCCTACGTCCGGGTCGTTATCGTTGCTCAGAACGTCGATGATCGTTTCTTCGTCTTCGAGCAAGAGAGCGGTATCCGCGACCGCAACCGGCAGGTCCGGGGTGGACTGGACGGTAACCGTCACGGTACCGGTTGCGGTCAGGCCCCCAGTGTCCCGAACCAAATACGTAAAGGTATCTGAACCGTTAAAGTTTTCAGCAGGCGTATACCGTACGCTGTCGCCTGAGGCCTCGGCCTGCCCATGCGCCGCGGTCCCTGCGGAAACAAGCTCAAGCCCGCCTTCCTCGTCCGTATCGTTTGCGAGTACGGGAATGAATACGAAAGAATCTTCATTTACCGAAGCGTGATCCGCAACGGCAACCGGCGCGTCATTGACGCTTTTTACGGTAACGGGGAGCGTTGCGGTTTGCGTCTTCCCGTCGCTATCCTGCACCGTAACGGTGATGGATACAACCTGATCCGCGCTGATGTTGTCCCTTGCGTATAGGCTCATGGTAACGTCGCCGTTATTGTTTGTAATGCCGCCAACGCTCAACACATCGGGATCCCCGGACACCGCCGTTACCACAAGCGCGCCGGGAGCCGTCTCCACATCCTCCACCTGAAACGTAACGGGCAAGGAGGACGCCTCATTTACAAGCGCGCTTGCGGGCAGGTCAATCTCAGGCCTGGCGCTCGCGCGCAGCCCTGTAAGGGCAATATTGCCGGCGACATCCTTTGCAAAAACGGTATAGATCTTCCCCGCCACCAAAGAGACGCTGTTCCCCGAAAGCACGGTGGCAGAACCATAATCATCCGCAGTAAGAGCGCCCTCGGCATAGCGTTTTTCCGCAACGCCAGAGCCTGTGTCGGCCGCGGTGAAGGACAGCGTCGCCATGTTGCCGTTATCGATCTCACCAAAGGAGGCGGTGATGACCGGCGCTATGGTATCAATTTTAATATCCTTTGTGCTGACGCCCGAAGCGTTGCCTGCGGCGTCGGAGACGCGGGCAGAGAGCGCCACGGAGCCGTCCTGTGTCAATGTCAATGCGCCGCCATATACCTGCCATGTTCCTGAACCAAGCTTATATTCTATGGTTTCAGGGCTTTGCCCCTGGGGTACCGCGGCTCCGGTAATAGTAGCCGTTACGGCGGAGGTGGCCCACTCCGAAGAAGGCGCAACGGTAATCTCCGGTGCCAGTGGAGCAGTGCGGTCAATTGCCGCAACCTCACAGGAGGCGGTTGCGGAATTTCCAACGTAATCGTATGCGCGGAATTGATAGGTTCCGTTTTGCTCTGCGGCAAAGCTGTATCCTTCGCCGGTCTTTGTAAGCGTAACGGGCGTTTGCGCAATGTGCTCCACTCTTTCTATACCGCTATCCTCATCCGCTGCGGATATGGAAATAGTGACATTTCCGTTTGTCCATCCTGACGGGGCGAGAGCGGTCACGGTAGGGTTAACCGTATCTACAATCCGCAGAGACAGCAAGAATGTGGCAGTTGATGCGCTTAGATTATAGACCGAGAGTTCCATCTCGGTTGCGTCGGTGGGAATGTTGATTTCCTTGGGTTCGGCGGTAAGTGAAATGTTTCCACCTGTAGAAAACGAAAGGCTTGCTCCAGCATCCCCGGCCGCAGTAACGGAAGCGGAAGCGGTCACTTTTAACCCGCCATTGTCAACTGCATCCCGAATTGGGGTGAGATCAACGATATACAAGCCTTCTGCCGGCTCAATGCCAGACGGGGAAGCTTCCGTTCCTATCGCGGCCGGTAGCGTAACGGAACCGCCGTCTCCATGAGAGCCCATGATAGTAAAGTTCCATGTACCCGAACCATTGATAAGCTCTTTGTTAAAATACGCCTCCCGAGGCTCAGCGGCATATGCGCGTACCGGAAACTGCATCAATACAAGCAAAAGAGACAGAACAATCAAAAAGCTGCGTTTGAGTGTGTCCTTCCACTCTCCGGTACTTACATAGGCCTCTTTGGTCATAGATCTTTCACCTTTCAAGCGGCAGTTTCATTACTCTGTGACGCCGCATACAACATAGTTAATATTTTCTACATTTTTATGTATAAAATCAAGAGGGTTGTATAAAAAAATATGCACAATTTGCATAATAAAACATTTACCGGTTATAACTTATATGTTCTTTTCTCTTCATTCCTATCTGCTTATATCCAGTTTATATATAGCGATCTATCCCCTTCCAGTTATCCGAACACAAAAGCAAAACAGAAAAATTCGCCAACAATCTGGATTTTACGAATATTCACCGCGTCGCCCCAACAAAGTAATTAATTTCCATATCTATTCCATCCGCTTCACCAAGACAATTTGAGCACCTCCTTGTATATACATCTGTTTTCCATATACATCCTGAGATTTATGGAAATACACATTTCGCCAACTCGGGTTGCCACCAAATCTATTTCCCTGGCACGCTCAATCTGCTCCCGCGTTACATATGTCATATTTCCTTCCAATAAAAAAGCACCGGAGAAATCCGATGCTGTACTCAGAATTCAATTGAGGCAGACAACCGCTTAACGCTCCAAGGATAAGGCGATACTGACCGTACGCCGATTCCTCCCCGCCGCTGTCATATGCCTTCACACGGTAAGTCTTTATTTTTGAAGAGCAGTATGGCGCTGTATATAGCCTTCATCTCCGTTCGCCCTGTATGTAAAGCTGTAATGGCTGCTTAAATGCAAAACCCAGCCCATTTACTCCCCAAATCTTGAATCGATCAATAGGATAAGCGCGTCCACCGCCTCCTTTTCGTCGTCACCCTCGGCTCTGATCTTAACACGGGCGCCCATGGGGATTGCCGCCGCAAGCATCTTCAGTATGGATTTCACATTGATTTCCTGGGCTTCTTTGTCCAGATCGACAATCGTAATTTCAGACGAAAACCCTTTGGCCTTCAATGTCAGGTCCGACGCCGGGCGTGCATGCAGCCCGGATTTGTTCACGATAATTGTTTCTCTGCTGTACACAAGATTCTCCTTAGATGTTTTCTCCGTTTGTCCGGATGCATTCCTTGTACCAATAAAACGAGTCCTTGCGGGTCCTTTTCAGGCTGCCGCTGCCGTCGTCCGCCCGGTCCACATGGATAAAGCCGTAGCGCTTTTTCATTTCGCCGGTCGAGGCGCTCACCAAATCGATGCACCCCCAGGGCGTATAGCCCATACACTCCACGCCGTCCTCAAGTATCGCCGCCTTCAGCGCCTGTACATGTCGGCGCAGGTAGTCGATGCGGTACGGGTCGTGGATGCTGCCGTCCGCCTCGACACGGTCCTCGGCGCCCAAACCGTTTTCCACGACAAACAGCGGAATCTGGTACCGCTCATACAGATTGTTGAGCGCGATGCGCAACCCAATAGGATCGATGGTCCAGCCCCAGTCGCTCTGCACAAGATACGGGTTTTTAACCGCATTGAGCATATTGCCGCCCGTGAACTTGGCCTCCTTGCGCGCGGTGGCGACATTGCTGTTGTAATAGCTAAAGCCGATAAAATCCACTTTTCCGGCCCGAAGCGTCCCATCGTCCTCCGGCAGGACCTTAAGATTGATCCCCTTTTGCGCAAGATACCGCAGCGCTTTCTGGGAGTATGCCCCCCGTACTTGAACGTCAGAAAAATAATAGTGACTGTCGATGGCCTTCATGGCCAGCAGCTGGTCCTCGGGGTTACAGGTTTCCGCATAAAACGTCGGGTAGAGCATCATCATGCCGATCTTTGCGGCCGGATCGGTCTCATACAGCAGCTTCACCGCTTTGGCGCTGGCCACAAGCTGATGGTGTGCCGCCTGCAGCACGGTGCGTTCAAAGCCCTCCTCCGCCACCGCAATACCAGCAGCCATGACGGGATGAAGCGTGATGACATTGATTTCGTTGAATGTCATCCAGTATTTCACCTTGCCCCGGTACCGTCTGAAAATCGCATCGCAGTAGTTCAGGTAAAAGTCGATCATGCGCCGACTGCTCCAGGAGCCATACCTTTTGACGAGCGCGAGCGGCGTCTCGTAATGGGAGATTGTCACCACCGGCTCGATGCCGCAGCGCAGGCATTCCGCGAACAGCTCGTCGTAGAACCGCAATCCAGCTTCGATGGGCGCGGCTTCATCGCCCTCTGGGAATATCCGTGTCCAGTTGATCGACGTGCGGAAACACTTGAACCCCATCTCGGCAAACAGCGCGATATCCTCCCGGAACCGGTGGTAAAAATCGATTGCCTGGTGGCTCGGGTAATACTTTCCTTCCAGCACCCCGCCGGTATACTCGCGCGGCACGCCCAGATGCCCCGCCGTCATGACATCCGCCGTGCTCAGGCCCTTGCCGTCGGCGTCATACGCACCCTCGCACTGGTTTGCTGCCACGGCGCCGCCCCACAGAAAATCCTTCGGCAGTTGCATATGCCCTCCTATAGATGCGAAGCAATGGTATGCCCCTCGAATACGGCTTCCATGATCTTTCTCGCTTTGTCGCAGTCGCCGATCAGGAACGTATCCGGCGTAATCCCCAGGAAGCTTTCGGCCAGCGCGCGGTTGGGCGCGATACCGGTCGCCACGATGACGGTATCGGCCTTGATAAAGCGTTCCGCGCCGTCTCTTGACGCCACCCGGACGCCTTCGGGGGTAATTTCCTTGCAGGCGGTCTCCATCAGGCACGTTAATGTCGGCACAGCTTCCATCCTCTGCCGCAGCGCGATCTGGTACAGCAGGTTGCCCTGCGCCGCGATCTTATTTGTCAGCTCTATGATCGTTACATTCCGGCCCTTTAACTCGGCCAGTTCCAGCCCCATCTCGGCGCCTATGGCACCACCGCCGATGATTACAACATCCTGCCCCACTGCGTCCTCATTTTCAATCGCCTCGTAAAATCCGATCACATTTTTATTATGGATGCCTTCTATGGGCGGCGTGACTGGCAGGGACCCCACCGCGACGAACAGCGCGTCGGGCTTTAACTCCCGTACAAGCTCGGGCGTAGCCGCCGTGTTCAGGCGGATATCGGCGTCGCTCTTTTTGATCTGCCCCGTCAAGTATTTTAGGTAGAGCCGGATATCCTCCTTGTAATGCTCCTTTTCCACGTATCGCAGAACGCCCCCGAGGCGGTCGGATTTTTCAAAGAGGATGACCTCATGCCCCCTTTGCCTTGCTGCAATCGCCGCCGACATGCCGCCGGGGCCGCCGCCCACGACCACTACGCGCTTGATGCGCTCCGCCTTTTCAATTTTTGCGGAAACAAAGTCTTCGTTCCGGTACCGGGGGTTGACGGAGCAGCCGACGTTTTTGCGCTCGGTGGAAATATGGTAACAGTACACGCAGCGGATACAGGGAACGATATCGTCCGCCCTTCCCTCTTTCGCCTTGTTGGGCCAGTCCGGGTCGGCAATGAAGCTCCGGCCGAAGGCGACCATATCCACCGTGCCGTCCACAATCAGTTGCTCGGCTTCCGCCGGGTTCATCACCGCACCTACGACCGAGACCGGAATGTGCACGTTCCGCTTGACTTCGCGCGCATAATCCGCGTTGACCATATGGCCCTTAAAGTTTGTCGTGACCATATGCACGTTGCCTTCGTGGTTGATATCGAGCCCTGCGGAAATCTGCACGGTATCGATCAGCAGCTCCGCCAGCTTAATAAAGCGCAGCGTATCGGAAAATTCGATGGAACCTTCCACCCATTCCACGGCGCTGATGCGCATATCCACCGGGAATTTCGGGCCCACCGCCTCGCGCACCTTTTGCAGGATGAGCAAGGGGAACTTCGACCTGTTTTCAAACGCGCCGCCGTATTCGTCGGTACGCTTGTTGAACAGGGGGGATAAAAACTGCGCAGGCAGCCAGCCGTGCCCGAAATGCAGGAACACCATATCGAAGCCCAGGTCACGCGCGTCCTTTGCCGCCTTCCCAAAACATGCGGCGGCCTGCTGCATCATATCGGGCGTCATCGCCCTTACCTCCGTGCCGTCCTCCCGCACAAACCCCATGGGGCCTATCGCATACTCCTTCACCCTGGCGTACTGGCCGGCATGGAACAACTCCAGCGATGCGCGGGCCCCCGCCTGGTGACACTTCCGTATCCTCTGCTGGGCCTCCTCCACGGAATACTTGTGAAAGACATAGGGCTCGTCGGGGCTTGCGAAGCTGGAACGGCCAGGGTCCACGATGGTATGCCCGCAAATGACGATCCCGGCGCCGCCCAGCGCCTTCTCTTCAAAAAAGTCCCCGATCGGCGTGGCAACGATGCGGTTGCGCGAAACCATGCTGTTGATCTTAATGGGCGTGAAAAGGTTTGGAAATTGCATATTGTCTCCTTTTATGTTTACCGGGAATAGGAAAGGGAATAGCCTGACACTATTCCCTCCTCCCATCCAAAGATATTTGGCACCTTATGCCAGTTCCTTCAGCTCCAGCCGCTCGGCGTCCGCTTCTTCGGCGCTGATCTGCTTGTCAACCATGCGGAAGAACGGGAACCATATCAGTGTCGTCAGTCCAATAAGCACCACCTGCAGCACCGCAGCCTGCCAGCCCTGGGCGATGAAACCGGAAACGATCTGCGGCATCGTCCAGTTGACCTCGACGCCGGTGAGCCTGGGAACAATCCCGATCGCAATCGCCGCATAGCTGACCGTTGTGCAGACGATGGGGGACAACACGTAGGGGATAAAGAGCAGGGGGTTTAAAAGGATCGGGATGCCAAATATCAGGGGTTCGTTGATGCCGAATATCGCGGGCACGATGGACATCTTGCCCAAGACTTTGAGCCGCTTGGATTTTGCTAAGAACGCCAGCATGAACGCAAGGCCAAACGTGCCTCCGATGCCGCCAGGCTGGCACAGCACCGAGAACGAGCTTGTGATAATGTTGGGCAGGCTTTGGCCCGCCGCCAGCGCCGCAAGATTCTGCGCGCTCGCCGCCATCGTAAGCGGAATGAATGTGGCGAACACCGTATTGCCGTGGATGCCGCAGAACATCAGCAGCGTGCACACGACCTGCATGACGAGATACGCGGGTAAAGACAGACCGAATCCTTGCAGGGGAGCCTGAATGATGGTATAGATCACGTTATGGAAGTTGCCGAAGCTGGTGAGCGAAAGCAGCTTTGAAATGACAACGGCGATCACCAGCACAAACAGCGCGGGTATGAGGGATGCGAACGAATCCTCCACGATAGGCGGAACGCCTTTGGGCATGCGTATATAGATTTTGCGCTTCAACAAAAATTTGATAAACTTCGGGACCAGCCCCGCTACGATCAACGCCCCGAACAGACCGGTGTAGCCAAGCCACTGCATGGGGATATTGGTGTATATCTCATGCGGGGTCAACAACAGGAATGCCATCACCGAAATCACGGAAGCCGAAGTGGGGTTGATTTCGATCTTCTCGGCGTACTGGAATGGCAGGACGATCACGACATAGAGCGCAATCAGGCTCAGTGTCAGGGACTGGATGGTCATGAATATGGCCTGCAGCCCCGTGGATGTCACAAAGCTCTGCCACAAAGGAATGTCCAGGAACGCGCCCAGACACGCGAACGAGCCGATGATGATGACGGGCAGAAGCAACTGGAACGTGCGGCCCAAGGCGCTCATGAACTTATTGTTCGAGATCTTGTCCGCAAGCGGCATCAGCCACTTTTGCAGGGAACCGATGAAAGCCTCCATAATAATACCCCTCCGTTTATTGTGCTTTTTGAATCAATGCAACCGCATCCTTCAAAATTTTTGC
>JAEYHP010000023.1 GCA_023409435.1 Bacillota bacterium | reverse complement strand
TTTGGGGAACCCCTGGGCGCGGCGAATGTTCCCTTGCGCGGCGCCCGCTGCCTCTTTAGCCGATGATCTTTGCGATCTGTTCGTCGTTCATGTCATAGAGGAAGAAGTGGCTGTAGAAATACTTGATCTCTTCCTTGAGCTGGTCTTGCGTCATTACTTCGGGGTAAAGCTTGTTCATGGCCCAGAGGATGGTCAGCGGCTGCTCTACCGTACGGTTGCCCCATACATGGGCGACGGTGGGCACCACGTACATAGCGCCGGACTTTACAGCGGGAACATCCTTGAGCTTACCGTCCTTCTCAATATCGGCAATCTGATCGGCGGAAAGGAAGATCACATCGGGGTTCCATTTGAGCAGGTCTTCGAGCGTGTAGGTGAGCGCCTCGTCGCCGCGGCCATTGTCCGTCACGCTGACACCGCCCGCCTGCTTGATCCACCATTCGGCAATCACATGCGGCTGTTTGAATTCCGTCACGCTGCCGTACAGGACGTTTTTCTTTTCGCTGATCCCTGCGGAAAGCGACGCGGCCTGGGCAACGATTTTATCAAAGTACGAGATATAATCGGCGGCGATATCCTGCACGCCGAAGATTTCACCCATCAGGTTGACGGCAACTTTCACATCCTCGGGCTTCGTCCAGGAGAGGTAAACCGCGGTAAGTCCGTTTTCCGCAAGATACTCTACCGTTTCTTTCGTCATGGCAAAGCAGATGTCGGGTTTTGTCTGCAGCACGGTTTCAATCACGATTTCATTGGCCTCTTCAAATACGGGCGCGCCCTTCATCTGCGGCGCAAACTCATACTGCATGGCCCACTTGTCGTTTTTCGTGAAGTTGGCGGACATGTCGTTGCAGATTTTCGAGCCCTGGCCCATCAGCTCCACAAACGCGTTTAGCACGCCGATGGAACCAAACGTTGCGATGGTTTCAATCTTTTCAGGCAGTACGACTGTGCGGCCCGCCATGTCGGTAACGGTGCGTTCCGGCGCTGTAGTGGGCTCGGGGGTGGGCGCCTCCGTCACTGCGGGCGCGGGCGCTTGGGTTACGGCAGGGGCGGCCGGAGCTGCCGCGGGCGCACAGGCGCTCAGGAGCAGCAGCAGCGCGAGCAGCAATGAGAGTAACGATACGGACCTGCTGATTTTCATGGGTTGTTCCCTCCTCTAAGTTCTGGTTGTTTTATGGGCATCCTCACCGAAAATCCTTAAATTTCCGGCATTTCAGCAATGAGCAATGTCAAAGCTGCCGCTTTGACTACCTTCGACGAAAATCCTTAGATGTATGACATTTCAAAAATGAGCAATATCAAAACCATAGCTTTGAGCACCTTTAATTGATAAAAGGAATGCTTGCTTTTGCGTATGCGTTCTCGCCCGCGGGCACATCGACGACGCTGACCGTTGTCTGGTAAAGCTCTGTCAAATTCTCGCCCGTCACTACAAGATCCGGCGGGCCGTCCCGCCAGATACGACCGCCGCGCATCAATGCCGCGCGTCCGCCGATCCAGAACGCATGATCCGGCACATGAGACGTCATCAGGACCGCATACCCATCCTGCGCAAGGGAGCGCACGACCCTTAGCATACGGATCTGGTTGCTGTAATCCAAATTGGAGGCAGGCTCGTCCATAATCAGCAGCCGTGACTGCTGTGCAAGCGCGCGAGCGACAAGCACCATCTGCCGCTCACCGCCGCTCATTTCCTGAAACGGCTTTTCCGCAAGGTGATCGATCTGCAGGCGCTCCATAGCCTGCATGGCAATGGCCTTGTCCTTTTTTGCGGGAGCGGCCCCGGGCTTTAACTGGGCGACGCGCCCCATCAGCACGACCTCCCGCGCTTCATACGGGAACGCCATAGTCGTACTCTGCGGCACATATGCTAAAAGGCTGGCGCGCTCCTGCGGCTTGATGGCGTAAATATCGCGCCCGCCAATGTGGATGACGCCGCGCCCCGGTTTTCTTAACCCCAACAAACAGCGGATCAGCGTGGTTTTGCCAGCGCCGTTTGGGCCAAGCAAGCTTAAAATCTCCCCCTGCTCCAGGCAAAAGGAGACGTCCTTTAACACCTCGTGTTCCGTACGGTAGGAAAATGAAATGTTCTTTACTTCCAGCATTATGACCAGGTCCTCTTTGTTTTTGCCAGCAGCGCAACGAAGATGGGGGTCCCCACCAGCGAGGTCAACACGCCAAGCGGAAGCTCCACGCCCGGTACGCCGCGTATGACATTATCGATCAGCAGAAGCAACACACCGCCTATGAGAAAGGAGGCCGCAACAATCTTGGAATAGTTTGCGCCCACAAGCATCCGCGCGATGTGCGGGACGATCATCCCCACCCAGCCCACGATGCCGCAGATGCTCACCGCGCAGACGGTGATCAGCGTGGAAGCCGTCACGACAATCAACTTGGTCAGCGGCACGTTCACGCCCATCGTCAGCGCTTCATCCTCGCCTGCCGCAAGCGCATTGATTTTGTGGCGGAAGAAGAACAGCATCGCAAGGGAAACGATGGTGGCAGGCAGCATGATCAGCACATCCGTGCCTGACGCGCGCCCCAGGCTCCCCATCAGCCAGAAGGTGATGGAAGCGAGCGTATTGTCCGTATCGGCCAGCGTTTTGATGATGGACAGCAGAGACTGGAACAGGCTTGATATCACGATGCCCGCAAGAACCAGTACGGTGATGCTGCCTTTTCCAAAGGATTTTCCAATGATATAAGAAAGAAATACCGCAAGGATACCGAATACGAACGCCGTCAGCTGCACCGCCCACCAGGACGCCTGATTTAAAAGCGCCAGCGCCGCGCCAAAGCCCGCGCCCGCCGAAACGCCCAGCAGGTCCGGCGACACCATGGGGTTTTTGAACAGCGTCTGGTACGACGCGCCCGCGACGGACAGCGTTCCGCCGACCAGTATGCCCATCAGGATGCGCGGCAGACGCACCTGCAGCACCACCGTTTCGAGCGTTCCCTCCCAATATACGGGCTGCGGCAGCACGCGGTATGTTAAAATGTCCCACACCGTCGCGGGGACGACCGGGTAACGCCCAATCATAAAGGATAGGAAGAACAATCCCAAAAGAAAGGCCAGCAGCAGGAGCATTTTTGTAGAAAAGTGAAGTCGTCTCATGTGTTTTACCGCCTATAAATGACCGTTCGTTCCGCGCTGCGGCCAAATAGATGATATCCGGAACCCGCTTCGCTGATGATGTCGAGCGCGTCCTCGGGATTTGTGACCCGTATGCCGCCAAGCATGGTGACCCCGTAATCAAAGAACGCGCCGGGCAGCATGCTGGCCGTGGGGCCGGTGACAAGCGCCTGTGCGCCGGGCTTTTTGAGCGAAAGGATATGGTCAAGCGTGTTGTTGAGAAGCGTGGTTCCCGTAATCACAAGCGCGTCCGCATCGGGAACGACTGTGTCGGTCTTAGAAACGGGCAAAAAATGCTCCAGCTCCGCGCCTTTGAGGGTGCGCGGGTCCAGCTCCAACACGGTGAAATCATGCCCGTCGCGCAGCAACCGCTTGAGCATGGGAACGAGCGCGCCGATGACAACGACCTTGCTGCCTCTGGGGATTGTTATCACGTCAAACGCATCTGCGCCATGCAGCGTTTCATATTGGAGGGCGTGTTTTTCCCGGTAAGCGGGATCCTCCAGGCAAAGCTCACTCAATGCGTTGAGCACGGCGATGCCCAGCGTCTTTTTGAGCACGTTTGTTCCAAATACGTCCTCAAG
Source organism: Bacillota bacterium (assembly GCA_023409435.1). GTDB lineage: Bacteria > Bacillota > Clostridia > Christensenellales > CAG-138 > JAEYLA01. The sequence continues at coordinate 1,715 of JAEYHP010000023.1, read as the reverse complement.
ACAGGATGCCGCCGGACGGCCCGCAAGCTGTCCGGAAAGCGGCATGGCGCGCACCTGGGAGGGGCAGCACACGGCCTCGGGCAGTTCCTTTACCGGCGTGTAGCACAGCCCGCCGTGCCCCGTGCTGAGTATGACGCCCGAAAAAAACAACCCGAACACTGCCCGGGAGAGTACAATGTCGTTCAGCCTCGCGCCAAGAAAGCTGCTGAGCGCTTCCGCAGTTTCTTCCAGTATCAATGCCATGCGTTACCCCATAAATTGTGTTGTGATCGTTTGGATGCAATTGTATTTGTGCCGTTGTGCTTAGAAAAGAATAACCAATATCATCATATTTGCTTGGAAGCGTTTTTTCAACAGTCGTTATACGGCAATGGAGAATTATTGTTCTCTATTGCCGTACATTGTGATATGATGCAGTGATAGAGCTTCACAGAAAGGCTGCAAAAAAATGTCCGAACGCACGTTTCATGTACAATCTGTCGCCAAGGCAACCAAGCTGATTAACTGCCTGGCCGTGGTAAGGCGTCCGCTCTCGCTGCAGGAACTGTCCCAAGCTGCGGGTATTCCAAAGACCACTGCCTTTGGCCTGCTCGCGCCCATGCGGGAAGAAGGATGGGTGGACCAAAATGAGGAAGGCAAGTATCGGCTTGGCATCCGGCTTTTCGAATTGGGGACGATTGTGAGCGCATCATGGAATATCGTGCCGATTGCCCGTCCGCAGCTGCGGATACTTGCGCTCCATACCGGACAATCCGCGCAGCTTTCCATGCTCGATAAAACGGAGGTGCTTCTGTTGGAAAATGGAGACCCCGGAAGTTCCCTGCGCATTGTGTCTGAGCCGGGGGACCGGCTTCCGGTCCACTCCACGGCGTCCGGCAAGGCAATGTTGGCGTTCCTGCCGCCCATACAGGCAAAAAGCATCCTCCGCTCCGCCGGCATGCCTGCGTTTACGCCGCATACCATCACCAACATGGAGGATATGGAGACGGCGCTCGAACAGGTGAGAGCGCAGGGATTTGCCGTGGAGGATGGAGAGACGCGCATCGGCCTGCGCTCCGTGGCGGCACCCGTATTTGATATCAACGGCACGCCGCGGTACGCAATCAGCATTTTAGGCATGTTCCGGCGTACCTCCGCGCCCGATTTTCAGACGGCGCGGGAGCTTGTAGAGGCTGCCGCGCGGTTTGTTTCAAAGGAGCTTGGATATCCTTTCCCCGCTTCCTAAAGCACCCGTGCTATCCATCTCCGAGAAGGAACTGACGAAAAAGCCGGTGGTACGGCCGTGGCATACGTCCTTGTGCAACGCAAAAAAACTGGAGCCCGCTTCATACTGGCTCCAGCCCTAAATCGGTTGGGTTTTGCATGCTATTTACGCAATGGATCGATTCACAGCGGTTTGTTGGACATTGAAAAGAAGCGGTCCCAATATGGTACAGCCGCATCAAAGACAGGCATTATTGCCCGATATCATGAGTATGGGCATGCGCCCGCCCGGCCCTGCGGCGTCTCTTTTCGGAACAGCGGGCGGCAATCAGAACGGCGATGGCGGTCAACAGCAACGCTCCGCCGCCGCAAAGCAGGTAAAATACCGTGCTGCTAAGGGTGATTTCATTTGCCTGCTTTGGCGCAGGCGTAGCCTCGGCCTGCTCCGGCGCGGGGGAGGTTGGCGCATCGGAAGGCGGCGAAGGCTGCACGGGGCGGGCGGGCAGTACGGC
>JAEYHP010000013.1 GCA_023409435.1 Bacillota bacterium | reverse complement strand
ATCCAGGCCAGCGTATCCCCGTCCAGCTGCAGCACTGGCTGGTCCGCATAGACCTGCTTGATCTCGTACAGCTCCCCGGTATCCATGCGCTTCGCGCGGATGACGCCGCCGCCGTTCTTTTTCGCGTCCAGGTAGACAAGCCACCTGTCATTCATCATGGGGTATACATAGCTTTGGTTTTGAAGCGTCGCTTCGATCTCCTGCGCTTCACCCGTATTGATATCGTAGCGGAACAGGAGGTCCATACGGACGTCGCTGTCCACAAGGTGACCGGCGGTGAAAATTAATGTGTTGTTCCACGCGTACGGGTCCGCAAACCAGTTGTACCCCGTGTATCCGGAAAGTACGACCTCATGCTGGAGATCGACGGGGTCGGTTAAAGCCGCCGGATGCGGCGTGGGCGTTGGCCGGGCGGTGGGCCGCGGCGTAGGCGTGGGCTGCCAGGGCGGGTGATAGTCTATACCCAATTTAGGCAAAAGCGCGGGGAGCCCTATCAATACGATCAGTGCAACAACGCCCAGTATGGCTGCCACCGTCGCGGAAAAAGCCAATATCGGCCCTGCGTTTGTAGCCTTCAGGCTGGTTCGTTTGCGTTTGAGTTTATATCGTTTTTCCCGTTTGGGCATACTAATTCTCCTTGGCAGTAAAAAAGGGAGACTAAACTTTATTCAGTATACCATAGGCGGGGGAGGGCAACAACCTGCCCTTCCTTGAAAAGGAAAATCGAAAAGGAAAATCCGTATCGGCATTGAAAAGGAAAGTGGATATATGCAAACAGGGCGTATCCTTGCCATATAATTACCGGTTGTGTTATAATAACGTGGATTTTAAGCGCCTTGGGCGCGGTTTTTAAAGCAATGGGAGGGAAAAAATGGGTCGCACTTTGGTGATCGCGTTTGAAGGAATCGATGGCAGCGGAAAGACCGTGCAGATGCATCATCTGGAGCGGGCGCTCAAAAAGCGCGGCATGCTTGTAGATACGATGTCCTTTCCCATGTACGGCAGCTTTTTCGGGCGGGAGGTAGGGAATTACCTTACCGGTGCGGGAGGAATTGCCGCCTCCGATGTAGATGGAAAAAGCATGGCGCTTTGGTTTGCGCTGGACCGGTTTGAGGCATTCCAGAACTACCGGGACGGGGAAGCGGACGTGCTGCTCATCAACCGCTACGTGCTTTCCAACGCCGTATACCAGAGCATTCGGGATTGCGACTTGGATAAGCCGGATTTATTGGATTTCGTGCTGGAACTGGAATACAACCATTTCTGCATCCCGATTGCGGACGCGCAAGTTTACCTCGATATGAACGTGGAAGAAGCGGGGGAGAACGTGTCGCGCAAGGGCTTCCGGGAATACGTGGGCAGCGGCAAGGACGTATACGAAAAGCAGACGGGGCTCCAGAGCCGCGCACGCGAAAAATATCTGGAGTACGCTGAAATTTTAGACAACATCCATATCATCCCGTGCATGCAGGATGGCAAAATGCGCAGCGAACAGGAAATCGCCATGATGGTGGAGGAAGACCTCCTTCGGACCGGCGTCCTGTAATTTTTTGAGGTGAACCTTGGGGATATTTGAAGTACGCGCCTGGTTCAAAGCGCAGAGCATTCCGGAGGAAATCAGAGAGTTCTCCGTTTCCAGCGCCACAGTGGAACTGGCGGCGCAGGCGTTGGGGGTAAACCCGCAGCTCATCGCAAAAACGCTCTCGTTTGAAACGGCGGACGGCGCCATGCTGCTGCTTGCGGCGGGGGATGCGCGGGTGGACAACCGCAAATTCCGTGAGACATTTGGGTTTAAGGCAAAAATGCTTTCCTCGGAGGACGCGTTAAGGCTGACCGGCCATGCCGTGGGCGGCGTTTGCCCGTTTGCGTTAAAAAGCCCCCTGCCGGTTTATCTGGACTCATCGCTTTTTCGCTTCCCCACGGTATATCCTGCGGCGGGAAGTCCTTCTTCCTGCGTGGTCATTGCGCCGGGACGGCTGCAGGAAATCACGGGCGGCATACATGTGGACGTCTGCAAATTGCCGGAAGAACAGGGAACCGGAATAAGCCCGCAGCAATCCGCATGAACGGGCGGCGTTCCTACAATACTAAAAAACAAGCAGCGCGCTTGCCGGGACACGGGGCGCGCTCTGTTATTTTTACACCACATAATTTTTTAGGGCATAAAAATTTTTTTTAGGAAAATGGCCGCGAAGCATTTACAAACGCCCCGCGATGGGCTACACTATTGGTAAAAGCAGCCTCAACAGGCGTTCTTCGGCCATTCAGAACAATAAGAAACGAGGAGAGCAACATGATTGATTTAACGGTGAATCGGGCAAATCTTGAACGCACCATAAAGAGGGCGCGCGAGAACAAAATCGTCATTCCTACGTTCAAGCAAATGCGCGATCCCAAGCTCGTGCCCGAAAAGATCAAAAAGGCGCTCAAGAACACCGGCCTTTGGGATATCAGCCCCGTCAACCTGTTCCGTATTACCTGGCGTAACGAGCCCAAGATGAACGGCGGCGAATTTGGCGGCGTCAACTATCTGGAAATCCCCTCCGCGCTGAGCGGCGTCAAAGCCCGCATTGTGGTGCTTACCGGCAAATGGTTCCCCACCGGCTGCCACAAGGTCGGCGCATCGTTTGGCTGCCTGGCCCCGCGCCTGGTTACCGGCCAGTTCGACCCCACCTACCACAAGGCGGTATGGCCCTCTACCGGCAACTACTGCCGCGGCGGCGCGTACAACTCCAAGCTGCTCTCCTGCGATTCGGTGGCCATCCTGCCCGCAGAAATGAGCCGCGAACGCTTCGAGTGGCTCTCTAAGATCGCGGGCGAAGTCATCGCCACCCCCGGCTGCGAAAGCAACGTCAAGGAAATATTCGATAAAACATGGGAACTCAGGACCACCCGTGAAGACGTCATGATATTCAACCAGTTTGAGGAAATGGGCAACCACCTGTGGCACTATACCGTCACCGGCAAGGCCATTGAAGATGCGTTCCTGCAATTGAAGGGCGAAAACAGCCGCCTTGCGGGCATGGCGTTCACCTCTGGCTCCGCGGGCACCATGGCCAGCGGCGATTACATCAAAGAACAGTATCCGAATGCGAAGCTCGCCGTGGGCGAGGCGCTGCAGTGCCCCACGCTGCTCAATAATGGCTTTGGCGGCCACCGCATCGAAGGCATCGGCGACAAGCACGTCCCCTGGGTGCACAACGTCAAGAATACGGACATGGTTATCGCCATAGATGATGAAGACAGCCAGAACCTGCTGCGCCTGTTCAACGAGCCCGCGGGCCGCGAATATCTCATCAGCGAGCTTGGCCTTGACCCCGCGTTCATCGAGAAGCTTTCGCTGTTGGGCATTTCCGGCATCGCCAACGTGCTCTGCTGCATCAAGATGGCGAAGTACTACGAACTCACCGAAAACGATCTGCTCTTTACCGTCGGCACCGATTCCGCGGAAATGTACGGTTCCCGCGTGGCCGAGCTTGCCGAAAAGGACGGCGCATACAGTGCAGTGAAGGCCGCCGCGGACTATTACGAGCATATGCACGGCGTCCGCACGGACACCATGGAAGAGCTTACCTATGCCGCGAGAAAGCGCGTGCACAACCTCAAGTACTATACCTGGGTAGAGCAGCAGGGCAAAACTGTGGAAGAACTCAATGCCCAGTGGTACGATTACGACAATTACTGGGGCGGCATCCACAAGCAGGCCGAAGAAGTCGACGCGC
>JAEYHP010000011.1 GCA_023409435.1 Bacillota bacterium | reverse complement strand
GGCGGCAGATGCTTGAGGCAACAGAGCCGCCTCTTTCCCTCAAACATCCGTCAGTCCCTCCGCCACGCCAAGCGCCAACTAAAAACGCGGCATCCCGAGACCCGCCCAGAACGGCAAACAGTCAATTACACATACGCCAAAAGGCAGACAAGGCACAATATGGCGGTCACTATCATATACATCGAAACAATTTTGGTTTCCGGTACACCCATCAGCTCAAAATGATGGTGCAGTGGCGCCATTTTAAATATGCGCTTCTTGCGGAGCTTGTACGACCCGACCTGCAACACCACGCTGATGGCGGAGGCCATAAAGCAACCGCCCATGAGGGGCAGCAGCAGCAAGCCGCGGTTGAATATCGCCATCATCGTGATAGCGCCGCCCAGCGCCATGGAACCGGTATCGCCCATGAACACGCGGGCAGGGTAGGTGTTAAACCGCAAAAACGCGAGGCAGGCGCCGGATACCGCGGCAGAAAACACCGCCATGCCGCCCAGGTTCGCGCTGTAGCCGACCTGCCCGTTGTCCGACGCTGTGACCGACAACAGCGTGAATATCAGGGACATCGCCACCGCGTATATCATGGTGACGCCGGAAGCCAGTCCATCCAGACCGTCCGTCAAATTGACGGCGTTGACCTCTGCAATGACGACGAACATCACGAACGGGATGTACCAGATGCCCAGATTCCACTCCGCGCCGGAGAACGGCAGCACGATGGTTGGGCCGATAAACGGGTTGTTGTAGGCGGTTAGCGCCACGATGAACGCGAACACCAGCTGCGCGATGATCTTCTGGTAAGCGCTCAGTCCCAACGACCGCCTGCGCTTGACCTTGATAAAATCATCCAGGAACCCGACAAGCCCAAACGCGAATGTCGTAAGCAGCGAGGGGAGTACAAACTCCAGCCCCGCCATGGAAAACGTCAGTGTTCCTGCCAATATGCCCGCCAATATCATGAGGCCGCCCATCGTGGGGGTGCCGGATTTTACAAGGTGCGTCTGCGGGCCGTCGTCCCGCTCGGTCTGGCCGAATTTGAGTCTCTTGAGCATGGGTATCACAAGCGGCCCCAATAGCAGGGTTACTAGAAAACTGAGCAATAACGCCAGTATAAGCTGTTGCATGCCTTCCTCCGGTTTGCTTTGGTGCGTACGATGCTAAATCAACGTTCCAATTCTCCAAGCAGCTCCATTACGGTCTCCTTGTCGTCGAAATGGTGCTTGATGCCGTTGATCTCCTGATAATTTTCATGGCCCTTGCCCGCAACGACGATGACATCGTCTTTCCTTGCGTTTTTGAGCGCATGCAGGATCGCTTCGCGCCGCTGCTCTATTGTGATATATGCGCAACCGGACTTTTTGACACCTTCTTCAATAGCCGCGAGTATCTCAAACGGATCCTCCGTGCGCGGGTTGTCGCTGGTGACAACCAGACGGTCGGAATACCGGCCCGCGATTTCACCCATGATGGGGCGTTTCGCGCGGTCCCTGTCTCCGCCGCAGCCGAACACAGTGATGATCCTGCCTTTTGCAAAGCCGCGCACGGTCTTCAATACGTTTTCTAAAGCGTCCGGCGTATGCGCGTAATCCACAAACACGGAGAAGCCGAGGTTGCCCGTGTTGAGCGGCTCCAGGCGGCCCGAAACGCTCTGCATATCCTCAAGGCCCGACTTGATATGCCCCATGGGGATGTTCAGGCTAAGCCCCACGGCCACGGCGCCCATGGCGTTGAATACGCTGAAAAGCCCCGGTATGGGCACGTTGATGCGGGTGACGCCGCCGGGAAACCTGAGATCGAACTGCACCCCTCGGGTGGTAATGTCGATTTCGCTGGCACAAACGTCCGCGCGTTCCCGGATGCCGAACGTGGTGACGGGCAGCGTGAGCCCATCCAAAAGCTTGCCCGAATAAGGATCGTCTATGTTGATGACGCCGCGCCTGCTCTGCAAAAAGAGCTTCTTTTTGGCGGCAAGATAATTTTCAAACGTCTTATGGTAATCGAGATGGTCCTGCGTAAGGTTGGTGAATTCCGCCACGTCGAACGTCAGGCCGTGCACGCGGTTCTGGTCAAGCGAGTGGGAGGAAACCTCCATCACCACGATTTCGATGCCCTCGTCCTTCATTTCCTTGAGCAAACGGTACAGGTCCACGGATTCCGGCGTGGTGCGTTCGGTTTCGATTACGCGCGCGCCGATCATGTTTTTGATGGTTCCGATCAACCCCACCTTTTTGCCCGCGTGCTCCGTGATGGCTTTGACCATGTAGGTAGTGGTGGTCTTTCCGTTGGTGCCTGTGATGCCGACAAGGCGCATGTCCCGTTCCGGGTGGCCATAGAATTCCGCGGCCATTTCGGCCATGGCGATGCGGGAGTTTTTCACGATGATCTGGGGTACGGGAAGAGGCAGCTCACGCTCTACCAGTATGGCGGAAGCCCCCGCTTCCACCGCCAGAGCGGCGTACTCATGCCCGTCCGAAAATGTTCCTACGATGCAGCAGAAGAGGCTGCCCGGCTTTACTTTTCTTGAATCGTATTGCAATACGTCAATGTCGGTATCCGCCCCGATGAGGCGGTGTTCAAAACTTTGGCACAGTTTTGAAAGCAACATTGTGGTTCTCCTTTACCATCCTGCTCACGCTTGCGGCAGTTAATGCGGATCTAAGGCAATTGGCTGCTTGCCTAAAGACCTCACTCAGTATACCACAAGCGCGTCTTGCATGTCCATTTCAAGGGTTTCTTCGCGGTTTTTCGGTCTCATTCCTCCACTTGGGAGAATTCCACCGTCACGCTTTGCCCGAACGGGAGCGTCTCGTTGGCCGCCGGCTTCTGCCGGATCGCCTTGCCGCTCTGGTCTTCCGGCTCGATCCGAAGCGTCAGGCCCACCGCCGTGAGCGCGTCATAGGCCTCTATGCGGGTCATGCCCGAAACGTCCGGCACCGTAACAAGGTCCTCCGTGCCGCCGTGGTCTGCATCCTCTGTGGTATCCGTTGTATAAAGGAGCACCCCGCTGCCTTTTGCAACCGTTTCCCGTGCGTATGGCACCTGGGAAGTGACCGCGGCAGCGGCCTCCCATTCGGAATAATCCGCAACAAGCCCGTTCTCCGCAAGGATGGCCGCCGCTTCCTGGGCGGATTTTCCCACCACGTCCGGCACCACAACAGTTTCTGTTTCCACGCTGGGCTTTACGCCGTAGTGCATCAGCGTATCCTGCAGTACTTCTTTTACAAAGGGCGCCGCCACCGTGCTTCCGAATATGACGCCGACCTTGGGTTCATCCACCAGGATCAGGCACAGGTACTTCGGGTTATCCGCAGGGGCAAAGCCAATGAAGGAAGCGATGAGGCTGCCCGAAGACGGTTTGCCGTCCACATATTTCTGCGCCGTTCCGGTCTTGCCGCCCACGCGGTAGCCGGGTATCTGCGCGTTGCGCCCGCTGCCCTCGGTCACCACACTTTCCAATATGGAGCGGACAGTTGCGGAGGTTTCCTCCGAAATCACGCGGCGCACGACTGTGGGCTTATTTTCCTTTATGATCTCCCCATTCGGGCCGATCACCTGCTTGACGATGTAGGGCTGCATCAGCTCCCCGCCGTTGATGGCGGCGGCTGTCGCACTGGCAAGCTGCATGGGCGTTACCGCAATGCTCTGTCCAAAGCCGATACGCGCGGTATTGTTGTCCCGGATATATTTTTCATGGATCACGATGCCGCCGCTCTCGCCCGTCAGCCCGCTTTCCGTGGAGGACCCGAAGCCAAACTTGTAAATATAATCGTAGAACGTTTCCTTGCCCATCGCGAGCGCCATCGTCATAAACGCGGGGTTGCAGGAGTTCTGCACGGCCTTGATGAGCGTCTGGTGCCCGTGGCTGCTTTTCCAGCACTTGATGCGTTCGCCGTTGACCACCTTGAAGCCCGGGCACTCGAACGTCGTACCCGTATTGACGGCCCCGGAATCGAGTGCTGAGGAAAGCGTCACGATCTTGAATGTGGAGCCGGGCTCATAGGCGTCGGTCACCACGCGGTTTTTCGCAAGCGCCTGCAATGTCGCGAGATCGTCGCGCGGGGGCGCGTTGGGGTCGTAATCGGGTTTGGTGGAAACGGCAAGTATTTCACCCGTCTGCACATCCAGCATGATTCCCTGTGCGTTCTTCGCCTTGTTAATGGTCAGGGCTTCCTGCAGCGCTTTCTCCAAAAACGACTGCACCACGGCGTCGGTCGTAAGCACCAGCGAGCAGCCGTTCACCGGCTCTATGAATTCCTGCGTCCCGTACGGGAGGGGCTTGTTGTCCCGGTCGGTCTCGGTAATGAGCCTGCCGGGCTCGCCAGCGAGATATTTGTTGAAGCTTCTCTCCAGGCCCTCCTGCCCCACGCCGTCCACCGTGGTGAAGCCCAAAGTCTGAGACAGCATGTTTCCCAAAGGATAGTAGCGTTTGGTGTCCACGCTGAATGTAACGCCCTTGAGCTGGAGCGCGCTCAACTGGTCGATCTTCTCCCGTTCCACCTGCCGCTTGAGCACAATCTGCTGCTTTGTCGTATCGCTTACACGGGTCAATGTGGTTTCGTAATTGAGCCTCAGTACGTTGGTAAGCTCGGTTGCCACGCGCTCGCGCTCGGTAGTCGGAACCTGCTTGGGGTTGACCTCCACCTGGTATGCGGTGCCGCTCTGGGCGAGCGTCTGCCCGTCCCTGTCCATTATGCGGCCGCGCTCGGCGGAGAGGCTTGTATCCATCGTCCACTGCAGCAGCGCTTTTTCCTGCAGTTCCGGCCCCCAGACAATCTGCACATAGAAGAGCCTTCCAAGCAGTAGCAGGAACAGAAAGCCCACGATCAGGAGCATTCGAAAGAGTCTCTTTTTGTTGGCGGTATCCGGTGCGCTCATGCGTGCCTCCATTGCGAAAAAAGCTGCCGGCGGCGCTGCGTACGCGCCGGTTAACGCGCTACGCTCCTTCCGCCACTGTGGCCGCCCCGTTTTCGGGCGTTTGCGCGCCCGCGCCGGGCAGCGCGTCCCCCGCGCGGACAAACTGGTCCGCCGTGGGATATGTCATGCCAAGACGCGCCGCGGCGTCCTGTACGTTCTGTATGCTCACCGCGCACTCAAGCTCCACATTCAACGCGTTTACTCGAAGCTGCGCAGCTTCCATATCGGATTTCAACTGATTGACTTCCAGATAACTCCCGGCGATGCGGGCATACCGGAATACCACGAACAGGGAGGCCGCAGCAACCGCAGTGACGGCAACCAGCATCGCTGCCTTGCAGCCCACACTTAATGCCGGGCGCGCCTTGGTTTTTTGCCTCTGTTGCGGTTTTGGCGCGACCTTCGGCTGCTCAACAGGCTGCGCGGGGGCCGCCGCGGGCGCGTATGCATACGCGTTTGCGCCGCGCGTAGGCGAATAGACCCGTGATGCCGTGTATGCCGCTCTGTGCCTGTTTCCCGCTACTTCCATCGTATTCCCTTTCTTTTACGCGCATGCCGCCGATTATCGTTTTTCTACGGCGCGCAGCTTGGCGCTGCGCGACCGGGCGTTGTCTTTTAATTCTTCTTCCCCTGCTATGACGGGCTTTTTTGTCAATATCCGCACGACGGGCTTTTTGTTGCATGTGCAGATTGGCGCTTTGGGCGGGCAGGTGCAGGGGTTCTCCAATGTTTTAAACGTCTGCTTCGCGATCCTGTCCTCGAGCGAATGAAATGTAATGACGCACAGCCTTCCGCCGGGGTTTAAGAGTTCCACCGCGTCGGTAAGGGCTTTATTTAAACCGTTGAGCTCCCCGTTTACCTCGATGCGGATGGCCTGGAACGCACGCCTTGCGGGGTGCTGGCCTTCCCACCGGTTTTCCGCCGGAGTGGCGGCCTTGACGATTTCCGCAAGCTCCGTGGTGGAGGCGACGGGCGCTTTCTGCCGCGCACGCACGATTGCGTTTGCAATGCGCATGGCGTAGCGTTCTTCCCCATATTCCCTGAGTATTGTCGCCAGCCGCTCCGCCGGGTAAGAATTCACCACGTCATAGGCGCTCAATGCCGCGTCCTCGTCCATGCGCATGTCCAGCGGCGCTTCGTTGTGGTAGGAAAACCCGCGTTTTGGAGAATCGAGTTGGTGCGATGACACCCCAAAATCCATTAAGATGCCGTCCGCTTTGTCTACGCCCTGCTCTTTTAAAAGGGCAGCCATATCAAAGAAATTTCCGCGCAGCGCCCGGAATTTTCCCCCGAAGGGAGCAAGCCTTTTTGACGCCTCCGCAATCGCTTCCCCGTCCCGGTCGATGCCATATAGCCTGCCGTTCGAAGGGAACTTCTTCAATACCGCTTCCGCGTGCCCGCCGCCGCCGAGCGTTCCGTCCACGAATATGCCGCCGCGCTCCGGCGCAAGGAGGGAAAGCACTTCCTCCACCATGATGGGCGCGTGGTACTCGCTCATATGCCCATCTCCAGCAGTCGGCGCAATGCCGATTGATATTCCGTGCTGACGCCGGTATTGTGTTTTTCCCACGATTCGGGGGACCATATTTCTATGCGGGAGCCCATGCCGACGAGTACCGCTTCTTTATCCAGTTTTGCGTACTTGTAGAGCGTGCTGGGAATGAGGATGCGGCCCTGCTTGTCCAGCTCGCATTCGGCGGCATTCGCGAACATCATGCGGCGGAACGCCTGGGCCATGACGTCCGACTCGGGCAGGGTGGAAAAGCGCGTGGCGAATTCCCGCCAGCCCTGTTCCGACATGCCGAACAGGCAGGTAATATCATCCGTGCCCAATATGCCGTGCGTCAGTATGATGGTTTCCCCAAGATCCCCGCGCCATTTCGCCGGGATAAAGACGCGGCTTTTTGGGTCTATGCCATGAACTGCGGAGCCTATCAACATCTTAAGCCGCCTCCCTTTCCTGCGAATTTTTTCTTCGGGCTTCATCCTCTATAGTATTATCGTAATTATAGCACCACTTCAATACACTTACCACCATTTTTATGGTTTTTTTATGCCATTTCATGCGGAAATCGCTCTTTTTTACCACATTTACCCCCTGGCGAATGAACGCGAAAAAAAAGGCGCCCCTCTGCCGGTATGACAGGAGGGGCGCGGGTTCGTCAAATGATGCTATTTCTCGTAAAAACAAGGTCGATTTGCTTCATTCTTGAAAGGGCGGTTGCGGCAGCTTCACAGCGCTGTTCCGCGGCGTATTTGCTGAGCTAAATTTCCAGCAAAAGTTTGGGCATAAAGCCGATGTGGTCGGCGGAAACCAGCATGTATTCGACACCGTTCCGCACACCTTCAAATCCGCTGCGGCAACTCCTGCCGTGCAGGTGCCCATATATCGCAAGGCGGATGTTCGCCCGCTCCAGCGCCTGGGAGAAGCCGGAGGGAGCGCGGTTTTCATTGAAGGGCGGGTAGTGCAGCATGGCGATGCGAATTCCATTCTGGGGAAGGCCAGACAGCGACATATGGAGGCGCATGACCTCGCGGTCGTATATCTTTTGATCCTCAGAAAGAAAATTCATGCTGCCCGGGCAGGTCCAGCCCCGCGTGCCCGCAATATGGACGCCGTGATATGACATGCTGTCGTTCTGCAGTACATGCGTTTTTGCGGGCAGCGCCGTGCGTACCTGTGTAACGGAATTCCACCAGTAATCGTGGTTGCCGCGTATCATGACCTTTGTGCCGGGAAGTTCCGAAAGAAACGCCATATCGATCAGGGCGTCCTTCAAATGCATGGCCCAGCTGAAGTCCCCGGGCAGCAGTACGAGATCATCGTCCCCCACAAGGGAACTCCAATTCTCCCTGATACGCTGCGCGTGGTTCTCCCAAGCCGGGCCGAAAATGTCCATGGGTTTATCGACCGCGCCGGACAAGTGCAAATCCCCGATTGCAAACACCTTCATATGCCTTCTTCTCCTTATACAGGTGGAAAAGCGCATCGGGGGCGCTCAATATCCGACCATGGCCTTAGAAGAGGATCAATCCTCATCCTCTTCTTCGTCTTCTTCCAGATCGAGGGGCAGGGTAACTTCGTCCTCGCTGTCGTCTTCGCCGAATTCTTTGTGCATCTCCTTGAGATCCTCGCTGGGGATGTCGGCGGAAATCGGCACGTCGATTTCGTCCAGTTGGTTCATATCCATAGCGATGGGCGTGGGTTGCTCCATCAGGTTTTCCATCTTTTCACGCCTTCTGCGCTCGCTCAGGCAATACCCGCAGAATTCCTGCCCGGCCAAAGCGGGATTCTCTCCGCATTCAATGCAGATGTTCTGCAAGTCCTCGTTATCGTCCGATTCGCCCTTGATCTGGCGGCGGCAGACGGCGCAGTACTTTTCGTCGTCACGAATGTAGTTCAATTCGCATCTAGGGCATTTGTGCAGGCCCATGCTTACAATCCTCCATTCCGGTTTACACGTTTGGCTACAATAGACGAAGCGCGGCCTTTTTTTTACCGCGCAAATTCATTGCATCAAACCCTATCCTATTATGCGAAAGGCGACCCGCTGTGTCAAGCGCTTACCCTCCTGAAAGTAAAATATTTATGATACATATGCTCCCTGCGCGTCCGCAAGCACCTGCCCCATGCGAAAAAGCAGCGCGTCGCGGCCGGAAGCGTCCTCAGAGGAGTACGGAATGGCGGCTGGCGGCGCGCCTAAAAGCTTCGCCGCGGCGTTTGCCGCCTGCTGCCTTTTCGAACGCGCGAGCTTATCCGCCTTGGTGGCCACCAACGTAAACGGCACGCCGTAATAGAGCATCCACTCGAACATTTGCCTGTCCTCGGCGGTGGGCGCATGGCGAATATCCAACAGCAGGAACAGGTGCGTCACACGGCCGGAGGAAAGGTAGCCTTCCATTAAAGCGCCCCAGGCCTCCCTCTGCTCTTTGGGCGCTTTTGCGAACCCGTAGCCCGGCAGGTCCACCAGGTAAAACTCGCGGTTGATCAAAAAGAAATTGATAAGCCTCGTCTTCCCGGGACTTTGGGATGTCTTGGCAAGCTTATAGTTGTTGCACAGGGAGTTGATGAGCGAGGACTTCCCCACGTTGGATTTCCCTACAACCGCGATCTCCGCCACGCACTTTTCCGGGTATCCGTTTGCACCCGCGGCGCTTGTGACGAAATCCGCCTGCTTGATTAGAAAGCGTTCCTCGCTCATGACAGCACCCCCGTCTGGTTGTTCCACTCCACAGTACCTTGGAAAAACGGCTCTCCCCGCTCTGTCTTGGCCGCCTTTTTGTTCTCCTCAAGCGCATGGCGGAATACATCGTCCAGCGTTTCCACAAACACGAAGTCCAGCGCCTTTTTCGCGCTCGCGGGAATATCCTCGATATCCTTGCGGTTGCCCTTGGGCAAAAGCACGCGCGTAATGCCCGCGCGAAGCGCCGCAAGGGATTTTTCCCGTACGCCGCCTATGGGCAGCACGCGCCCGCGCAGCGTGATTTCCCCCGTCATGGCGATGTCAGCGCGGGCGGGGATTTTAGAAAGCGCGCTCAAAATCGCGGTCGCCATGGCGGCGCCAGCGCTCGGCCCATCTTTGGGCACGGCGCCCTGGGGCACATGCAGGTGCACGTCAAGCTTTAAAAGCCGCTCCGGGTCCAGCCCCCATTCCTGCGCATGGGCTCGCACATAGGTCATGGCGGCGCGTCCGGATTCCTGCATCACCTCGCCCAATTGCCCCGTCAACTGCACAGCTCCCGTCCCCGGGGTAACGACGGCCTCTATGCTGAGCGTTTCGCCGCCCACCGGCGTCCAGGCAAGGCCGGTCACCACGCCGATTTCATTCTGTTCCCTGCTTTCGTCCTCGTGGTAGCGCGGACGGCCCAGGAAATCCTGAAGCTTCTGCGCGTTGATGCTGCCGCGTTTTTGCCCGTTTGCGATCTCAACGGCGGCCTTGCGGCACACTGCGCCCAGCATACGTTCGAGTTCTCTTACGCCCGCCTCCCGCGTATATCCGCTGATGATGGAGGTAATCTGCCCGTCCGTGATGCGCAGGTTGGCTTTTTTTATGCCGTGCAATTCGAGTTGGCGGGGCAGCAGGTGGCGCTTTGCGATCTCCAGCTTTTCTTCCGCCAGGTAGCTTTCCACGTGTATGACCTCCATGCGGTCAAGCAGTGGCTTCGGGATGCCGTGCTCGTCGTTGGCGGTGGTCAAAAGCATGGCTTTGGAAAGATCATACGGCAGCTCCAGAAAATGATCACGAAACGCGAAATTCTGCGCGCCGTCCAACACTTCGAGCATGGCGGAAGCGGGGTCTCCCCTGTAATCCGACGCGAGCTTGTCGATTTCGTCGAAAAGCAGCACGGGGTTCACGGAACCCGTCTGCCGCATGGCGGATATAATTCTACCCGGCAACGCGCCGATATAGGTGCGCCGGTGGCCGCGTATCTCCGCTTCGTCGCGGATACCGCCCAGGCTCATGCGCACGAATTTGCGGCCCATGGCCTCCGCGATGGAAGCGACGATAGATGTCTTGCCCACCCCCGGCGGCCCCACAAAACAGAGTATCTGCCCGTTGGGCTTGCCGGTAAGTTTCTGCACGGCCAGGTATTCCACAATGCGGTCCTTGACCTTCTCCATGCCGTAATGGTTCAAATCGAGCACCTTGCGCGCGTGGATCAAATCCAGATTGTCTGCCGTCTGCTCCGTCCAGGGGAGGTCCAGCAGCAGCTCGATATAGCTGCGCGCCATCGGCGCCTCGTGGGAGCCTGCGGGCAGGCTTTCCATCCGTACGATTTCTTTTTTGAGCCGCTCCGCCACGGCGGGCGGATACTCTTTTTGTTCCATGCGGGCGCGGTATTCATCCAGTTCGTCCGCGCCGTCGTCCCCAAGCTCCCGGCGGATCACCCGAAGCTTTTCACGCAGGTAGTGCTCCTTTTGGTTCTTCTCGATCTCATCGTGCAGCTTGCCGGTGATCTCCGCGTCCAGGCGCAGCACCTCAAGCTCCTTGTAAAGCAGCTTTGCCAGCAGCATGAGCCTGTTCTCCACATTGGCTTCTTCCAGGATCTGCTGGCGCTGCGGCGCTTCCGTAATGACCAGGGCAGCGACGGAATCCGCGTATTCCCCGGCTTCCAATATGGCTTCCATGGCGTTTTTTTGGCTGGATGTCAGTTTGGAGTTGAGCTTGGAGTATTCTTCAAAGCTTTCGTGCACGCGGCGCCTTAAGGCCTCCACGGCTTCCGGCCTGCCCGCGACGTCCGGCTTTTCCTGCACGCTCGCCTCAAAATAAGGGTCTTCGGATGTAAAGGCCCTGATATCTGCACGGGAGATTCCCGTCAGCAACATATGGATGCCATCCCCCTGGATGCGAAAGACCTGCTTGATGCGCGCGATGGTCCCGGTTTCTTCAAGATCATCCGGTTCCGGATCATTTTCCTGCGCGTCCTTCTGCGCGACAAACAGCGCAATGCCGTCACCGGAAGCGGCAGCCTGGATCGCGGACAGCGTCTTTTTGCGCCCCGCGTCGCAGTGCACCACTTCGCCGGGCAGCACGACCATGCCGCGCAACGGAATCACAGGCAGTGTTTGTAACATATGCATTCACCTCGTGTACACATTATAACGGGTACCCATGGGAATGACAAGCAAAGGGAACTCTACAAAACCTCCTGCACGGAGGCCGTGGCGTGTTCGGCGTTTGTTGGGCACCCCGCCGCGGCAAGCTGTTCCTTGTTCACGGTGCGCATGCTTTCGCGGGCAATCTGCGGCTTGTTCGCGGGATCCGGGAATGCGTAGGATACAGCTTCGCGTACCGTCCCCACCGGTGTGACTTCCACCTGAAACTCCGCAAAGCTATCCTCCCAGTTGGAAAAAGGAATCAATACGCGCTCCGCGCCCGCGGCTTCCGCGGCCATGATTTTTTCCCGAACACCCCCCACCGGCCTAATTTCGCCCGAAATTGTGACCTCCCCCGTGGAAGCAAGCGTATGGCACGCCGCCTTGCCCGTATAGGCGCTCATGAGCGCGATAAACAGCGCCACGCCCGCGCTGGGGCCGTCCACCGGGATGCCTCCAGGGATATTGAACAGGATATCGAACCTGGTCTGGTCCATATTCGCGAAGCGGGAAAGCGCGCTCACCACGTTTTCGACCGAACCGCGCGCCGTGCTTTTCCGTTTTAGCCGCCTATCCCGGAAATTGAGTTCTTCTTCCTCCACAATGCCGTTCATCGTCAGCGCCCCACGCTCACTGTTGGCCGGGGCCACGGCGCACTCGATTTCAAGCACCATCCCCTGCCCCGCACCTGCCACCGCCAAAGCGTTCGCCAAGCCCACGCAGGGTTGTTTGGGCATGTGGCACTCCATGCGCGGGGTATAGTTGCAGATGCGCGCCACCCACTCCACATCCTCCCGCAACACGGACGCGCGGTTTTCATCATGCGCAAGCCCGCAGGAAAGCTGCACGATATTCACAACGTCCCGCCCGCTTTGGGCGTAAAGCGCGGCCTGGTAGACCGCCTTCTGTTCCATGGCATAACC
>JAEYHP010000140.1 GCA_023409435.1 Bacillota bacterium | reverse complement strand
GCGGGAAATCCTGCACTTAACAGGTACCAAGGAAGGCTGTGGGGAGGGCGACTGCGGCGCCTGCACGGTACTTGTAGACGGAGAAAGCGTGAACGCCTGCCTGTAGCAGGCACAGGGCAAGCATATTCTGACGATAGAGGGGCTTGCAAAGGACGGCATGCTCTCTAAATTGCAGCAGGCGTTTATCAGCCATGGCGCCATACAGTGCGGCTTTTGTTCGCCCGGCATGCTGATGTCCGCACAGGCACTGCTCAACAAAAACAAGCGCCCCACCGAGTTTGAGATACGGCGCGCCATTTCCGGCAATCTGTGCAGGTGCACCGGCTATCAGGCAATCGTGGACGCAATACTTTCTTTGGAGCAAACGGAACTATGATGATTGAGAAACGAATCGTATTTGAAGAGCGGCAGCATTCTTTGGCAGAACTCAAGGCGTTTGAAACGGCGCTGCTCAGGCGCAGCATAGAGATCGCAGCCGAGGCAAAGGCGCGTGGAGATCATCCTTTCGGCTGCCTGCTTGCGGACCGGGAAGGCAATATCCTGATGGAGCAGGGCAACTTTGAGGTGAGCGGGAACGGAGATTGCACGGCGCACGCCGAAACGCTGCTGATGCGGTATGCGTCGCAGAGGTATACGAAAGAGCAGATGCGTGAGCTTGCCATGTACAGCTGCTGCGAGCCCTGCGCGATGTGCACGGGCGCGATGTATTGGGGGAATCTCGGCAGGCTTTTGTATGTATGCCGGGAGTCGGAGCTACTTCATGTCACAGGCGACGACCCGCGCAACCCAACGCTTGACCTGCCCTGCCGCGCGGTAATCGCATGCGGGCAGAAGCCGCTCGAGATCGCAGGACCTTATCCGGAACTGGAGGAGGAATTTCTGAAGCTTCACAGGGGTTATTGGAGCAAATAGGCGGGCTTTGCCATTGCTTTCGGCAGATCTGTTTAACGGGGGACTGCACAAGCCGCTGGGCTTTCGCCGGTAATAGACATCCCGTTAAAAAAAGTGTCCAATATTCCGGTAGCATTCGCTTTTTCATTTACGTATGCTGGAGATGACGGTGGTGGACGCATGACGAAACGGAAGATTCGAATTCCCCCTATGAATTCCTCCGGTATGAAACGGAGAAAACATGGATGAAAGCGCTGGAACTGCAGAAAGGTGTTAAGCAACAGCGTAAAGGACTCACCGATTTCACTCAGAGTATGTAGTGAATTGAATAGCCAAAGGGTATCTCAAATGAGATGCCCTTAGATCATCAACAAAGTCCATGTTCCAATATACTCCTGCCGCTAAGGGGATACCAGAGGGGTCCGGCATCTTTTTTGTATCCTCAAGGCATGTAGAGACGGTGGTGCGGTTGGAGAAAATATAACGTCTACTAAATAGCGAACATCTGCGAAGTTACTTAGTTGCTTCGTAGATGTTCTTTTTATTTTAACAAATTCCCCAAAGATCATAGAGCATGCACACGCATTACTATTTTCTGTTTTGGGAGATTTGAGCGATTTGTGGCATGGGGAATATAACCTGATATTCTTAAAGCATGTATCCGCCAGACACTTCAATGTCTTGGGCTGTAACCCAGCCGAAATCATCGGACAATAGGTTTACAATGACCTTCGCAAGATCTTCAGGTTGGCCGATTCTGCCAAATACAGATTGATCTGCCAGCGGTTGAATAAATTCAGGGTGTTTATCGAATGCTCCATCGCCAAAATTACTGCGCGTAGGACCGGGAGAAACTGCGTTGACCCGAATTTTGCGCGGTGCAAGCTCTTTGGCAATATAACGGGTCCAGGATGACAACGCTGCTTTTAGCGGGCCGTAGGCGGAGTACCCTGGAGATGATTGGCTCTTGGATGTGCTTGTGGTATTGACGATAGCTCCAGCATCATCCATGAATCGGACGAGGTGTTGTGTTAAAAAAACAGGACCTTTGAAGTTTGTATTAAGAATCTTATCGAAGTACTCTTCGCTCATCTCAGTGAACATCATTGGCCCGCCAATACCGCCATTATTGACTAAGTAATCAAAAGTCGTTCTGTTCCAAATTTCTTTGAGGTTCTTTTTTATTTCTAGAACGAAACCTTCGAAGGTTGATATTTGAGTCAGATCCAACTTCAGTGCTATAGCGCGAACTCCTTTATTCTTCTCAATTTCCATAACGACAGCTTCTGCCCTATCCTTATAGGAATTGTATGTGAGAATGACGCTAATTCCGCGTTTGCCAAGCTCAAGCGCGGTCGCTTTTCCAATGCCATTACTTCCACCTGTGACGATCGCAATTTTCATAAGATCCTCCTTTTTTGTGTTCGATTCGGACTCTATTTTAGTCGTTTCTGATGAAGTAAGCTAGACTCAATAATGCCTTTTAATTGCCTAATAACACCAACAATACTTTTAAAACGCCAGAGCTACTCCATGAGTTTATTAAAAGAGTAGCCTAAAAATGCCGGATAGTTTCGGAATTGTGTTGAGGAACAGGACGCCATGTGATAGAATATGTGTATGAATAAGGTTTTAGATGAAATTATCGATCTAATGAAAAGCGCAGGCACTCGACCAATTGAAACCGGAGTGCCTGGGTTAAGCATGATTAAGGGAGACATTCCCACACATCAACTCGCAGCGCCCTACGAGCCGAAGATTGGTTTTACGGTTCAAGGAACAAAGATTCTTTCAATTGGGGAGCGTAGCACTGCACTGGAAGGACCTTCATATTACGTGTTGCCGGTACATGTTCCCGCAACGGCGAGTGTACATCCGGACCGTGATGGCCGTCCTTACATGTCCCTTGGGCTTGAGTTGAATCAGAATGTTCTTCAGAGTTTATTAAGAGATCTTCCTGAAGATCTAATACCAACTGCTTTTGAATATTTCGCACCTTGTGAAATAGATATTGAATTCATGGAGGTATGGCTGCGCTTATTGCGATTAACGAAAACACCAAGAGATATTCCGGCTCTTGCGCCAGCTTATGAACGCGAAATCCTTTATCGCGTTCTGGTGGGACCACAAGGGTGGTATCTGAGGCAGCTTGGTCTGCGAGAAAGTAATTTCTCTAAGATTTCTCAGACTGTAAAATGGCTTCGCGATAATTACACGAGGCCAATAGACATCGATGGAATTGCATCAAAATCTGGTATGGCTATAAATACCTTTCATCGTCATTTTAAACGCGCAACGGGCTTAAGCCCGATTCAATTTCAAAAGCAATTGAGGCTTTTGGAGGCAAGAAACCTCATTGCGTTTGAGGGCTATGCAGTAGCCAGTGCCGCATATCAAGTTGGCTATCAGAGTCCCTCACAGTTTAATCGAGAGTACTCCCGCTTCTTCGGTTCATCTCCAGCCCGAGACACTGAGAAACTAAGACAAATCGAGAGTGCGAGGGATTAGCTAGCACTGTATCAAAAATATATTTACCTTCAAGGCCCAACCAGGCTCTTGGCATCTCTTTTTACACACTCAAGGCACGTGGAGACGATAATAATGATGATGAACTGTGGCCGAGACAAAAAATAATGGGGTTTAACCACAATATGTTGTGGTTTTGGGCCCGAAAATAGCAAAAGTCGAGGCAAAAAATATGCAAAATCTTGATCCATTTTTTGGATGTTTTCGTAGATGACAAAGGTCCGTTGGAGAGAGGGGCCTCCATAGATAATCTTTACATACGATATTGTACGAAATTCACGTTATACATAACCTAAGCGATTATCCAAACTTTGCATTATGTTTACTGTAGGAAAGTGCATAGATAAATAAAGCTGACCCCGCTGCAAATGCAGCGGGGCATTTTATTTGCAGCGGGTTGTTTAGATGCCAGAATATGTTGGTAAAGCTGAATCGAAATGTGCGCACATTTTGGTTGAGCCGCTATGTTGTCCCCACCGACACGGCGGCTCATTCTTTGCGTATTTGGTAGTGAGAACATTTCTTTATCTGAATACCTACCCGCGCCAGAGCTCATACCGGGCCTCCTGTTGCGGCCTCATCGATCGAGCGGGCTCAGTGCCTCGGCTAAGCCGTCAGTCATTCCCAGCGATACACGAAATAATAGATGGAAAGCGGCCACCATAGGATCGCAAAAATCGGGAAGACCGCCCAAAGCGTTTCCGGAGAGGAAATGGCATTTACCGCAATAAAAAGGGCCGTGCTTAAAAGGGTTCCGGCGACGGAAAACAGCAAGAGGCGCTTCCGCTTTGCAAAGCAAGCGATAGCCAGTGGCCACCACAACAGGGCGTAAGCGGGGAAAATCGCCCACGGGAATCCCGGGAAAGCGGTAATATTCAATATCATGTAATATAAAATGCCAGTAAGGCTGCCGAACAGGGCGATATGCAGCTTTCCTAGACGCTTCCCGAGCAGGATTCCAACAGGCCACATCAGGACCGGGAAATAGGTCAGCAGTGCCCACGGGCAGAACGGTGATTTCAGAAGGTTTTCCAAAGTGAAAAAGGCAGCGAGGATCAGCGCCCCCACGACCGAGTAGGCTTTGATGGTGTGCGGATTAGCAAGCAGCACGCTGAGAGGCCACCAAACAGCGGCGAAGGCGGGGTAATAGAACCAGATCACCCAGGGCGAGATGGCATAGTTGGTAATGAATAGAGACACAATGATCACGACGCTTCCGATGATGGAAAATGTCTTGCCGTGTTCCCTTCCGAAAAACATGGCGAGCGGCCACCAGAGGATTGCGAAGGAGGGGAAGAGGAACCACGGATAATCCCAAGAGGTCAGATAATTGATTAGAACCAGAAGGACAATCGTCAAAAAGCTTCCGATCAGCGCAAGCACTTTCTTGGAATGCCTGCCAGCAAAGATCGTCATCAGCGGCCACCAGAGCACCGCATAGGCCGGAAACAAGAACCACGGGAAGCGCGCCCCTGTAGAAAAATTAATAAATGCGAAAAACAGGATGGTAATCAGACTTCCTACAATGGAAAAGCCGATGAGATGGCGGCGGTCTCCCGCCCAGCGATTTGTTTCAGTCATCGAACCCATCCCCCTTCCTGCTCTTTTGGCGCAGGCGGTGGAAAAGCATCGCCAGCGGCCACCAGATCGCTGCAAAGACCGGATAGACGAACCAGATAGTTTTCGGCGTGTAATACAGGTTGATAAACAGCATCAGCCCCGTGATAAGAAGAAAGCCGCAAACAGAGAAAGCAAAGCCGACAGGTATATCATTTTTATTGCGGAAGTACTGGAAAAACAGTACCATTGGCCACCAGATCACCGCAAAGGTGGGATAAACAAACCAGATGACATTCGGGCTGTAATAAAAATTGATAAACAGGAAGAGAGCAGTAATCAGGATTCCACCCCAGATCGAGAAAGCGAGGGAAAGGCCCAACTTTTTGCTCTTCACGAGCTTCGCACTGCTCTCGAGCTCCTCTTTCAGGTCGTCGATGTCGCCGAAGTCGTAGATCGCCTTTTTGACGGCATCTTCCCGCGACTGCCCGTGGGAAACGAGATCCGCTACCTTTTCATTGAGATTTTGGGTAATTTCCAACTTGATCTCTTCTTTGCGGGTGCTTTCGGGGATTCCCTCAAACAGCCGATTGATATGCGATTCAATTTCGTTCATTGCAAACCCTCCATAAAAACATTGATGATATCGCGCGCGTCGTGCCAATTGCAGATTTCTTCATTCAGATATGCCCGGCCAAGGCTGGTGATGCGGTAGTAACGCCGCCTTCCCCCGAACGATACGTCGCCAAGATAGGATTCGATCAACTCCTTCTTCACCAACCGCTGAAAGACCGCATAGAGCGTCGCTTCCTTAATCTGAAATTTGTTTTGGGTGCGGCTTGCAATCTCATTGGAGATTTCATAGCCATATCGGTCCTTTTCGCAAATCAGCCTCAAAATGATCGCATCCAGGTGCCCTCTGATAATGTCGCTGCTAATCAATGACATGCCTCCTTTCGACACTCTGTCGAATAATAACGTGTGATAGAGCACTATCTGATAGAGTTCTATCTGATGGAGCAATAATAGCACGGATTATTCTATCTGTCAAAGTAATTTTTTCATATGTGGACGTTCTTATATAAAAGCCGATGTATTTTCGTTCCGCAAGCTTGCGGCGTGGTTCATGTAAATGGACATGCTATCGGATTTTCAATCTATTATTTAACAAATATAATTAGAAATTATGGCGTGCCAGAATGCAAAAGGGTTGTCGAGGAGCGTAAGCAGCAATATATTGAGCAGCTTATTATTGACGATAACAGATAGCATTATAAAGACTATCCGTGTGAATGGGTAGATTTTATGATGGTGGATTGATTTTGCAATTTGAGTAGTTAGACCTCCCATTATGTTTATTAACCCAACTGCAAAATAAATATTACCTTTTAGCAAACTCTTACATAAAGCAAGTCCACTTACACTGTACGTATTCCTGATAGCTAAATACCATCATCGACTTTTTATAGCCGCTATGCTACTATTACATAAATTATATGAATACCGCTGCTTGGGCGGAATACCGGGAGTAAAGCATGTCCTTTCGCGTCAAACTGATCTGCATATTCTTAATCGCGGCGGTCATACTGGGCGCTTTGATTGGCGTGCTGACATATTCCCATAGCAAGCGGATCGTGATGGAAAATAAAAAAAAGGAAATGGCTGATACCGTCAACCGGATCGATATCAATATCAACGTTCGTGTTCGCTATATTCAGGACGCCGCCGAGAACGCAGCAGCCTCCCATGTGGTACAAGACCTTTTCCCGAGAAGCGAAAGCTTGGAACTGCCCAACAACAAAGCGTATCTGGATGAATATCTGCAAAACGTGCTGCGCTCGTTTGATGCGGTCAACAACATATTCGTGCTCGATGAGGAAGGCATGCTTTACGCCAGATACGATTCCGAAGAAGCGCAGCCCCATCCGGATTCTTTGTCCAAGTACATGCAGCTTGCGGAAGTAAACCCGCAAAAGACGGTATGGACCGGCATTACGGATCCGTTGCGGCAGGGTGCGCAAAGTGCCCCCGGGCGGGTGCTCTGCGTGATCCGCGCCATAACGGAGGAAGATGATGGAAAAGCAAGGGGCGTGCTGGTTATTGAGCTGGAGCAGGATACCTTCAGCAACCTGATCTTCGGCAACAACGGTATTTGGGAGCGCCAATATACCGTGATTGCGGACAAACAGGGCGAAGTCATCTGCAGCAATATCAAAATGGATACAAGCTGGCTCAACGCCATTGAACAGCGCTTTGAAAAGGGTCAGCGCGCGTTCATGCTGGATTGGATGGGCAAATGGTACTATGTCTGCGGCCAGTACAACGGCGTGACGGGGTGGAAGACCTATTCGCTCATCGCCGAAGAGAACATCTTCCGGGAATCCGGCGCGCTCCAAAAGGAGATACTGGTTTCGGTGGCGGCAAGCACGCTTTGGATGTCGGTGGTCATCGCCTTATTGGCGTACGCCGTTACGCAGCCCATCAACCGGCTTTCGGAAGCCATGCGCAGCGCGCAGGAACGGAATTTCGATATTCAGCTTCCCAACCACAGGAAGGATGAAATCGGCAGGCTGACAGAGTCATTCAATGATATGATCGGCAGGATCAACACGCTGGTCAACGCGGTTTATCAGGGGAAGCTTGCGCAGAAGAACGCTGAAATTAAGGCTTTGCAGGCACAGATCAACCCGCATTTCCTCTACAATACGCTCGACTCCATCAACTGGATGCTTCTGGACAGGGGCGAAAAGGAGATCAGTGACATTGTCATTTCATTGGGCAGCCTGATGCGCTATTGCATCGATACCAAGGCGCCGCTGGTGACGCTAAAAGAGGAATTTGAATATGTCGCGTGCTATTTGCGCATCCAGAATAACAGGCTGGAGGAACGCCTCTGCTATGAGCTAAGCCTGCTCGAGCCCTTAGGCAAGGTGCGTGTTCCCAAATTCATACTCCAGCCGCTGGTGGAGAATGCGATTCTGCACGGGATAGAACCCCAGAAGAAGCAGGGAATGATCCGCATCGCCGCAGCGGACGGAGGAGAAAACGTCATCATTACGATAGAGGACAATGGCCCCGGCATCCCTGAAGAGGCGCTCTCTGCGCTCGAAGTCCCGGAGGATGCGGAAGGAGAACAGCGCGGCATCGGGTTATACAATGTCGATAAACGCCTCAGGCTGTATTTTGGCGAAGGACATCGGGTGACCGTACAAAACCTGCCCCATGGCGCTTGCATCACATTGTCCATCCCCAAGGCAGGTTTGGAGGAAAACGTATGAATATCGTAATTGTGGACGATGAGCCCAAGATTGCACGCGGCTTATTGAAGCTGCTAAGCCAGCGGGAAGGCTACAAGGCTGTTGGAATATTCTGCGACGCCGCCGAAGCGCTCGCCTTTGTGGAGAAGAACCCCGTGGATGTGGTCATTACCGATATCCGTATGCCCGGCATCTCCGGCTTGGAACTGATCAAGCGCATCCGCGCCGTCAGGGGGGATCTGCCAATCATCATACTCAGCGGGTACGGCGATTTTTCCTACGCGCAGAAGGCAATAGAACTGGGAGTTGCCCGCTACCTGTTGAAGCCCACGGATCCTGCGGAATTGATGAACGCGCTCGAAGCCATTCGGGGAGATCTTTCCTTCGCGCCAAAGAAGGAATTGGAACAGCCCGTACAGATTCAAAACCTGCTGGTGAAAAAAGCCGTGCAATATCTTCACGAGAATTATGCAAGTCGAATCACGCTCCAGCGTATGGCGGAAGAATTGTATGTGTCGCCCAATTACCTTTGCGATCTGTTCAAACGCCATACAGGCAAAAACGTAATGGAGTATCTGTCGGACTACCGGCTGCATGAGGCCGAAACCTATCTGCGGCAAATCGCCTGCAAAGTAGCGGATGTTTCCAAGCTGGTGGGATATCAGGACGCAAAGTATTTCAGCACGGCCTTCAAAAAGAAGTACGGCATGACCCCTCTCGAATACCGCAACCAGATTTGCCCTGAAGAGGCGCAGGATACTTGATTTATGCATGATCGCATCAATCATCCTGCAAAATTCATAATTTATTGGATAAAATCGTAATGCGATATCCTTTTATTACAGCAAAAACAATTCTATAATCCTTGTTAAGGGCGCGTCCTTATCCGGCGTACTTCCGGTTCAGCCTACGGACAGGTACGTATTCTACAAGGCTTAAGTTTTCTAACAATTTGTACCAGCATAAATAGGAGGATATCTATGAAGAAGAAGAGCGGAATCCTTGCTCTGCTGCTTGTAGCAGTCATTGCCCTTTCCTGCTTTGCTTTTGCCGGCTGCAGTTCAAACGCCAGCCCGTCCTCAGAGCCCAACGGGGCGGCAAAAAGCGCCGGGGATTATAAGATCGTACTGATACTGCCCGGTCCCATCAACGATCAAAGCTGGAACGCAACCAACTACGCCGGCCTTGAGGCTTGCAACACCAAACTTGGCACCAAGATCGAATATGTTGAAAATGTACAATCCGCAGACTTTGAGAGCACTTTCCGCGAGTATGCCGAGAGGAAATATAACCTGATCATGGCCGCCGGCTCCCAGTTTGACGAAGCCGCCGCAGCCGTAGCGGGCAATTACCCCGACACGACATTCTGCGTTGTCAACGGCTCCAAAGCGGATGGCAAGAATATCGCACCCATATTCCCCAAGGAGTATGAGGCAAGCTATATCGCTTCCATCATTGCAGGCTATGTAAGCGCAAACGGTAACTTCGCCACCATCGGCGGGTTCCCCAATGAGCCAATGGAGCATCTGCTGGACGTTTATGAGAAGAATGCAGTGGCCATAGCCGAGCAGCGCGGCATCTCCGGTGCAAAAGCCACCCGCGCCTATGCCAACAGCTGGGACGATGTGGCGCTTGGCAAGCAGATGGCCGAGCAGATGATCGATAACGGCGCAGATACGCTGTTTGTATACGCCAACCAGGTGGGGCTTGGCTCTATCGAAGCGGCCAAGGCCAAGGGCGCAAAGTTCATCGGCTTCTCCAGCGACCAGAACAGTATCGACCCGAACACGGTCGTTGCTTCCGTGAAGTTCGATTTTGAAACCTTCTATGTCTGGGCAGTGCAGCAGTACATGGATGGTCAGCTCTCAGGCAACATGGTGCATGAGGCTGGCATCAAGGAGAACATCTTCGTTCCCGTTTACACCGATAACATCTCGCAGGAGATTAAGGACGCCGTCGACGCCGGAATCAAGGACTTCAATGACGGCAAGGTCGATCTCAAAGCTATGTTCGCGAAATAACATTCCTAAATACACAACCTGTTATGAAATGGCGCCCCTTCGGGGGCTCCATTTCATAATGGGGGTGACAGGAGGGTTCATCGGCAATGACGCCATTTTTTGAGTTGCACGGCATCACCAAGTGTTTTGCGAGGGTGGTCGCCAACAAGGACGTTTCGTTTTCCATTAATCGCGGGGAAGTGTTGGCACTTCTGGGGGAAAACGGGGCGGGCAAAAGCACAATTATGAAAATCTTATATGGCCTGTACCGGGCCGATTCCGGTCATATACTCATGGACTGCAAGGAGCGGCAGATCCACTCCCCCAAGGACGCGATGGAGCTTGGCGTGTCCATGATACAGCAGCATTTCGCA
This sequence comes from Bacillota bacterium, assembly GCA_023409435.1. Classification (GTDB taxonomy): domain Bacteria; phylum Bacillota; class Clostridia; order Christensenellales; family CAG-138; genus JAEYLA01. The sequence continues at coordinate 5,435 of JAEYHP010000140.1, read as the reverse complement.
CTGGTTCCAGCACATACGGTGACGGAGAACATCATACTGGGCAACGTGCACGGCAAAATTAATTACGCCAAATGTCGTGAAGAGGTGCTACGTTTAAGCCGCCAATACGGATTTGATCTGCCTGTCGATGAAAAGGTTCAAAATCTTGCCGTCGGCGTGCAGCAAAAGGTGGAAATCGTAAAGGCGCTCTACCTCAGGGCAAGCCTGCTGATTATGGATGAGCCCACCGCCGTGCTGACCCCGCAGGAATCCGATAAGCTGATGGAGTTTGTAAAGGAATTTACTAGCAGCGGGAATTCCGTGATATTTATCACCCACAAGCTCAAGGAGGTTATGGCGGTGGCCGACCGCATCATCGTCATGCGCAACGGCGAAGTGGTGGGCGATATCAGCGCAAGCGAAACGAACGAGATCGAGCTTTCCAGGCTCATGATCGGCAAGGATATCATAAAGGCGGAACGGGCGGGTGAAACCGCCATACAAAAAGAGACCCGCCTGGAGCTTAACGAAGTAACTGTACAGCAGAAGGGGCAGTCGCCTCTGTTAAAAGATATCAGCTTTCAGATTGCAAAAGGAGAAATATTCGGCATAGCGGGCGTGAGCGGCAACGGACAGGAAGAGCTGTGCAGCGTGATCTGCGGCGCACTCCCTGTGACGGAGGGCAGCATCCGCTTGGGCGGTGAGGATATTACGCACAAATCCGTTCGCGAACGTATCGCACTTGGCATCGGCTATGTGCCGGTCGACCGCTACCGCGACGCGATGATCATGGATATGACGCTCGCGGAAAATATGATGCTCAAAACCAGCTTTGAACAAAAGTGGCGAAAGGGAGTTTTTATCAACGAGAAGCTGCGAAACGCCGAAACCGAGGCAGCTATCCACGATTTCAATATAAAAGCGCCCGGGCCGGACGCGCTTGCGGGCGAGCTTTCCGGCGGCAACCAGCAAAAGGTAGTGCTCGCTAGGGAAGTCGGGTGCGGCAGCGAGCTTTTGATTATGGATCAGCCCACGCGCGGCCTTGACCTTGGCGCGGTGAACAACATTCACGCGAGCATTCTAGAAGAAAGCAAAAAAGGCAAAAGCATATTGCTGGTTTCCACCGAACTTTCGGAGATATTTGCGCTGTGCGACAGGATTGCCGTCATCTATAAGGGCGCATTCATGGGAATTTACCCCCGCGAGGCGCTTTCCACACAAAAGATCGGCCTGCTGATGGCGGGCTATACGGACCGGAAGGAGGCGGAGCTGTGAGCGCCAAACTCAGAGACATGATCCTTACCAACCTGATGGCGATTGCGGCGGGGCTTTTATTGAGCGGGCTGATGCTCACACTTTTGCATATTAATCCGCTGGAGGCGTTCGGGTATGCCCTTAAAACGATGTTTTCGGACATGTACACGCTGGCCGAGGTATTTTTAAAGGCCACCCCCCTGATATTCACCGCGCTTGCGTTTGCCTTTACGTATAAGGCGAATTTGTTCAACATCGGCGCGCAGGGACAGTTTTACATGGGCGCGGTCGTCGCCATCGCCGTATCGCTGTATATGGACGGAAAGGTCCCCACAGTTGTGCTTCTGCTGTGTGTGCTTATTTGTTCCACCTTGGCCGGCGGGCTGATCGGTGGGCTGATCGGCTACCTCAAGGCGCGGCATGGCGCAAACGAATTCCTGGTGAGCATGCTGTCCACCTATGTGTGCCTTGCGATTATGAATTACCTGCTGCGCACGTTTTTGAAGGAAAGCAAGGGTGAATACCCTCAGACGGACGCGATTACCCGCGCGGCGTGGTTGCCGCCTTTTCTGCCCGGCACGCGGCTGCACATAGGGTTCCTGCTTGCGATTTTTGTCGCGGTGGGGATCTGGCTGCTGTTGTTTAAAACTCCACTCGGGTACCGCATCCGCGCGGTGGGCAGCAACGCTGCCGCCGCCAAGCTTTCCGGCATCCGTTCGGACGCCGTATGCATCACCGCCTTCTTCATCAGCGGCGCTTTGGCCGGTATGGCCGGGTTTACGGAGGTCAACGGCGTACAGCACATGCTGATACAGGACTTTAACCCCGCCATCGGCGCGTCCGGATTGGGGATCGCCATACTCGCCAACGCCAACCCCATCGGGGTGATATTTGCTTCCATACTCTTCGGCATGCTCAACGTGATGGGCAACCTCATGGGGCGCATGCCCGGCGTAAGCATTCCGCCGAGCGTCATCGATCTGATGCAGGGATTCGTAATGATATTCGTCATCGCCTCCTACTTCTTAAGAGGCTACTGGCAGAATAGGCGCGAAAAACTCCGGCTGCAAAGGGGGAACGCGGCATGATCGTCATCAGTTTGTTAAAGCGTGCTCTGATGATGAGCACCCCGCTGCTGCTGGGGTCCATCGCAGAGGTGATCGCGGAGCGCTCCGGCATGATGGTAACGGCGATAGAGGGCATATTCCTGATGGGCGCGTGGGGGGGATTTGTCGGCACCTACCTCACCGGGAGCGTGTTCCTCGGTATACTCGCAGCCATGCTTGCGGGCCTGTTCGCGGCGACGGTATACGGTGTGGTTACGATTTACCTAAAGCAGCACCAGGTTGTGACTGGCACGGCCATCAACATCCTTGTGGTCGGGTTCTGTACCTTCTTTGACCGGGTGCTCTTCGGCGTGCCCACCTCCCCGCTCAAAATCAGCCCGCTGCCCGAACTATCCATCCCGCTGCTCAGCAAAATCCCAATACTCGGGCCTATCGTGTTTGAGCAGAATATACTCACGTACTTGATGTACCTTCTTATTCCCGCCGCTTACTTCCTGCTGTATAGGACCTCGGCCGGGCTTACCATCCGCTCCACGGGCGAAAACCCGCAGGCCGTGGACGTTGCGGGTATTCAGGTGAACCGGGTACGGTTCTTGGTGGTGCTGCTGGCCGGGGTCTTGGGCGGCATAGCCGGCGCGTTCTATTCGGTGGGGTACCTTGGCATGTTTACATCCAATATCATCGGCGGGCGTGGATGGATCGCTTTCGCCATCTGCTTCCTGGGCAACTGGAATCCGCTCGGTGCAGCGATCGGTACGCTGGTATTCGGGCTTGCCGAGGCGGTCGCCATCTATATGCAGTCCATCGGCGGGGGTGGATATTTCCCCAACGAGCTGTTTATTGCGCTGCCGTATCTCTTAACCATCATACTCACCGTATCACGCAAGAGCTTCAACGTACCGGCAAAGCTGGGCATCCCATATAAAAAAGAAAGCTAAAGAACCATTCTCTTCTTTGAAATTGCCTGCTGAGCAGGCAATTTTATTTCAGAAGAGCTTTCTAACTATCGCGCCGGTCACAGAAGTATTTCATTAACATCTACGTTTATACGGGTGGATGACGGCGTGATCAACGGCATCTCAGAACCACATATTCCCATTCGTTACGACAGGGGCACATGCCGCATGGAAAACGGCGGAATGGATTGCAATTTTGCGGCAGCTTGCGCGGTTGTGGCACTAAATAGCGGCGCAGGGTAGATGCTCGGTAAAATGGGTGGTTGAGGAAGATCGTTCTAGGCCTTCGCATAAAATGCGCCAAGCGCAAGAAAACGAGTTCTCGGCTGGATTCATAAGTTGGCCTTAATGGTGCAGATAAAGCCATTTCTGCAATAAAAAAGCTGTGTGGGCATTAAAAAAGCATGTTCCGTCGTCCTGAATGGCGGAGACATGCTTTTGCATTTACGTATGTCAGACGTTGTTTACTTCCAATAAGGTATTACTTTAGAAGAAGCAAATGTTGAAGATCGACCATTTCTGTATTTTACTATACAATTTTAGATAAGCTGCGAATCATAATAAATATCCAGATAAAACTCGAAGTTGTCGGTTTCGCAATATTCCCAAATGCGAAGCTTATGATTGCCATTGTGATTGGAAACTACAGATGAATGTAGTATGCTACTAATATAAATATGTGCAGTTCGTATATGAGGGCCAGGTATGTATGAACAACCCATTACCGGCGGCATCATCGCCGCAGCCAGCAAAAGGGACGCGTACCCGCTGTTGAAGCTTGGCTCCATCACCGCCGTGCGGCGGGTGGTGCTCACGTTCCAGCAGGCTGGCGTATCCCCTGTGGTCATTATTACCGGATACGATGCGGAAGAAATTGAGCGCCAGCTTGCGGACGCGGGCGTGATATTTTTGCGCAATGAAAACTATGAAAAACCGCAGCTGTTCGAATCCATCAAAATCGGGCTCTCTTATCTTTTAAACAAATGCGATCGCGTGGTGGTGACGCCCGTCAACGTGCCCATGTTTTCTCCGGATACACTCAAAAAACTGATGGAGGCGGAGGGCGGTATCATAACGCCGTCCTATCTTGGGAAGGCAGGGCACCCGGTATTGCTCCATAAGGACGTCATTCCGGATGTGCTCGCCTATGACGGCCCTATGGGGTTGCGCGGCGCGCTTGCCGCACTAGAAAGCAACCGCAAATGGGTGAATGTAGAGGACGAGGGGATCTTACATAACGTTTACGATCTGGACAGGCTCAACGAGCATCTGGACGAACACAACCGCTCCATCCTGCATCCGCTGGTGCGTTTAAGTATTGAGCGGGAAACGCTTTTTTTCAACGCCAGAACAAAGCTGCTTCTGATTTTGATCGAGGATACGCAGTCCGTACGCAGCGCTTGCGACCACATGGCGCTCTCCTACGGCAAGGCGTGGGAAATGCTCAACGCCCTTGAGCAGGAGCTTGGGTACCCCGTTGTTCACCGCAGGCACGGCGGGAGCCGGGGCGGGCGCACGCGTCTGACCGAGCAGGGAAAAGCGTTCCTGTCCGCCTACGAGCAATTTGAACAAAGCGTGCGCGGCTATGCGCAAAAGGAGTTTGAACGGTTATTCCGGGAAGGAAAACTCTTATAACAGCAGCGTAAAACCAAGTTCTTTTGACAAAGAATTTGATAACAAACGGCCCTCCTTTTTATAATCATCGTAACGAGACATATCTGAAATGTTACCGTTCGGTGATTGATAACAGGGAGGGCTTCTATGTTTACACTCCATATCAATGGAAAAGAAATCACGGCACAACAGGATAAGCGCCTGCTGACGTTTCTGCGGGAAGATTTGCGCCTGACCTCCGTCAAGGACGGATGCAGCGAAGGCGTGTGCGGCACTTGCACCATTTTGGTGGACGGCAAAAAGACCAAGGCATGTACGCAGAAGCTCTCTAAATTTGTTGGCAAGCAGATCGTTACGGTGGAAGGGCTGAGCGAGCGTGAGCGCGAAGTATATGTGCACTGTTTTTCGGAAGCGGGCGCGGTGCAATGCGGCTTCTGCATCCCCGGCATGGTCATTTCCGCAAAGAGCTTGCTGGATGCAACCCTCAACCCGACCCGTGAGGAAGTCAAACAGGCGATACGGGGCAATCTCTGCCGCTGCACGGGGTATGTGAAGATTGAGGACG
>JAEYHP010000135.1 GCA_023409435.1 Bacillota bacterium | reverse complement strand
GAATTTGAACGGTACTATGCTGCGGAACTGATTGCGGCCATGGAACTGATTGTTGAGGTGGATGTCTGGTTGCGGATGCTGCCACGGCGGCATGAGGACGTTATGCGGCTGCGGTATGTGGATGCTCGTTCATGGAGCGAGATTGCAAAGGAACTGCATTACAGCAAGACCCATTGCTTTACGCTGCACCATGAGTCCATCGCCATCCTCACAAGGATTGAGGAAGAGAAAGATGGGAGTCAATAGTAGTTTTGGATGTGCTACTATGGCATCGTAGAAACAGGAGCCAGAGGGCTCTGTTTTGTTGGAGGGAACATGCTGGAGATCATCCATGGCGACGCTTTGCAGGTCCTGCGCACATTCGGCGCGGGCATGTTTGACGGAGTTATTACGGATCCGCCATACAGCAGCGGCGGCGCTACGATCTCCGAAAAGCAGAAACCTACATCCGAAAAATACACCAACACAAAAGGGAAATGCCCATTCCCTGATTTTGAGGGTGACGCCAAGGACCAACGCAGCTGGACCAGCTGGATGGCGGAATGGATGACGCTTGCGCGGCTACGTTGTAAGCCCGGCGCGCCGATTTGCGTATTCTCCGATTGGCGGCAGTTGCCCAGCCTGACGGACGCCATGCAATGGGCGGGCTGGCAATGGCGCGGCGTGCTCTCCTGGGACAAAGGCAATGCTCGGCCACAGCGCGGCCGCTTCCGGCAGCAGTGCGAGTATATCGCATGGGGAAGCAACGGGCCTTTGCCGATTGACCGGCCTGTGCCTGTGTTGCCCGGCGCGTTCCGTTATGCAGCACCATCGGCAAGCCAGAGGATCCACCAAACAGAAAAGCCTGTGCAGCTGCTGCGAGAGATCGTCAAGATCTGTGAGCCGGGCGGCATGATATTGGATCCATTTGCGGGATCCGGCTCCACGCTTGAGGCAGCGCACTTGGAGGGGTATTCGGCGATTGGGATTGAAATGGTGGGGGCAATTGCTGAGGCGGCTAAGATACGATTATCGGCAATAATAAAATAATGACAAAAAGGAGCCGCCCATGCTGGGCGGCTCTAAGTTCTATTACACTCGTAATCGTTCTTTTAATCCATCTTGCAGTATTTGAGAAAAGTTAATTCCAGCTTGTTCTGCTTGCGCATTAAGCCAACTTGGTATAGTTAACGTTTTCTTTACTGCCTTATTTTCATGTAAGCGCCTATATTCGTCCGTATCCAATAAAATCATGCTCTTTATTTGGTCTTTATCAACAACTATTTCTTCAAAAGGTGTTGCAGGGGGTATAGTTTCTTTGTTTATTTCAGAATCCCATAACCACATAGCAGCTGCATCTTCAAGCATTTCAATTGCTTTTGTCAAATTATCACCTCCTGTAATGCAGCCCGCTAGATCAGGGACTGACACGGAATATCCCCCATCATCTAGTTTAGTAAATACTGCAGTATAGACATATTTCATTATTTATGCTCCTTTATAACCATCGTCAACTTAGTGTTATTGCTAACTTGAGTATTATGTATTATTTTCCTTTCCCTTTTAATTATTATTTATATTATCTTCTTTGGGCGCCGGGCTTATTTAAGCCCGGCCGCCTTTAAGATTCCTTCTACAGTATGCTTGTTCGGCTCTCCGTGCCGAGGAATTGAGATCTTCACCCCGGGGTGATCAGGATGCTTGGCTAAATCGTGTTTGTTACCATGGGTTATTGTCCAGCCATTTGCATTAAGCAAAGAGACCAGTTCTCTTTTGTTCACATGGTTTCCTCCTCCTTTAATTAAGTATTAAATTTTCGCCAAAACAATAGTAACACGTATTAGCACGTGTTGTCAAGGGGCTTTCTGGAAATGGCACAAGACTTTTCCCTCTCGTTCTATCGCTCTCGTGTTTGGCGCAAATGCCGGGCGGCTTATACCAAGAGCGTCAACTATACATGCGAGATTTGCGGGGAGCCGGGCGACATCGTCCACCATGAGGAGCGGCTCACGCCCGAGAACATCAAAGACCCGAACGTGACTCTTAATTGGAAGAAGCTCAAGCTCGTTTGTATCCGCTGCCACAACCAAATCTATAACGAGCCTGCGGTTGCGGACGGTTTGATGTTCGATGACGATGGAAATTTAATTGAGGCCCCCCGGTCTTCCGAGAAAAGGTAAGGCCCCGGCAACCGAGGTGAATGCATGCAAAGAACACGCGCGTTGCGCTATAGGGGGTGTAGGTAAAGGGGGTGAACCGGCATGCGTTTAGGTGCTGACGATAAGCGAATTTTGCAGGAATTGCCTGAAGATGCGCGCATTTCGGATGAGTACAAACGACTTCGGGAATTGTACGCAGATATCACCGGAAACAGGTTGAAACTGGTCCTGAAATTGGTTAGTCAGGCCGCTTTTATGTCGGTTACGCTCGCGAATCTGGCGGATTATATTTCAAAAAACGGATGCACCGAGGAGTATCAGAACGGGGAAAACCAGTGGGGCAAGAAGAAGTCCTCAGAGGTGGACGTTTATAATACGATGGTCAAGAACTATGCCTCGGTAATCAAACAGTTGACGGAACTGCTGCCGAAAGCGGGGATCAACGAGGGGGATGATGGCTTTGACGCGCACAAAGCGAGCCGTTGAGACCGCCACCGCGCGTGAGAACCCTATCCTTGCCTATTATGCACAAATAGAATCAGGTCAGATCATCGTCTCCAAGAAGGTCCGAAAGCAGGTGCAAAAGCTTGTTGCGGACATCCATAATCAACGTATCCCTTGGGCGTATGACAATGATCGTGCCTGGCATGCGGTTGATTTTATCGAGCGGTTTTGCCGCCATAGCAAAGGCAAGTGGGGCGGGCAGCTCGTTAAGCTGGAGCTGTGGCAAAAAGCCTTTGTAGCGGCGGCGTTCGGGTTCATCCATAAAGAAACGGGCCTTCGTAGATTTACGAAGGTCCTTTTAATTGTAGCCCGTAAGAATGGCAAGAGCACGCTGGCGGCCGCCATCGGATTGTATCTCATGGTCATGGATGGGGAGCCGGGCGCGGAGATCTACAGCGTGGCCACCAAGTACGATCAGGCGAAGATCGTATGGCTGGAAGCCAAGCGCATGATCCGCAAGTCTCCCGCGTTGCGCAAGCGCATCAAGACTTTGGTTGCGGAGCTGCAAGGGCCGGATGATTCCATATTTAAAGCCTTGGGCTCTGATAGCGACAGCCTCGACGGGCTGAACGTCCATGGCGCACTCATGGATGAAGTGCATGCCTGGAAGGATCAGAACCTGTTCGATGTTATCGCGGACGGCATGAGCGCGCGCGAAGAGCCTATGCTCTTCGAGACTTCCACGGCTGGTACCGTGCGTGAGGGTGTCTTTGATATTGAGTACGATTATGCGGCCAATGTCATCAATGGCGTAGAGGGCTTCGAGGATGACCGCATTTTATCCTTCATCTATGAACTGGATGAGCGCAAGGAATGGACGGATCCTAAGTGCTGGCCGAAGGCAAACCCTGGCTTAGGCACCATAAAGGATGTCGGAAAGCTGGCTGAGAAGGTCGCGCGTGCGCAGCGGATCCCATCGGCGGTCAAGAACCTGCTCTGCAAGGATTTCAATGTCCGGGAGACCACAAGCGAAGCCTGGCTGCCGTTCGAGGTCATCAATAACACGGCCACATTCGATATTGTGGCGCTCAAGCCCCGGTATGGGGTAGGAGGTACAGACCTATCTCAGACCACGGACTTGACGGCGGCAAAGGTGCTTTTCATGGTGCCGGGAGACGATACGATCTACATCTTGCAGATGTATTGGATGCCGGAGGATCTCATTGAGACGCGGACCATTGAAGATAAGGTTCCGTATGACAAATGGCGTGACAGAGGATTGCTGCGTACAACGCCGGGCAACAAGGTCCATCATTCCTATGTAACTGAGTGGTTCCTTGAGGTGCGGGACAAATACGATATCTACATCCCATGGATCGGATACGACGCATGGAGCGCCCAATATTGGGTGGAAGAAATGAAGGGACATTTCGGTCCCACGGCCATGATCCCCGTTTATCAGGGGGCCAAGACGCTTTCCCTGCCCATGGGTGCTATGGGCGCGGATCTTGATAAGAAACGCATTAACTATAACGACCATCCGATAGATCGCTGGTGCCTCTCCAACACCTGCGTCATCATGGATAACAACGGCAACATCAAACCGGACAAGGGACGAAAGACCCGGCGGCGTATCGATGGTACGGCGGCGCTGCTGGATGCGTATACGGTTCTGCTCGATCACCAAGCGGAATATCTCAACATGATTTAAGGGGGTGCGCCGGTGCAAAAGCGCAGCTTTTTTCAATCCATCTTCAAGGGAAAAATCAAACCCAAAAGCAGCCGCCCTGCGGAAACCTCCAGCGGTCGCTCCAGCTTTTACCCATGGAGCGGCAACCCATACGACAGCGACATTGCCCGCGCGGCGATCTCTACGAATGCGTTGCATATTGCTAAGCTTGTGCCGCGGCATATCCGGCGTGTGGGCAATCAAATCATAGATTTCCCGGATCCTAATATGAAGCGGCTGCTCAGAAGACCCAATCCGTACATGGGCATGTTCGATCTCCTATATAAAGCGGCGGCGCAGCGGGAGGAGTACAGCAACGGCTTTATCTACTGCCGGTGGGAAGACGGCAGGTTAAGAGGACTGTATCCCATCAACTATACGGCCCTGAACCTGCTCGAAACCGAGGACGGCGGCTTATATGCCCAATTCGGCTTTATGAGCGGGAAGACGGTGGTCATTCCTTATGAAGAATTGATCCATCTTCGTAAGCACTTTAGCCATGATGATATCTTTGGCGAAAGCAATTTTCGGCCATTGGAAGCGCCCTTGGAGGTAGTACATGCGGTAGATCAGGGCATGGTGAAGGCGGTCAAGCGTGGTGCACACCTTCGCGGATGGCTTGAATTTATGCAGACCCTGCGGCGGGAGGATATTAAAAAACTTGCGGATGAATTTGTGCAGGACTTCCTCTCCATGGACAATGACGGAGGTGTTGCCGCAGCTGATCCCAAATACAAATTCCATGAGTTAAAGTCGGAAGGATTTGTCCCCAACAAGCCGCAAATGGATTTTGCAAAGGAGCGAATCTACAGCTACCACAATACGAATGAGAGCATCATCCAGGGCAAGTACTCCGAAACGGAATGGGATGCGCACTATGAAACGGTTGTGGAGAGCGCCGCAATCCAGCTTACGGAAGAATTCACAGAGAAGGTGTTCACGCCCACGGAGCAGGCGCACGGGAATGAAATCATATTTGAAGCAAACCGGCTCCAATACGCCAGTGCCAAAACCAAGCTGAGCATGATACAGCTGATTGACCGCGGGGTGCTCACGCTTAACGAGTACCGGGAGATATTGAACCTATCCCCCGTAAAAGGCGGGGACAAGCGCATTATCTCCCTGAACTACATTGATGCCGATAAGGCAAATCAGTACCAAGTTGGGGATAAGGAGGAGGAACCCGATGCACAAGAATGAAAAAGCTTTTGCAGATCTCAGACGCTGCAGACGCATGGCGCAGGTACGCGCGGTGCAGCAGCCAGAAGGCAGCGAAGAACAGCTTTTGCGCGTGGCCGGGCGCGCAATTGTATTTGAAACAGAAACTGAGTTATTTAACCTGTGGGGGGTCAGCGTCCGGGAGATTATCCATACGGGATCCCTTGATGAAGCGGATATGTCCGATGTTCCGTTCAAATACAATCATTCCAGCAATGTCATGGTTATGGCGAGGACCCGCAACAAGACAGTACGCCTCATGGGTTCGCCAGAAGGCCTCGATATTGAGGCGGATCTCAATCCGAACATGCAGTGTTCGCGGGATATGTACGCGGCGATTGAGCGCGGGGACATCGATAAGATGTCCTTTGTTTTTACCAGCGCTTTGGAGGAAGAGGAATGGCGAGACGATCACACGCTCGTCTACCACGTTCGCAAGATCGCAAAGATTTGGGACATAAGCAGCGTGGACGCGCCTGCATATGAGGATACAAGCATTGAGGCCAGGGCAGCAGGCGACGCGGACGTGGCGCGGCTGCAGAGATCGCTGGACAGCGTGAACCTCATGCGCACAAAAACACAACTTTTAACTTACTGAGGAGGACATTTGTATGAACGAAAAGAAACTCAAGGAAATTCGGGCGCGCAAGGTGGAGATTAACGCCCGTCGTGCGGAAATCAACGCACGTAAAAAGCAGCTTCGCACAGATTCCGATACCGCGGCCGCCGAGCAGCTCGGCGGAATTAAAACCGAACTGGAAGGCTTGGCCACCGAACTGGAGCAGCTCGAAACTGAGCTTTCCGCAAAGGAGACCGAAGAACAGGAATTGGAAGCGCGCATTTCTATCGCAGCGCAGTTTGCAACTGACATGGGCGAAGGCGCGCAGCAGCGCCGCGCGCCGGACAATGCCAAGCAGGAACGCGGCCGGAAGCTTAAGGAAGGCCGTGCGGTCACCATCGCGGCTGGCGATCTTGCAATTGCTTCGGCAGTCAAGCCGGGCATTAAGGAAGCAAGCGGCCAGGTCTCCAGCCTTTTGGATGCCGTGGCGCATTCCCCTATCAAGGGCGCTGAGAGCTACAAGGTTTCCTTCCTGGGCGACGTTCCCGAGGCCGAATACAAGGCAGAGGCAGAAGCTTATGCGGATGTGGATCCCGAATTCGGCTTTGCAGAAGTGAAAAAAGCCAAGGTCACCGCCTATACGGAGGTTTCCGAGGAAGCTCTCAAACTTGCGGATGGTGAGTTTGAAGGTAAGGTCGTGGACAACGTCAAGAAGTCCCTGCGCAAAAAGCTTGCGCGGCAAATCATGATCGGCCTTGGTACATCCAATACGCTCTGCGGGATCTTTGCCACCTATGCCAACGGCATGAAGGCGATTCCCGCGAATTCCGACATCGAGATCGCTACGATTGATGAAAAGACGCTTGACACCATCATCTACAGCTATGGCGGGGAAGAAGAAGCGGGCGGTGAGGCAGTGCTTATTCTCTGCAAAGCCGACCTGAAGGCCTTCGCCATGCTGCGGGACGCACAGAAGCGCAAGCTGCACAGCATCGAGAACAAGGGCGGCTTTGGTACCATCGATGGCGTGCCGTTTGTAATCAACAGTGCATGCAAGCCCATTGGTACCGCATCGGCCGGAGACTATGTCATGGCTTACGGTGTGTTGAGCAACTATGAGTTGGGCATCTTCTCCGATCTGATGGTGGAAAAGTCTACCGACTACAAATTCAAGGAAGGCATGGTCGCCTTCCGCGGCTCTATCATGGCGGGCGGCAACGTCAACGCGTGGAAGGGCTTTGTTCGCGTCAAGAAAGGCGCGTAAGGAGGCTAATGCATGCTCGACATCGTCAAAAAGCGGCTGCGCCTGAAAACGGCATCGTTTGATGACGATGTCGAGGCCCTTATTGAGGAGGCCCGATCCGACTTGGAGCTGACTGGCATTCTCTCGGAAAAGGCGCAAAGCGAAGACGACCCGCTAATAAGGCGGGCCGTCTGTTTTTATTGCCTCGCGCATTTCGGGAAAGAAAACCCGGATGCCGAGCGGTACCTGCGGGCATATGAAGGCCTCCGCGATAAATTGAGCTTAACGGGTGAGTACAATGGCCGGGTGGAGTGACGAAATTATCCTGATTCAGACGGAGCTAGCGAAGAATGGCAACCGCCTCCCGTATGACCGGGAGATCGGGCGGCGCACGGTTTACGGTGACATCGGAAGCGTAACGCGGTCCGAGTTCTACCTTGCAAACCAGTCCGGCAAGCGGGCGGATATTACGGTCATTCTCCATAAAGAGGAGTACCATGGTGAACACCTCATTGAAGCGGACGGCGGAAAGTATGAATTGCTACGGTCCTTTTCCAAGGGCCCCGAAAAGATCGAGCTCGTTTGTACGGACCTCTCCCGCCCGGAAAGGAGCTAACCATGGCGAGAGTAAACACTACCGGTCTAAACGAGATCATACGGCGGTTCGAAGCACAAAAGGCACTGCTCCCCAAGACGGTTGACAAAGCGCTCAAGCAGGGCGGCGAGGTCATGAAAGAATATATGCAGGCCGAGCTTGCCCCGCACAAGGACACGGGCGACCTGCAGGACTCCCTAAAGGTAAGCGCGGTAAAGACGGACGGCGGCACAAAGCGCGTCGATATCCAACCCGACGGCTACGACAGCAAGGGCGTACCCAACCCCATCAAGGGGAACGTGCTCGAGCATGGCAGGCCCGGCCATCAACCCGCGACACCCTGGGCGGCCCCCGCCGCCATACGCGCGGAGGGTGCCGTTGTCAGCGCCATGGAGCAGGTAATACTAGACGGCCTGACGGGAGACGGCACATGAGGAGGGCCTATGGTTGAGGTTTTAATCGAGAATGCGCTTTCCCCGCTTGGGTACCGCGTGGAAAAGCTCGTGTTACCGGAGAATGAGGAAACGTATTTCTGCTATCAAATCTATTTGAAGCGCCCGGCCGTTCATGCAAGCCGCAAACCTTCGCGGGAAAAGCACTATATTCGTGTGGACCTCTACGACCGCATGGGCGTGGAAGGGTTACTCAAACGGGCCGAGCAGGCTTTACGGGCTGCTGGGTTTTCGGTAACAAGCAGCGGGCCGGAGCGGTACGACAACGAAACAAAGTACTATCAAGTACCCATTATGGCGGAGTACGCCTCACGGGTAGAAGGAGGATAACATGGAGCAACCCATTGTCATTGGCGTCGAGGACCTGTATTTTGCATCACTTACGTCCGAAACGCAAGCGGGCGGGGTTTGGACTACCGTATACGGCGATCCCAAGCCTTTGGCCCAGACGATTGAATTGACGCTCACGCCGAAGATTTCCCAGGGGCGGCTTGCCGCATCCAACCGGAACGCGCGTATGGTCGACCGCATCACCGGCTACACCGTTTCCTTTCATGCGGACGCAATTAGCCTGCTCAACCGCGCGGAGCTGACCGGCCGCCAAATCGACGATAACGGCGGTATGGCGGTGCGCTATGGCGGCGATGCCCCTTATGTGGCCATCGGCTTCAAGGGCGAAAAAGACGAGAGCGGGGCCGCTGAATACGTGTGGCTTTACAAGGGCAAGTTTGCCGAGTTCGAGAAGAAGTACAAGTCCGCGGATCCCAACGGCGCAATCGAGTACCAGACACCCACCATTACCGGCGAGTTCGTGGCGCGCAAGGATGGCGAAATTGCCTATTGGCTGGATGAGGAAACGGCCACTACGGCGGGCAAGGCAGTCATTGCCGGTTGGTTTGACGAAGTGGTCGAGCCCGGTACCATTACGCCCGCTCCATAAACAGAGAGGAGGAAAGAGGGAGGCTTGCGCCTCCCTTTCTTTGTATGAAAGCAAAAGAATTGCAGCGGTGCGTCACCGCGACCCTCCATTTTGATAAAGACCGGCAGATGAAGCTGGACAACATGGCCTTTGCCATTGCCGAGGACGTGTATGAAACGCAATTCGGCAGGCCGGACGCCGGTATCGACATTATCCTGCGGGACCTTGTAAACCGTAAACAACGCGCCATCATGGCAATCTCATATGCGGGCCTCAAGCGGGCGGATCCTGCCCTCACATGGGAGGAGTTTTGCGGGTTTTTCAGCTTGTCCGGCTTTGAAGGGCTTACCAAACAAATGATAACGATGGTCGGCCAGACGTTGCCTGACGAGGAGGACGCCGCAACCCCAAAAAACGCATAGGCCGCTCCACGGGTTTTCCGTGGAAGCGGCTTTATTACATTGCAACGGTTCCCTTGTGCATGAGTGACGCGGACTTTTGGGCCTGTACGCCCCGCCTTATCCTTTCCCTTTGGAATGAGCACATGGGTGAGCATGGCACGGGCCGGAAAAAAGAAATGACTACGCGCGGGTACCTGGGCGACATTTTTAGGAGGTGAGAGCAGTGGCAAAGAAGGGCGACAACGTCGTTGGAACGTCGGTTGAGCTGACCGGCGAGGAGCAATACCGGCAAAGCCTGGACCGCATCAATAAGACGCTCTCCACCTCGCGGTCTGAGCAGACCATGCTTGCCGAGCAGTATAAACGCAATTCAGATTCCACCGAGGCGCTCACGGCCAAGCAGGACCTCCTCTCCCGACAATATGACCAACAGCGGCAAAAGGTTGAGCTTATGAAGAAGCACCTTGCAGAGGTTGCGGATGCAAAAGGCAAGGACGCAAGCGAAACCGTAAAATTGCAGAACGCGCTCAACCGCGCCACGGCGGATATGTACAAGACGGAAAATGCGTTGTTGGACGTCGGGGAAGCCTTGGAGAAAAACGCCGTGGCCGCCGACGGAGCCGGTGGCGGCATGCAGGAGCTAGGCGAGAACGCCGGTAAAATGGGTGACGAAACCGACAAGGGTGCGGAAAAAGCATCCTCGTCCGGGGACAAGTTGCAGAAGCTTGGTCAAATTGCTGCGGGCGTCGCCAAGGCGTTTGCGGCGGCCGTTGCCACCATAGCCGCCGGTGTTGCGGCCGGTGCCGCGGCGGCAGGGAAGCTTGTTTCAAGCTTCGCGGACAATGCCGGGGCCATTGATGACAGCGCCAAAAAGGTGGGCATGGGCGCGGAGGAATACCAGAAATGGGCCTATGCGGCGAAGCTTGGCGGCATGGAAATGGCAACGCTGGAAGGGGCCATGGTCAAGCAGCAAAAGTCCTTTTCGGATGCCGTGGAAGGCAGCAAGACCGCGTCCGCAGCCTATCAGCGGCTTGGTATCGACATCAAACAGGTGGGCAGCTCCAGCGAGGCGTTTGACCTTGTCATCAAGAGGCTTGCCGATATGGAGGACACCACCGAACGAAACGCCCTTGCAAACGACCTGTTCGGGAAATCCTATGCGGAGCTTGCCCCCATGCTGGTCGAAGGCAGCGCAGGCATTGAGAAGCTAAAGCAGGAAGCAATCGACTTGGGTGGTGTGATGAGCGAGGAAGCCGTCGCGGCCGGTGCGGAGTTCGGGGACACGATGGACCGCATCAAATTCACCGCGGGCGGCCTTGCCAGCACATTAGGCGCTATGCTCCTTCCTGCCGCAAAGGGCGTTGCAGACGGCATGCAGGAAGTCCTTACCGGGGTGAACGCGGCGCTCAAGGACGGCTTCCAGCCGGAGGACGTGCGTACCATCGGGGAGCTTATCTCCTCTAAATTGATGGAGGGCCTGCGTTCTATATCAAAACACATCCCCGAGTTCGTGAAAATGGTCTCCGCATCGCTTTCAGAAGCCGTGGGTATCATTGTGGACATGCTGCCGGAATTGCTTCCGGCGCTGGCTGACGGTGCCTTGCAGCTTATGACGGGCGTTATTTCGGCTATCACGGAGAATGTGCAGCCCCTTGTTGATGCTGCTATGGCCGTTGTAGGGAAGTTTGGGGAATTCCTTGTGACCGCCCTTCCACAGCTTATTGTAGCAGCGGCGCAAATCCTTACGGCGCTTATGATGGGCATTTCGCAACAGCTGCCCACGCTCATACCTGCTGCAGTGGAAGCCATCCTGACCATTGCGCAGGGGCTTATAGATAACCTGCCGATGCTCATTGAGGCGGCAATACAAATAATATTTGGGCTTGCACAGGGGCTTATAGACAGCCTGCCCGTGCTCATACAGCGTATACCGGAAATCATAACGAACATCGTAACCGCAATCGTTGAAAACCTGCCGTTGCTTATCGAGGCTTCAATAGAAATAATCATTGCTTTGGCAACAGGGCTTATCGAAAATATCCCCTTGCTGATTGAGCAACTGCCAAAAATCATTGAAGCCATCGTAAACGGCATCTTTTCCCTTATGTCAAAAATATGGGAAATCGGCAAAAACCTTGTGGAAGGCATTTGGAAGGGCATACAGGACGCGGCGGCATGGTTTGCAGACAAGGTAAAGAGCTTTTTCACAGGCATTGTGGACGGCGTGAAAAAGGTGCTGGGCATCAAGTCACCCTCCACCGTGTTTGCGGAGATCGGTTCCTTTATGGCGGCGGGTTTGGGCGTTGGGTTTACGCGGGAAGCGGGCAACGTCAACAAGCAAATTGGAGATTCCATAGCGGGCATGGGTGGAACTGCAAACTTGCAGATCAGTACCACGCTTGCGGGAGATCCGCTGGCCGCGCCGCTCAAAAACGCGGACGAAGCGTTGGGACAATATACAGATTTGGGCGCTACTATGAGCGAAAACGTACTGATGGGCTTTACATCAGGCGCAGATGCGTTCACGTCTGGCGTGCTTGCGCTAATTCTTGGAACGGTAGAAACGTTGTGGGAAGAAGGCGTACCGGCCTTTGAGGACTTGGGCAGCGCGTTTGCGGAGGCCATAGGCGGAGGCTTTGCGGATGCGTGGGATTCGGTGGATAAGCAGCTTATGGATGCGGCGGAAAAGACGCTGCAAGCATTGAAAAAGAAGATATCGGAAGGGCTTGCGGCCATCAATTCGGCGTCACAGCGGACGGCCACGGGCGGTACAACGTCCGGGGGATCGGGAAGCGGAAACAGCGGCGGTTCTTCCTCTTCCGGTTCTGACAATTCGAGTAGCGGCAAGAATACGACCATAAACAGCTATGTGACCGTAAACAGCGCAAAGCATATGAGTGCGTCCGAGGTAGCCCGCGCCAATGCAAACTATATGCGGCAGGCTGCAATGGGCATTCTGTGAGGTAAAGCGTATGGATTTATTTGAAAAATTCACTTATATCAACGCTTCCGGGAAAAGCATCATTATGGATCAGATAGAAAGCGCGTACTTTCTTGAAACGGTCAGCGGCTTAAACGGCCTGAAAAATTCCATATTCACGATGCGCACAGCCGGGCAGGACGGAGAAACAAGCGTGGGAAGCGCGCTTGAAAAGCGCCCTGTCACGCTTTCAGGGGCGATTGTGGAGAACGATTTAGCAAACCGGGCGAACATGATCCGGGTATTTACGCCAAAGGGAAAAGGCGTGCTTACTTACGAATTCGGGGAAATCCGGCGCGCCATTGATTGCGAGGTTGAAACGCTGCCGACATTTGCGGATGGTGAGGATGGGTACATGCGCTTCTTTATCGGCCTGCTTTGCACAAACCCGTACATGCGGGATCAGAACGAAACCCGCGTTGATGTAGCGGCATGGCTGCCGCTGCTGGAATTCGATGATTTGGAATTCCCGGAAGGTGGCATTGAAGTGGAAGCGCGTTCCTTGTCGCTGCTGGTGAACGTAGTAAATGAAGGGCATGTGCCTGCGGGCATGCGCGTGGTATTCAAGGCGTCCGGCACGCTCGAAAATCCTTCGATCCAAAATATAAACACATATGAGGAAATCCGGCTGAACACAACCATGCTGGCCGGGGATGAAATCACCGTAACGACCGGATACCGTAACAAGAAGGTGACGCGAAAGCGCGGCGGGGTAGTTTCGAACCTGTTTTCCGCATTTGACGTGGACAGCGTGTTTATGCAGCTTGCGCCGGGGGACAACGTGCTGCGGTATATGGCGGAAGAAAACGTGGACGCGCTGACCGTGACGGTTTTCCACAGCAACGCGTACTTGGGGGTGTGACGCATGGAGCTTTATGTATACTCCCCCTCCCCTGTTTTTGAACCGTTGGGCGTGGTGGATGCATTTACTTCCCTGCGTTGGGTGCCGAGGTTTTACGATGCGGGGGAATTTGAGCTTCATTGCCCGGTCGAATATTTTGAACTGCTGGCGTCGGAAAACGTCATACAGCCACACAAGGACAAAAACGCCGCAATCATAGAAACGCGGCAAATCACCCAGGACGATGATGGAAAGGAAGAACTGGTTGTGAAAGGCCGCTTCCTTTCCGCTATGTTGGCACGGCGCATTGTATGGGGCGCTGCGTCGGCCATAGGCGCAAATGCGGAGAGCGTTATGCGCGGGCTGGTGGATACGTCGGCCATTACCACATTGGAACGGCGGGTTATTCAGGGGCTTACAATGGGCGCCGCTGCCGGGTTTACAGATGCGGTGGACTATCAAGGGCTGGGCAAGGAAATTTTGACGGAGCTTAAAACGCTTGCGCCGGAAGTGGACATAGGCTTCCGGGTCGTGTTCGAGCGGCCATTCATGCGCTTTGAGTGCTTCCGCGGGGTGAACCGTGTTGCGGGAACTGCAAACCCGGCCATATTCTCCCGTGCGTTGGATAGCTTATCAAAAACGGAGTACATGGACAGTACGGCCAGTTACAAAAATGTGGCGCTGGTGGGCGGTGAGGAAAGCGACACAATCACGCGCGCGTTTGTGGAGGTAGGAACGGCCACGGGGATCAATCGCCGGGAAATCTTTGTGGACGCCAAAAGCGTGAAGCACAAATACAAAGACGAAAACGGCGTGGAGCATAGCCTAACAGAGCCGGAATATTTGGCGGCTCTTGCGCAAAAGGGCTGGGATAAGCTGGCCGAGTGCTTCCCCGTGGTGAGCATCAGCGCGGACGCGGAGCCGTTCGCAAACCTTGTTTATAAGCAGGATTACGACTTGGGGGATACCGTTACGGTGATGTTGCCGGAATGGGGCGTGCGGCTGGATACCCGGATCACGGAGGTTGAAGAGGTATACGAAGATTCTTATAGCCTTATGCTTACCTTTGGAAAGCCTGCTTTCACGCTGATAGAACGCATTAAAAGGATGGGGGCATGAACATGGAAAAAGCAATTTTCTTTCCGAGCATTGAGGGCGACAGGAAATACAGCGCGCAGGATTTGGCGGATACCATAGGCGGGCTGGTTACAAACGGCGTGTATTCGCGCACGGCCACAAACCTAAAGGCGGAAGCTGCGGGCGGAATGAATATTACGCTGCATCCGGGCCTGTGCGTCATAAATGGACGCGTGGGCATAAACAAAAACCCGGTGACGCTGACGCCGGATGCGGCGGACGGCGTGCTGAACCGTATTGACCGTGTGGTAATTTGCTGCGATTACAATACGCGCGAATTTCGGGAATATATCAAAAAGGGTACGCCTGCAAGCTCCCCCACGGCTCCAGCCTTGCAGCGGGACGCGGACGCATACGAAATCGCCATTGCGGATATTGCCGTTGCTGCGGGTACGGCGGTGATTACGCAGTTGATGATAACGGATACCCGCGCTTCCGGCATTCTTTGCGGGTATGTGGACTTCGCGGCGAATCCTGGTTTGCAGGAGCTTTTCACGGAAATGCAAGCGCAGATTGACGCCTTGCTTTCAGGATTGAACCTTGGAAACCTGCCTGCTTCGGCCATCACTTCGGGCGTGTTCGATCCGGCGCGGCTGCCCGGCGCAAGCACAAGCGGCGCGGGTATCGCGCAGTTAAATAGCGCCGTGAACAGCGTGTTGGAATCGCAGGCGGCCACGCCAAAGGCAATAAAGACAGTAAACGACAAAGTTACTGATTTAGAACGGTCACAAATGTATATTATAGCAAGCAATGCCGGAGGTAATAACTTCACGGCACCGGATACCAGTGTAAACGCTTATACGAACGGCCTACGCCGTACTGTTTACTTCACGGCTGCATCAGAAGCCCCGCAATTAAACATAAACGGGAAAGGATACCGGCCTGTATTGCAGGCAAACGGCGTACCGCTAAAAGTCAAGGCTTATCAGATGGTTGACGTAATAGCGGAAAATACAGTTTTTTTTGCAGTTAGAAGCGGAGGGGGGGTAGAACTACCAAGTACAATTACTGCGGGAGCAACAATTATACATACAAAACTGGAAATTATTAAAAATCCGAACCCTAGCACATATGGAAATTTGCCTGCTGGATGGGGGGTAACAATTTTAAAAGCAGGCATTTATAGATTTTTCTATTCAATGGTTTCAACTGGAGGCGCTACCCTATATCTCAGGCTAGTAAAAAATGGAACACTAGTAGCCGATAGCGAGATAACGAATAATTTTGATTCTGGAGAAATTATCAAACCAAAAATCATAGACGTTTCCGCTGTTGCGGGGGATCAAATCAGGCTGCAAGGTCGTTCTGGTCCTGTCGGGTGCTATATTAGCGGATTTGGCGTAGGAATCATTGCCCAGGATGTACAAGGGGCATTTAACGAATTGCTTATAGCACTATAATGGAGGGAATATGAAAATATCATATGAAATCGAAAACCGCGACGCCGTTATAGCGCAGATTCGGGCAGATGAAAAAAACATTGTAATGGACGTAACCATAGATATTGTGGGCGAACGTCTATCAAATTGTTATTTCATCGTTGAGGACGCGCCCGCCGAACCTCCACCGGGCGGTGATTCCGAGGAAATGGACGATATGCGGGCGGCGCTTGATACGCTGGGCGTAGTGCCGGAGGAAGGGGGCGTATAGTCTATGGGCAAATGGCAGGAAGCGGCGGCAAGAAAGGCCGCGCAAATACACGCGGCGGGCGGGATGCTCACGGATCAGCAGGCATATTTAGTGCCTGCCATTTTTTTGCCGTGGGATGAAACGGCCACATATGCGGCAGGTGAGCGGGTACGCTTTAACGGCCTGCTATACCGCTGCTTGCAGGCGCACACGGCACAAGCCGACTGGACGCCTACGGCGGCGGTTTCCTTGTGGGTGCGCATTGATGATCCGGCCATTGAGTGGCCGGATTTCGTGCAGCCCACGGGGGCGCAGGACGCCTACGCGAAGGGCGCAAAGGTGACGTATAAGGGCGTGCATTATACGTCGCTGGTTGACAATAACGTTTGGTCGCCGGATGCTTACCCGGCAGGATGGAAGGTACAGGCATGAGTGAATTTTCCTATGTTGTGAATACGGGTCTTGTTTGGCCAATTGCCCGGAGCAAACGCAAGATCACAGACCACATTCAAATCCATCATACAGTCGGCAAATACGGCTCACCCGCGCGGTGGGCCGCTTTGCATCAGGACCGCATTTCAGAGGGGCAGCGGGGTGTTCCGTATTCTTATTTAGTCCTTCAGGACGGCACCATCTACCTTGGGCGCGGCCATGAATATGGCCATGGCGGGGTGAAGGACAACGTTACCAACAACGCCAATCAGCGCAGCGTGGCCATTGCATTTGATGGCGACATGCGCGGAGATGGCTTGCCCACTGAAAAGCAGTTTGCGGCGGCGGTGCGCTTGGTCAAAGATCTGATGAAGTTATACAAACTTCCGGCCTCCGCGGTGCTGGGCCACAATGAAATCCCGACGTATGTTCAGGGAACTTCCACACCCAAGGGCAAGACATATGCCACACTTTGCCCCTGTATCGACATGGCTGCCTTCCGCGCGGCGCTGGCAACCGCCACAACGCCAGAACCGGAACCCGAACAGCCCGCCGTTCTCACCTTTCCCGCGCTGTATGCCTATGTGGGAGACAGCGGCGTGAACGTTCGTAGCGGCCCCGGCACAACGCATGCCGTGCTGGGCAAGCTTTCCGCCGAGCAAAAGTGCATTGTGCTGGCCGTGGATGATGGATGGGCGGAGGTCGTTCTTCATGAGCAGATGCCCATGCTGCGCGGCTGGTGCATTGACACATACCTGCGGAGGACATGAGCATGGCGGAAAACCAGGTACAGGAGATCCTTTTGAAGCTGGAGCGGATTGAGCAAAAGCTCAATACCGCTCTTGTTGATATAGACGATCACGAGGAGCGCCTCCGTTCGCTCGAAGGAAAAGGCGGCAAACGTTGGGAGGCGCTTGTGGGACAGGTCATAATGCTGGTCGTCGCGGCTGCGGTCGGCTGGCTGTTAGGGCAAATAAGATAAAACGGGAGGAAAATTAAATGGAAGCAGTTGCAATCATCATCATCCTGGCCTTACTGGTAGAGGCCATTGTGGAGACCGTCAAGCAAGCGATCACGGGCGGTATTCAATGGCCCGCCGTCGCGGCCATGGTGGGCGGTATAGGAGTCTGCTTGGCTGCACAGGTGGGCATCATGGGTGTGCTGGGTATTGCCTTCCCGGCATGGCTGGATGCTGTTATTACCGGCGTGCTTGTGAGCCGGGGAAGTAACTTTATAAGCGATCTGTTTGATCGGTTGCAGGCGAGGAACGGTTAAAGCAATTCGTACATATCCCCCGCTGTAAATACAGCGGGGGATATGTACAAACTATTTTGGTATTAACTTATTCCTAGTATTTTTTGAACTACGCCTGCAAGCACTCCGGCTCCAATAGCGGTAAAAATACCTAATACCCATACAAGAATTTTCATCCAAACCTGAGCCTTATTTATAACCATCTCAATTTTCTTAGTTCTCTCATTAACATCGTGCATAGTGTCATTGCAATTGGTAAATTTGATGGCCCAAATTTCCTCGAAGGTCTTTAGCCTACTATCCACTTTGATTTCTACGCCTTCAATTTTCAGCTCTAAATTGTCCATCTTTTTAATTAATATATTTTTATCTTCAACAAGCTTCGTTTGGAGTTCCTCAAGCTTGGAATTAATATAATTAGGATTCATAGGCTTGTAATTCTCTATTAAACGCAATAAACCGTCAGGAAAAGTTTCAAGAGTTTCAGGTATTTTTGTTGGATTATATACTATCTCTTCTTCTGATAATCTCAGAAAAGTAGCGCCTACCAGCTTTTTGCCTGGTTCTAAAATAAACTTCGAACTAGTTACATTATGTAAACCAAAAATTAAAATGCCCTTATATCCGGGATCAACACACCTACCCCCAAGCAAATTTATTCCATCATGGCTAAGCTTTCTTTTTTCATATAGATTAATAGTCATATCCATGGGAAGTTCTATTCTCTCCAATGTCATTACGAATACAACTTCCCCAGGTTCTACAATAGCTTTATCTACGGCAAGCAATTCTTCATAACTTTTAGGTGAATTGAATCCTGCTTTAAGAAAATACTTTCCAAGACGAAAATCATATTTTATTCCTTCCGCACACTTCTCATCGCCGCCCTGAATGGTAACGCCATCTTTAACAATTTGCTTTAGTTCGGCTTCTCCAATAATTGTTGGCATAGCGCATCCTTTCTCACACAATAATTGTGGATTAATATAGATATAACGCAATATATTGTATGCTCTATTGATAAAAGGATGTGTTTGGATTGGAAGAAATTTGCGACTTTAGCAGAGCGAAAACACTATAGTTTTGGAGTAATTTTAATAATATTGTAAGAAGATTCCTTTGATTTTTGGCGATCCACTTCATATACTATAACGGAACAGACGTTCTAATTAATAAGAACGGAGCACGAACGTGGAGAGGACGATCTTGCATGTCGATATCAACAACTGCTATGCAAGCATTGAATGCCTGCATCATCCGGAGCTGCGCGGGAAGCCGGTGGCGGTTGGAGGGGATCAGGAGCAGCGGCATGGCATTATCCTGGCTAAAAACTACGAAGCTAAGGCATATGGCATAAAGACCGGTGAGGCGCTGTGGCAGGCAAAACAAAAATGTCCGCGGCTCATTATCGTGAAGCCAAACTATGCCCTTTATCTCCGCTTCAGCCGCCTTGCCCGTGAAATCTATGCAGATTATACCGATCAGATTGAGCCGTTCGGCTTAGACGAAGTTTGGGCCGATGTAACCGGCAGCATGCACCTCTATGGAAGCGGAGAAGAAATTGCAAACAAGATCCGGCAGCGGATTAAGTACGAACTCGGCATTACGGTTTCCGTGGGCGTGAGCTACAACAAGATATTTGCCAAGCTGGGCAGCGACATGAAAAAGCCGGATGCGGTGACGGTGATCACGGCCGGCAATTTCAAAGACAAGGTGTGGCCGCTCCCCGCAGCGGAGCTTCTATATGTTGGCCGTGCGACGCAGCGTAAGCTATACGATAAAGGCATCGTTACAATCGGCGAACTTGCGAAGACCGACTCAGAACTATTGCATAGCTGGTTTGGAAAGTGGGGGCTGATTCTTCACACATTTGCAAATGGATGGGATACGTCCCCGGTTACCCGTATGGGTGAGGAAGCCATCATCAAAAGCATTGGCAACAGTACCACCACGCCAAGGGACCTTACCTGTGAGCTGGACGCGAAGATCATCTATTATATGCTTGCGGAGAGCGTAGCGGAGCGGCTGCGCGATCATGGATTCCTATGTAGAGGCGTGCAAATCAGCCTGCGCGACAATGAGCTGTTCAGCTTTGAGCGGCAGTTAAAGCTGACAAAGCCCACTTGCCTTTCCTCCGAGCTTTGCGAAGCGGCGCTTAAGCTGTTGAAAGATAATTATCGATGGGAGAGGCCTCTGCGCAGCATTGGTATCCGCGCCTGCAACCTTATCCCTGCCAGTACGCCGGTGCAATTGACATTATTGGAGGATGAAGCGCAACGGATACGCCGGGAACAATTAGAGCGCGCGGTTGATGATATCCGCAGAAGGTTTGGGCATTATTCCATTGGGCGCGCTGTCAACGCATTGGACGATACCCTGGGGCGGATTAACCCCAAGGGAGACCATATCATCCATCCGGTCGGCTATTTTGCGTAGTGGGAAGGGCATTATGGAGCAATCCGCAAAGGTGTATGTCAGCGTACTCGCCCTGATCAATCCCGAAGGCAAGAAAAAGCCTCTGGGGCTTATCTGGGAGGATGGACGAAAAATCCTTATCAACGAAGTATTGGACGTTCGCCGGGCGGCCAGCCTGAAGGCAGGAGGCGCGGGCGTGCGCTATACCTGTGAAGTCAGCGGCAAAGTCATCTTCCTTTTTGATGAGGAGGGGAGATGGTTTGTTGAGCGCTACAACTAATAACAGCGCTATTCCCAGCTATTGGGATTGGCCTTGAGATATTTTAATTTTGATCTACAATATACTTCAAAATTGATTCCTCTCTTGCAATTAATAATTTTGATTGGCTTTTCATATAAGAGCGGTTTAATTTATTTACATCTTCATTAGAAATTGGAACCACTCTATTTGTATAAAATCTTGCCATGGGATCATTGCTGTACTGCAACATACAATATGGACTAATTGGTAAGTATATTTTTTGGGGGTAAATTTCACCCGCTGCAGTCTCGAATAGTTTACACAACACTGGGAAATCGCTTGTAATAAACTCCTGATCTTTGGATACAAGAAAACTAAGACTTAACCCCAACAGGTCATTTATCATCTGTTCTGGAGCGCCCCCCGAAAACTCTTCGTCTAGCAATACTTTTTTTTGTGCTGCTTTTATTAGAGATTTTGTATCCCCGAAATTCATATCGCTTAATAATTGATCAATTGATTGAATCTCTTCATTGCTGCTCATCAAGTCATCAACTACCATATTTAATTCTACTTGATTTAGTGACCGTGGATTTCGTAAAAATAGATTAACTACCAGGCTAGCTAGTGTCTTTTTCTCATCTTTATTACAAATAAGCGAATTTTTGTTTAGAGGATTGCCGCAAATATCAATGATCTTTCTAACTAACGTATTCCATGTGCCTTCAAATGGTATGAATTTTTTTTCTAGTTGATTTTGTAGAATGTACTTCCCCAACTTTGGGTCAGCTTTTTCCCATCTTGTTTCATAAAGCCACTTTTCATAGCAGATACTATTTGGGCTGCGCTGGAAATACTTCTCAGTTAACTTACAGTAAACCCATAGCGTCTCATTTGCATTTAAGAAGTTACGGAGATAGAACTTTGGAACATAGTGCTGGTTTTTGGTAATTTGCTCTTCCATACTACCCCACGTATATATTAAAATATTGAGCCACATAAGATAGTGGTGATTCTACCATTTTTTGCGTAAATTGACTAGTGTGTCGATTATAGCTGCTATGAAGAAGCTAGGTTGGCATTGGTTAATACTTGCGCAAAAAATTCTATGGATGTCAAATGGATGTCAAAACGCGTTTTTGGAGCAATTTTCTGGCCGATTTTTGAGCAAAGAAAAAGTCCAGAACCTTAAAAGATTCGGGACTTTTTTGCGTTGGTCTGGGTGAGAGGATTTGAACCTCCGGCCTCTTGAACCCCATTCAAGCACGCTACCAAACTGCGCCACACCCAGATACATGCCGCTCATCGCAGCGAAAATAATTATACTAAAGCGAGTGTTGATTTGCAAGGTTTTTTTTGACCCCATATTGGCGGGGCAGGGGGCAGCCAGCGGCAATTTAGACCTCTTGAACCCCATTCAAGAGGCGGCCGAAAGTCCGTTAAATCAGGCAAACAGAGGAGGATCATCACTGTTTGGCCACACAAAAAATCCCCCGGCATGCCGGGGGATCAAGCGCAAAATCAAGTTTATTTGCTCTTCCTCGAATACCGCCAGATCGAAAGCCCGTAGAACACCACCGCCGTGCCAAGGAGTATCGCGATGCTGGTCCAGGTGCTCATGGCCGTATCACCCATTTTAAACAGCACGCCCATTTCCTGCTGGAAGCTCTCTACCGTGGCGGCGGGCGCGCCCGCGAACACCGTATGCATAGGCACCTCCATCATCACCTGCCGCAGCAGCAGCGCCGCGTGGGAAACGGGGAATATTTTAATAATGAACTGAATGCCTTCGGGCAGCATGCCGATGGGCAGGTAAATGCCCGTCAAAAAGCCGATCAGCGTACCGATGATGCTGCTGGCCGTGCCGAACGCGTTGTTGCTTTTGAAGAAGGAGATCAAAAACGAAAGCATCGCCGTGTTGCACAGCGCGGAAATCAGCAGCAATACTAGTACTTTGCAAAGCGCGCCAAGGCTCAGCCATTGCCCGCCGCCACTCCAAATGTAAAGCTCCGCCAGCACCAGCGTGATGAGCGTAATGATGATGCCAATGACAAAAGAGGAGAGGATGTAGCCGCCCGCGACCTCGCTATGGCGGATGGGGGAGGCATTGAAATCCTTGATGAGCTTGTTCGCGCGGTCTTCCACCATGATGCCGAACGCGCCCATCGTGGTGGTCATGGAGGTGACAGCGAGAAGGCCCGCCATGATCCAGCTGTCCATCAGGTATTTGGCGCCGGGCATATCGGGCAGGTTCTGGAGCCACACGTCGCCTAAGAACAGCACGTACAGGCCTATGATGATGAACACCGCGAGCAGGGAAAAGAACACGGAGGCCCTGTCCCGGAAAAACACCTTTAAATTTCTACTTACGAATGCCGTCATTGCCGGATCTCCTTTCCGGTGATGCCGATAAAGGCGTCATCCATCGTGCCGTTCAATACTTCAAACCCGGCGATATGCGGCTTTACGCGCTCAAGCAGCGGCAGCGCATCCAGTGTGGAGGAAAGCTTTATCACCAGCCGGTCGGATACCTTGGTGAACGATAGCTTCATTTCCTCAAGCGTTGAAATCAACGCCGCTTCGTCCGAAGGGAATAGCTTTAATAGATCGCTCGCATACTGCTGGCGCAGCGCCGTGGGCGTGCCCTTCGCGGCGATCTCGCCGTTGTCTATGATAATCACGTAATCGGCTTCGGCGGCTTCTTCCAGATAGTGCGTGGTCAAAAATACCGTCATGCCGGTTTCTTTTTGCAGCGCCTGCACGCTTTCCCATACGCTTTTGCGGGTCTGCGGGTCAAGGCCGGTGGTGGGTTCGTCCAGGAACAGGATTTTCGGCGTGTTGATAAGCGCCCGCGCAATGTCCGCCCGGCGCTTTTGCCCGCCGGAAAGCTTGCCGTACGGGCGTTTGATAAATTCCTTTACCGCCGCCGCATTTGCCGCCCATTCCACGGCCGCGTTGAGCTGCAGGCGGTTCTTGTGGTAGAAGCTGCCCCGCACGCGCATGTTTTCTTCCACCGTAAGCAGCGGGTCCAGCAAATGGTCCTGAAATACCACGCCGATCGCGGAGCGTATGGCCGCATCCTTTGCGCCCAAAGCGTGCCCGTCTATCGTGACTTCGCCTGCGTCCGCCTCAAGTATCGTGCAGAGGATGTCGATTGTCGTGGACTTTCCCGCGCCGTTGGGGCCTAAAAAGGCAAAGAGCTTTCCAGCTTCCACATAAAAGCTGATGCCCTTTACGGCTTCCACCGTTCCGTAGGACTTTTTGAGCCCTTCCACCTCTATGATCTTTTCCATGCGTGTCCCCTTTGTGGAGTGGCTGCCACTCCAAATATTGTGTATATTTTCACATAAAACCAATGGGAAGGCAAGTAAAATGTATGCAATTTACTGCCATTTATCTTGATATATGACATATGGCGGGACAGCGCAAAGCGCGTCCCGGATGGGACGCGCTTTCAGAGTGTCGATAAACCCTGTCGTTTGTCATTCTGAGCCGGAGGCGAAGAATCTAGCTCCCGTTATACGTCCTAATCCAGCCGCTTCAAGATCCTTCGCTTCGCTCAGGATGGTAAAAGGCTGGCAGGCTAAAGCGCGCCCCTAATGCGGGACGCGCTTTATAATTATGTAGGAAGAGTGTATCAATATTTGTCCAGCGCGATTGCGAACGACGGGTTGGGCATGGCGACGGGGGAGGGCGCATAGACGTAGCGCGGGGCCGTGGCTTCCGCAGCTACATAAGCCGGGGCCTGCGCCCGCGTCTTTGCCTCTTCGCCTTTCAGGCGCACTTTTGCGATCACTTCTTTGAGCATAAGCGCCTGGCCGGAAAGCTCCTCGCTTGCAGCAGCGCTTTCTTCCGCCGTGGCGGAGTTGTTCTGCACAACGCTGGAAATCTGCTCAATCCCCATTGTCGTCTGCATCACGGCGGTCGCCTGTGCGTTGGAAGCCTGCGCGATGTCGTTGACGAGCCTTGTGACATGCTCCGCCTTCTCCACAATGCCGTTTAAGGATTGCTCGGTAGCAGCCACCATATGCGTGCCGTTGCCTATGGCGCGTATGGCGTTTTCAATGAGAGCGGTCGTGTTCTTTGCCGCTTCGGCACTCTTGGCGGCAAGGTTTCGTACTTCCTCGGCCACCACGGCAAAGCCCTTCCCTGCAGTGCCCGCTCGCGCCGCTTCCACCGCGGCATTGAGCGCTAAGATATTGGTCTGGAACGCGATGTCGTCTATCGTCTTTATGATTTTGCTGATCTGGCTGGAGGTCTCGGAAATATCCCCCATGGCGGTAACCAGCCGCCCCATCTGATTTTGGCCGTTTTCGATTTCGCGCGTGGTCTCCGCCACCATGCGGTTGGCGTGCTGGGCGTTGGCGGCATTCGCCTTGATCTGCTCAGAGATCTCGTTGATTGTGGCGGAAAGCTCTTCAACGGAGCTTGCCTGTTCCGTAGCGCCCTGGGCGAGGGACTGTGCGCCGCTTGCCACCTGGGAAGAGCCGCTCGCCACCTGCTCGGAGGATTGCTGAATGCCTAAGAACATGGCGTTGAGCGAGGCTAAAATCGTCTCTAAAGAGGCTTTTATGGGCGCGAAGTCCTTCTGGTATTCCATCGTCACACTTAGGCTGAGGTCGCCGTCCGCCATATATTTGAGCATTTCTGAAATATTGCCGATGTATGCGCGCAGGGTTGCAACCAGGGTACGCGCGCTGTCGGCCAGAGAACCCAGCTCATCCTTGGATTGATACGTAATCGCAACGTCCAGTTCGCCGCCGGAAAGCCGCTTTGTCGCCTGCTCGATCTCGCGCAGGGGCCTTGTGATGCTTCGGATGATATATACGCTTAGGAGCACGGCTATCACAAACGTCGCGCCGGTGATGCCAAGAACGAGTATGGTCGCCATATTCTGCGCCGTTTTCGCATCCAGGTAGAAGCTGTCGGCGCGCTCCGAATCGTTACTGTTTACCTGTTCAATCGTATCCCGCAGCGACTGCGCCTTGGGGGCGTATTCCTGCCGGTACAGGGCAAGCGCGGCAGCGCCTTTTCCGGAGAGCGCCAGTTCCGAAATTGTCCCGCGGACCGCGGCGGCGGTAATCACGTCATCGTTGAACTGCTGGATCAGTTCCTCGTTGCCGATGAGCACTTCGGAAAGCGTCTTTCTTACGGCGGTAAGCTCCGTCACGGAATTGTTCACGTCGTCCAAGTATCCTTGCGCTTCCGCGGCGTCCTCCGCGACGCATGCGTTGATGAGATTTTTTTCGATTTCATGCAGCAAACCGCGGATCGCCATGGTCTGCCTATTCGTAACGAAGGAATGGTCGTGAAACGCCGTGAATTGTCCAGCGATGTTCGAAAGGTTCAGCATCGCCACTAAGACTGCGCCACAAAAGAGCAAAATGATGGCAGCGAAGGCCACGGTCAGCTTCTTGGGGATGGAAAAGTTCTTCATGCGCGTTCTCCTTACAATTTTTTGCAGAATAAATAGTCCCCCGGTCATCCATGGGCCGGACGATTGCTTACGGGTACTTCCTGCTGGGGAGGGGGGAGTTTTAACGGCTCTGTTCTGTTATTCGACACGTTTTGCAGAACTCAAACGCGTTAATAAAAAAATTAAGATTGGCATAAGATTTTTGGATGCAATGGCGCAAAAAAGGCCCGGCGTTTTGCAGAGCTCAGGCAGAAAACCGGATTGTTCATAAAAAGCTAAGGTTGACGTAAGATTTTTGGATGCAGCGGCAATAAAAAAAGGCCGAGGCCTTTTTGGGCCGCTGACAAAGTCCTGCGGACTTTATCAGCGGGTTTTTCTGTAGGTTAAAAGTGCATAACGCACTTTTTTCCGCAAATCTGACGCACATGTCGTCAGATTTGATTAAATGTGAGGGATTGCGATCCCCCACGCCCCCAAGAAGAGTTTTGTAAGTATTACGAAAAATAAGCGATCAGCGCCTCATACATGCCGGTTGCACATTCGTTTTGGTAATATGCGCGGTTGAGGCGGACGTCTTCCGTTGGGTTGCTCAGGTATCCAAGCTCCACCGCTACCACGGGCTGTTCAGACCAGTTGAACCCCGTCTGGTCGGATTTTACAAGAACGGGCAACTCCTTTGCGCCCGTTGCCTTTGTGACACCCTTCAAAAGCAGTTTGGCGAGGTTCAGGCTGCTTTCCGCGATATTTGGGGAACTGACTGCTGAAGGCGCGAGCACATGCACGCCGTTTATGGAAGAATCCTTGCTGCTGTCGCAGTGGATTCTGATCCAGCAATCCACTTCGGCCTTGTTCATGATCTGGGCGCGCTCCACATTGGAAAGCTGCACATCGTGTTCTGTTCTGAGCATATATACGACGGCGCCCGCTTCTTCCAGCAGCGTCTGGAGCTTTTTCGCTATGATAAGGTTGGTTTCATATTCGGGTATTTTTGTTTTTATGCCAGCGCCGCCAGCGCTCATGCGCTGCTTCATGCGGGAAGAGCCGGGCGCTACGGGTTCCAAAGCCGTATCCGCTTTTTGCTGATGCCCCGGGTCGATGCCGATCTTTTTTCCCGCAAGCGGGGATACCTTGGCGTTCTTTGTTTCTAGCACGGAAGAAGGGGTAGCGGGCGCAGCTGCTGCAGTATTCCCATAGGCTTTGTTGAATGCCTGTATGGTCAGCGGGCCGCAGGCTCCGTCCGGATACAGCCCCAACTGGGCTTGCAGGCGCTTTACGGCAAGCGCCGTTTGCGCGCCGTATACGCCGTCCGGCTCTAGGGAATAGAGCCCAAGCTCAACAAGGTTTTTTTGCAGTGTTGACACGTTTTCGCCGGAGGAGCCAAGGCGCATGCTGACGGAAGAAAGCGGGGTAACCGCAAAAGCGGTGCCGCAGAACGAGAACGTCAGCAGCAGCGCTAAACAGGTATATATCGTTCTTTTCATGCGCACGCGCATGGATTGCCTCCTTCGTATGCCTGAGCCTGCGGCGTTATAAGAGGGTTTCCCATAGTTAAGGGCATGCGCCAGCCATTCTGATGGAGTATATGGGAAAAGACGCATGAAAATGGCGGGATCGACTGCATACGCCTTAATTCGTATTTTAGCACCCCGTATTGCCGTTTAAAAGAATGAAACCTTTAACAATATGTGAATAACTCGCCTGTCATAGCTGCCATAGAAACAAAAGTGCTGGAATAAAATGAAAACGGTGTCCTATATATAAAATCTGCGCCTAAAAGTATCCAACGTGAACGTTTTTTTATGCATTTGCCTGAAGCGTTCGGATTGACGGCGGGGGGATAACGTGGGTATAATAGACGGTAATTACGTTTCGTGTGTCACGCCAGCTTGTATTTTCATAAGAGTGGGCCTGCGCATCAAGGAGGATGTATGGAAAGCCAAACTCTCGTAGCGAAAATCGTTACGGAGATCCCGCCCTCGGGTATTCGCAAATATTTTGATTTCCTGGATGACAGCTGCATCAGCCTGGGCGTGGGTGAGCCGGATTTCGCCACCCCCGAAGGCATCCGCAAGGAGGCGCTCAAACGTCTGTCCGCAGGGCGCATCCCATATTCTTCTAACGCGGGCATGCCGGAATTAAGGGAGCTGATACTCCGGTACTTGGACGAGCGGTTTCAAATCAGCGGGTACTCCGTGCAGGACACGCTCATTACCGTCGGCGGCAGCCAGGCGATTGACCTTGCGCTGCGTGCGGTGGTCAACCCCGGCGACGAAATCATCGTACCCGAGCCTTACTATGTATCCTACTTGCCCATCGTCAGGCTGACGGGCGGCATCCCCGTACCCATCGCCATGAACCATGAAAACCGCTTCAAAATCACGCCGGACGCGCTGCGCAAGGCGCTCTCCCCTAAAACCAAGGCCATGATCATGCCCTACCCGAACAATCCCACGGGCGGTATCATGGAGCGCGCGGATCTCTTGGCCATTGCGGACGTATTGAAGGATACGAACGTCATCGTTATCACGGATGAAATCTACGCGGAATTGACCTACAACGGCAAGCGGCACGTATCCTTTGCCTCCATGCCCGGCATGAAGGACAGGACGATCATATTGAGCGGCTTCTCCAAGGCGTTCTCCATGACTGGCTGGCGGCTTGGCTATGCCGTAGGCCCGCAGCCTCTCATCGCCGCCATGACGAAGATCCACCAGATCACCATGCTCTGTGCGCCCACCCCGGCGCAGGTTGCGGGTATCGTAGCGTTAGAGCGTGGTTTCCAGTATGACTGGGAGGATACCATGTCCATGATTCGTGAGTATGACCGCCGCAGGCGGTACCTTGTGGATGCGTTCAACGACCTTCAAATGACTTGC
The DNA here is from genome assembly GCA_023409435.1 of Bacillota bacterium. Classification (GTDB taxonomy): domain Bacteria; phylum Bacillota; class Clostridia; order Christensenellales; family CAG-138; genus JAEYLA01. The sequence continues at coordinate 21,615 of JAEYHP010000135.1, read as the reverse complement.
GACGAACCGGAAGGCGCGTTCTATGTGTTCCCGTCCATCCGCTGTACCGGGCTTTCTTCCGAAGAATTCAGCGACAGGCTGATGGCGGAACAAAAGGTCGTGGCCGTTCCCGGCACCGCGTTCGGCGATGCGGGCGAGGGCCATGTGCGCTGCTGCTACGCAACGGACCTTGAAAAAATCAAAGTGGCCGTGGACCGGATTGCGGCATTTCTTAAAAGCTGCCGCTGATAGTTAAAAAGTTAAAAGAGCAAAATCCGGTTGTTTTTCAGCCGGATTTTTTGTATAACAATTCTAGCACGATGGGGAGGCATTGCATGGGCCGGACATACAAAGTGGGCATTCTGCTCTTTGACGAAGCGGAGGTTCTGGATTTCGCAGGCCCGTTTGAGGCGTTTTCCATTACGCAGTTTGCGGATGGAACGCGGCCATTTTCCGTGTGTACAATCGCGGAGCAGGATAGGCTGATCAAAGCGAGAAACGGTTTGCTGGTGCAGCCGCACCATACGTTTTCGGACGTGCCGGAATTGGACATTTTTATTGTCCCCGGCGGTTACGGCGCGGAGAAAATTGAAATCCATAATGAGACGCTTACCCGTTTCATTCGGGAAATGGCGGAGAAAGCACCCATTACGGTTTCCGTCTGCACGGGCGCGTTTTTGCTCGCACAATCGGGGCTGCTAAACGGAAAAAGTGCTACTACGCATTGGGCGGATACGGGAATCCTTCGGAATCAGTTCCCGGAAGTGCATGTGGTGGACGGCGTACGGTTTGTGGACGAAGGGAATATTATGACTTCCGGCGGCGTTGCCTGCGGCATTGAATTGTCTCTGCACATCATCAAAAAGCTGCTTGGGGAAGAAATCGCTAAAGCCACCGCCCGCAGGATGGAATATGAAGCCGCATTTTAGCGGCAGGCACTGCGCTTGAGGCTCTTGTGTCTGAAACAAAACAGCATGCAGCCTGTGGAAAATGTGTTATACTGGTAAATGAGGCGGGTCAGGCCATGCGGCTTCGGCCCGTTGTTTTCCGAAAGATTGAGGAGGCGCATATGGCGCTTGAGTTGCTTTCACCCGCGGGTGAAAGAGACAGTCTTACTGCTGCCGTACAAAACGGGGCGGATGCCGTTTATTTGGGAGGGCGCGCGTTCAGCGCCCGCCGTTACGCGGGGAATTTTGACGATGCCACGCTGCGCGAAGCGTTGGATTATTGCCACATCCGCAATGTGAAGGCATATGTGGCCGTTAACACGCTGTTGCTTGACAGGGAGCTACAGGACGCGCTTTCTTACGCCGCGTATTTATATGAAATAGGCGCGGACGCGCTCATCGTGCAGGATATCGGCCTTGTGCGCGCCATAAAATCGGCGCTGCCCGATCTTACGCTGCATGCCAGCACGCAGATGACCATACATGATGAAAACGGGCTAAATATAGCCCATGCGCTGGGGATGACGCGCGCCGTGCTCGCACGGGAACTTTCTCTTGACCGCATCCGCGAACTGGGGGCAGCGAGCCCGGTTGAGTTGGAGTGCTTTGCGCACGGGGCGCTGTGTACCTCTGTTTCCGGGGTATGCCTGTTCTCCTCGCTGGCGGGGGGAAGGAGCGGCAACCGCGGCGCTTGCGCACAGCCCTGCCGCAAACCCTATGCCCTAAATGGCGGGAAGCAGGAATATCCGCTGAGCCTTTGTGACCTTTCCATGCTGTTCCATGTGGAGGAGTTAAAAGAGGCGGGCGTCGCCTGCATCAAGCTCGAAGGCCGCATGAAGCGGGCGGAATATGTCTCTGCGGTGACCCGCGCCTACCGCATGGCAATAGACGGGGCGGAAAAGCCTGTGCTGGAAGAGGAACTTGATTCCTTGCAGCGCATTTTCTCGCGCGGTAGTTCTACCGGCTATTTTTACGGGCGGGATGTGCCCGCCGACGCGCGGGGAACTTTGAGCGGCCCGGACGCGCCGCTTGCAAAGGAACAGGAAACCTACCGAACGGAACGGCGCAAGCAGCCTGTGGAGGCCTGCTTGACGCTTGCGGTTGGGGAACCCGCAACGCTGACGCTGACGCTGGGGCAAACAGAAGTAAGCGTAACGGGGGAGACCGTACAGGCGGCAAAAACGGAGCCGGATGTTTCCCGGTATATCGCCCAGATCGGAAAGCTGGGGGATACGCCGTTTATTTTGAATGACGGAACCGTGGACATGCCCATGCCTGCCTACCTCCCCGTTTCCGCGCTCAATGCGTTAAGGCGCGATGCGGTGGAGGCGCTGGAGGCAGCTTTGATCATACGGCGGGAAAGGGCGGAGGTTTCCTTGGCCCTAATCCCGCAATGTAAACAATCGGCAACTTCGGCGGTGCTTGCCGTGGTGCCCGACGCCGCGCGCGCGGAGGCCGCGTTTGCAGCGGGCGCAAACGATGTGGCGCTGGAGCCGCGGGATATCCTGCGGGCGGAAGAGGAGATTATAAGGCTGCAGCCGTTTCGGACCGGGGGTCAAAAGCTGCTGCTGCAGCTTCCGGCGGCGGACAGTTCCGGTGCGGCGCAAAAGCACTGGGCGGCCATTTTTGCGGGCGGGCTGGTGGATGGAGGCGTGGCGCAGAACGCGGGACAGGTCGCTTTGATCAAAGGGGAGCGCATCGCGGGGTATCTCTGCAACGCGACAAACGCGCAGGCGGTAGCAAAGCTTATGCAATTGGGATTCACGCGGGTCTTGCTCTCTCTTGAGCTCAGCAAGCCACAGATTCGGGATCTCATTCTGGAGACGGGCGCGGGTGTTTACGGCTATGGCAGGGCGCAGCTGATGCAACTTTGGCATTGCCCGCACCGCAGGGAAAACGGCTGCGCGGGGTGCGACAGGCAGCATACGCTTACCGATGCGGAAGGGCGCGTTTTCCCGCTCGACCCGGTGCGGGAAGGAACGGGCGGCTGCCTGAACCGCGTACGCAACTGCGAGGTCATGGATATATTGGACGTACTGTCTGAACTTCCAATGCCGGAGCTTTTGGCGCTGGAGTTCGTTTATGAAACGGAGCGCGAGGTGGCGGAACGCGTACGCGCCGCACAGGATGCGCTCACAGGAAAGAGCCCGCCCCGCCGTGGGACAACGCGTGGCCACTGGGCGCGTGGGCTTGCAACATAGGAGGAAACGGAACTATGGAAAATAGGGTACTGTCTCTGTTGGAATTCGATAAAGTGGTGGAGCGCATCAAAGGGTTGACTGCGTCAGACGTTGGGCGGGAAAACGCGCAAAGTTTGCGCCCGGCTTCGGACCCGGCCCAGATCAACACGCTGCAGCAGCAGACGTCGGAAGCGGAAACCATATTCCTGCACGGCGGGCAAAGCCCCATAGAAGGGTTTACGGACGTAAGGCCCACGCTCAAGCGCATCCGCGCGGCGCTGTATTTAAGCATCCGGGAGTTGCTCGCAATCGCCCGGTGCCTCAGGGTCAGCCGCACCGCACGCGAGCGCCTGACGCAGGGGGATGCGCCGACGCTGCTTTCCTACATGGCGGGGCAGCTTTGTTCCCACCGCAGTGTGGAGGAGGATATCACGCGCTGTTTTGTCAGCGAGGAAGAGGTTGCCGACGCCGCCTCGCCGGAGCTCGCGGGCATCCGCCGCCAGATGCGCATCGTCAACGAGCGTGTGCGCGAAAAGCTCAACAACATGATCAAAAGCGCCGCGTTCCAGAAATATTTGCAGGAACCCATCATCACCATCCACAACGGGCGGTTCGTGCTGCCCGTCAAGCAGGAGGCAAAACAATATGTGCCGGGCCTGGTGCACGATCAATCGGGCAGCGGCGCGACGCTGTTCATCGAGCCCATGGCCGCGGTGGAACTGGGCAACGAATATAAACGCCTTGTCAGCATGGAGCAGGAGGAGATCGAGCGCGTGCTCGCTTCCCTGACTGCCATGGTGGAGCCGTACGCGGACGAGTTGTATGAAAGCATCGGCATCTTAGGCGAGCTCGACCTGATATTCGCCAAGGCCATGCTTGCGAGGGAAATGCGCGCCATCCGCCCGGCGATAGCGCCCCACGCGCCCATCAAAATCGTCGCGGGCAGGCATCCGCTGATTCCTGCGGAACGCGTGGTGCCCATAGACGTATGGCTCAACGACGCGTTCCAGACGCTTATTGTCACCGGCCCCAACACGGGCGGCAAGACGGTCACGTTAAAGACCATCGGCCTGTTTACGCTGATGGCGCAGGCCGGGCTTTTTGTGCCCGCCGCGGAAGGGACCAGGCTTTGCTCCTTTTCTCAGGTGTTTGCGGATATCGGGGACGAGCAGAGCATTGAGCAGAGCCTTTCCACATTTTCTTCCCATATGAAGAACATCGTGCGCATACTGGAGGAGGCGGATCAAAATTCCCTGGTGCTGCTCGACGAGCTTGGCGCGGGGACGGACCCGGTGGAGGGCGCGGCGCTCGCCATGAGCATATTGGAAACGCTGCACGCGCGCGGCTGCGTCACGGCGGCGACGACGCATTACAGCGAAATCAAGGCGTTTGCGCTGACACATGCGGGCATGGAGAACGCCTCCATGGAATTTGACGTGGACAAGCTTGCGCCTACCTATCGCGTATTTGTGGGTATACCCGGCAAGTCTAACGCGTTTGAAATCGCGCAGCGCCTTGGGCTTTCCATGGACGTTATCGAGCATGCGCGCGCGTTCTTAAAGAAGGAGGACGTGCAGTTTGAGGACGTCATCCAAAGCGCGGAAAGCCAGCGCCAGCGGGCCGAGCAGGAAAAGCAGCAGGCGACGCTGCTGCGCTATGAAACCGAGCGACTGCGCAGCGAGCTCGAAGCCGAAAAGAAGCGCCTCGAAAGCGAAAAGGCCGCTTTGCGCGCCAAGGCCAAGGAGGAAGCGCGGCAGATCGTGCGCCAATCCCGCGAGGAGATGGAACAAATCATATCCGAGCTGCGTTCTATCAAGAGCCTGGATATGCGCGAGGCGGAGCGCGCCATACAGCATGCGCGGGACGCGGCGAGAAAACGCGAGGACACGCTTCTTGATCCCCTTGCGCAGCAGGAGCATAAGGGTTCGGCGCCAAGGTCAGTGAAGCCCGGCGACCGCGTGCGCTTAGTCAACATCGGCCAGAACGCCACTGTATTGAAGGAGCCCGATGCGCGGGGCGAGGTGCAGGTGCAAGCGGGCGTCATCAAGATGATGGCGAGGCTTTCGGATATCCGCATGATCGAGGAGACGGTAAAGCCCGCTTCCGTAAGCGCGAAGCTGACGCTTGACCCCACACGTGAACCCGCGGGGCTTTCGCTTGACGTGCGCGGCAGACTGGTGGACGAGGCGCTCATGGAGGTGGACCGGTATCTTGACGACGCCGTATTAAACGGCCGGACCGAGGTGCAGATTATCCACGGCAAGGGCACGGGCGCGTTGCGCAAGGGCATACAGGATTATCTCAGGCATCATGCCAAGGTCAAGACGTTCCGCCTGGGCAACTACGGCGAGGGCGATGCGGGCGTAACGGTCGTGACGCTGAAGTAGCAGGAAATTGAGAATGGGATGGGCTTGGAGGCTCTGCCCACAGTTCGCAATGGTCGCACAGAACAGTCTGTGCTCCCTTGCTTACTGGGACTACGCCTCGCTCCATCCGCCACAGGCGGCGCACGGCTATGTCCCCCCAAACCTCCGCTTAGGGCCGTAACGGCCCTAAGAACCCGCTTCTTTTTGGAAATAGATAGTCTTGTAAACAATTGCGTCAATCCTGCAAAATTCATAGTATGTTTTCCGTTTGGAAAGCCCCGGATGAAAAGGAGTATGTTATGATACTGGTAAGCGCGTGCCTGTGCGGCGTGCACTGTCGTTACGATGGAAAAGCCAAGCCGGATGAAGAGATCATGGCCCTGCTGCGCGAAGGGAAGGCGATACCCGTCTGCCCGGAGCAACTGGGCGGGCTGCCGGTGCCGCGTCCTCCGGCGGAAATTATGGAGGGCGACGGCGAGGCCGTATTGCGCGGCTGTGCGCGGGTCCGCAACCGGATGGGGCAGGACGTCACGGAGGCGTTTATTATGGGCGCCGAGGAAACGCTGCATATCGCCCGTCTATCGGGTGCGCATAGGGCAATACTCAAAGCGAACAGCCCTTCCTGCGGCGCAGGCGTCATATACGACGGCACGTTTTCCGGGTCTACCCGCGAAGGGGACGGCGTGACGGCGGCGCTGTTAAGAAAAAACGGCATAGAGGTGGAGGCGCGCTGACTCGTTGGTTCAGGCGTTGCCGGCACCTAAAATAATTTCCGCTCTTACTCAGGGCGGATGATCAGGAGGAATGCTTGTGGAAAACAACACTATATTGGTCATAGACGATGACCGGAACATACTTGAGATCATCAAGCTTTACCTCAACAAGGAGGGTTATTCCGTGCAGGTCGGCGAGCGAGGGGATACGGCGCTTGCGCTGTTCCGGGAAACGAAACCTGCGTTGGTGGTGCTCGACGTCATGTTGCCGGGTATCGACGGCTGGAAGGTTTTGCACCAGCTCCGGGAGGAAAGCGACGCCCCCGTCATCATGCTTACTGCTAAAAACGATACCTTGGACCGCGTGCAGGGCCTTGATTTGGGTGCGGACGATTATATGGCCAAGCCCTTTGATGCAAAGGAGCTTTTAGCCCGCATCAAGGCGGTGCTGCGCCGTTCTTCCGTGCCGGAGACGGAACGCCTGGTGAGCTACCCCGGGCTTACGGTATCCTTGGAAAACTATGCGGTCACGCTGGACGATAAGACCGTGGAAATGCCGCCCAAGGAGATCGAGCTTCTCTATTTTCTGGCTTCGCATGAAAACAAGGTGTTCACGCGCGAGCAGCTGTTGGAACAGGTATGGGGCTTCGACTTCTTTGGCGACAGTCGCACGGTGGACGTGCATGTCAAGCGCATCCGCGAAAAGCTGGGCGAGCGCGAGGCTTGGCAGATCAAGACCGTCTGGGGCGTAGGGTATAAATTCGAATCCGGGCGCGACGCGTAAAAGAAAACGGGACGCAATGAGGAAGGATTTTTTCAAAACGCTGTTTTCCCGCATGCTGTCCACATATTTGGCCGTTATCCTTTGCCTGCTGCTGCTGATGGGGATAACGGTTTCCAATATGTTTAAAAACCAGTATCTGCAGGAAGAGGAGCAATCCCTCCGGCGGGAAACGGAAAAAATCAATACGATCCTCATTGAGAAATACGTATTCGAAGAAAAACGCCGCGTTGCGAGAGAAGAGCTCGAGACTGTCGCGCGAAAATATGGCGCGCTTATCCAGGTGATCGACACTTTGGGCAACAGCGTCTCTTTTTATGGCGATGTGGAGTCCGAGAAAAAATGGGGCGCTCTTGTGGAAGCGCCCATGCGTACCGAGGGGAGCGACCCCGTTAACGTTACGTTGTTCGATCTTACCATATGGCCGAGAGAAAGAACCATAAAACTTCCCAGGACGAGTATCTGGAATTTCAACAACGGGACAAACACCACGCTCACGGGAGAGGGCATCGTATTAAGCAACCTGTTTTCCGGCATGATGGATATACCGACCATGACGCTTGTGCGCGCGGTCATAAAGAGCGACGGTACGCCGGACGGCGTGATCATGATGCACCTTGATATGAGCGCCGTCAACGCCTCCATCACCAAGGTATATCTCGACGTACTGTTGACCGCGCTGATGGCGGTGGCGGCGGCGGTGCTTGCGGTATACTATCTTACCACCCGCATGACCAGGCCCATTGTGGATATGAATACGACCGTGCGGCGCTACTCCAAGGGCGAGTTTGAAATACGGCTTGACGATTCAGGTTCCGATGAAGTCGCTCAGCTTGCAAAAAGCTTCAACGTCATGGCCAATGAGTTAAGCGACCTGGAGCAGATGCGAAGAAGCCTTGTCGCCAACGTCAGCCATGAATTGCGGTCCCCATTGACCTCCATCAGGGGGTTCCTGGAGGCCATACAGGATGGCACCATCCCGGAGGAAAAGCGCGGGGAATACCTGGACCTTGTCATTGCGGAGACCAAGCGCATGACGGGCATGGTCAACAACCTTCTCGATCTTGCCCGTATAGATAGCGGACAGTCCGCGCTCAAGCTCACCCGGTTCGATATCAATGAGCTTGCGTTACGAACGCTCGTCACGTTTGAGGCCCGTGTCAACCAGAAAAAGCTGAACGTCGAGCTGCGGCTTCATAAGCCCAGCCTGTTTGTGGAGGCGGATGCGGACCAGGTCGCGCAGGTTTTAAGGAACTTAATCGACAACGCGCTCAAGTTTTCCCCGGAAGGCAAGGGGCTTGAAATCGGTACCAGGCTGATTGACCGCCGCATCGCGCAGATCTGGGTGCAGGACCAGGGCTGCGGCATACCGGAAGAGGATGTACCGCATGTGTTTGAGCGGTTTTATAAGGTGGAAAAGGCGCATACGCCCTCCGCGCAGAGCGGCACGGGGTTGGGACTTTCCATTGTACGGAGTATAATAGACCAACACGGGCAGGATATTTGGGTGGAGAGCAAGCCCGGTACAGGGACCCGATTTACGTTTACATTAAAACATAGCGTCATGCCGAATAAGGCAAAGCACGCATGAAATATCGCGTAATACGCGATGCGCAGGGCATGGGAAATGCGCAAAGAAGGAGAGCTTCATGAATTACGAGAGCTACTATGAAAACATGAACCCGTACGACCCGCAGCCTCCGCGCCGCTCGGGCGGGAGAATTGCGCTGATGCTGGTGGTGGTAGCGGTTGTATTCCTCATTATCGGCATGCTGCTGGCGGGGTTTTTGCAGTCCGCAGCGGAGCCGTACACGCCATTGCCCGGCAATACGCCGTCTGAAACAGAGGCGCCTGAAAATACGCCCCAGCCTTCGCCTACGCCCATACCGACTGAGCGGCCCATGGCGGATCTGGACGGCGCGGCTCCTATGCTGCCCGCGCAGGGCAACCCCATACCGGATATTGTGGATTTTGCCGGGCCCAGCGTGGTCGGCATACTCAACTATGCCGAAGGGGACGATGAAGCGTCTCCCGAAGACCTGCTCCAGGGTATGGGCAGCGGGTTCATCATCTCCTCCCAGGGGTATATCCTAACTAACGCCCATGTGGTGGAGGGTGCTACATCCCTTGCCGTTACACTGAGCGACGGCGAGGAGATCGATGCGGAGCTGGTAGGCGTCGATGAAGTATCCGACGTCGCGGTCGTCAAGATCAGCCGGGCAGGCATCAAGCCATTAAAGCTCGGGGATTCGGATGGTATCCGCGTCGGCGATTACGTGGTCGCGGTAGGCAATCCGTTGGGATGGGGGCTCGAGGGCACCGTCACAATGGGCATCATCAGCGCGCGGGCCCGCTCCATTACTATAGGGGACCACACCAATACCTATATCCAGACGGACGCCGCCATAAACGTAGGCAACAGCGGCGGCCCGCTTTTGAATATGTACGGAGAGGTCATAGGCATCAACACCGCGAAGACCCTCAACGCCGGGTATGACGAATACGGCATGGCCATTACGGCGGAAGGGCTGGGGTTTGCCCTGCCCATCAACGACGTCAAAGCGATTGCCGAGCAGCTTATCACAAAGGGCGTAGTGCAGCGCGCGGCATTGGGCGTGCACATCTCCACTCTGACGGAAGCGGACCTTGCGAAGTATGGCGTAACAAGCGGCGTGCTGGTGGTGGGCGTCGTGCGTGGAGGACCCGCGAGCGTAGCGGGCCTGCAGCCCGGTGATATCATCGTTGCATGCGACGGCGTGCTTGTTACCGAAAACAACCAGATTTCGGATTACGTCACCTCTAGGCCCATCGGCACCGACATTACGCTTACCATCGCGCGGGACGGAAAGGAACAGACGGTTACCGTACACTTGGTGGATATGTCGGGATTGGATTACAACGACGTCGATACGCTGGAAGAAGAATAAGCGATATTGATTACATTGTAAGGCGCCGGGTACCTCCGGCGCCTTTTCTAAGGGCCAAAGGGGGAGCAGGTATGCCGCATTTTTTGTACCGGGGATATCGCATTTACTATAAGGAATGTGGGCAGGGAGAACCGTTGCTGTTGCTGCACGGAAACTCCGCTTCTTCCAGAATGTTTGACCCTGTCATCGGCCTGTATACACGCGATTACCGCGTAATCACGCCGGATTTTTTGGGTTACGGAAAATCGGACCGCATGGACGAACTGCCGGAGAATATCTGGTATGAGCAGGCCTTACAGGCGGTCCACTTGCTGGAGCTGCTGGGCTGCCAAGACATAAACGTCATCGGCACAAGCGGCGGAGCGATCACAGCGCTCAATATGGCGCTTGAACGCCCGGACTTAATCCGCGCGGTGGTTGCGGACAGCTTCATGGGGAAAGCCTCGCGGGAGGAATTCATCGGGGACCTTCCCACCCAGAGGAAGATGGGGAAAAAGCAGCGGGGAGGCCAGCTGTTTTGGGAAGCCCAGCACGGCGCGGACTGGGCGCGCGTGGTGGATTGGGACACGCAGGCGATATTGCGCCACTATCAAACAGGAGAAAGCTATTTTCAAAAAGAGCTGCCGTCGATCAAAGTTCCCGTGCTGCTCACAGGAAGCGAAGAAGACGAACTGATACCGGGCATTGGTGAAGCCCTTATAGCTTTTTCTTCAAAAATACCCGGATGCCGGGTTATGCTCTTTCCGCACGGCAGCCATCCGGCCATGGCATCCAACGCGGAGGAATTTGCAAAAGAGGCAAAGGCGTTTTTGAGGAAAACCAGCATTGATCCGCTAAACCCATCCTGATCTAACAAAAATTTCAATCGGATTTGCAACAAAATTGGAATTTACGCGTCAAGTATAATAGCGAGCATATCGGGTTGGGGGTGTGGAATGGAGAGCGTCGAAGTATTATACCGTTCCTATGCCGGGACGGTATACTGGGTATCGTATGGCCTGCTGCATGACCGCGAGGCTGCAATGGACGTGACGCAGACGGTCTTTTTGCGAGCAATGGACCATATGCGCACCATAAAGGAGCTGCGCGATTATCAGCAAAAAGCCTGGCTGTGCAGCACGGCCAAAAATGCCAGCTTTGATTTGATGCGCAAATCCAGGCGGGAAATTCCGGTAGACGAACCGCCATATGCGGAAGAAAATGATGATACCTCCGGGTTGCCGGAGGCGGAATTACTAAGCGCGGAGCAGCGGGAAGCCGTAATTGCCCTGGTGGATGATCTGCCCGAAACATACCGGCAGCCGATCCTGCTTTATTATTTTGCGGAATTGGGGCAGCAGGAAATTGCAAAAACGCTCGCGCTCAATGAAAGCACGCTGCGTTCGCGTCTGCACCGGGCCAAGGCAATGCTTTTACATGCCATAGAGGAAGGGGGCATGCTGCATGGATAAACTGGATCGGATCTTGCAAAACAGCGCCCGTCAGGCGACAGAGGCGCTGCCGGTGGACGCCATGTGGGAAAGCCTCCAAAAAGCCGCGCAGGTAAAAAGGCAAAAAAGAAAAGTCTTTCTTCGGCAGGCTTCCATGGCGGCAATGCTGGTGGTGAGTTTGGGTGTGGGAGTAGCTTTGGGACGTTCGCCCATGTTTGCCCCCGCCTATGTCGTTGTGAACCCGCCGAAGACGGACGCCACGCCCGCGCCTCCGGAAGAAACCCCGGACAATACGGTGATTGACCCGCCTGGCTATACGACTATACCGGATAATATCGTGGTGGACCCGCCCAAGACGGACGGAAACATTGAAGAAACGGTTACCTTCGTGATGCAGCGGCACTTTGATAACCTGCCTGTAACGGATAGCGTAAAGGACCTGCTTCCTGGCTGGTTGCCCGATATACTCCGGGATAAAATATTCACCATGGATGCGTCAAGCGGGTACTGGAAGATGCAGAATCAGGACAATCCGGATGAATGGATCGGATTTAATCTTTATATCGCTATTAACGGGGAGGACTGGGTGGACGGCATGCTCGAACAGGAGATGATCGGCCTGCCCGAGGGATACAGTGCAGGGAGCATGCTGGTAGGATCCGGCTTCCTGCTGCGCTACGAGTCTGCTTCGGAGGGCAGCGAGCCGACGGAATACTGGATGCTGCGTGTAAGTGAGGATACTTATGTGCAGTGCTATGGAAGCGTATCCCGTGAAGATCAGATGAAAATTATTGAAAATTTGGGAGTATAGCCCCGATCCTGCAACAAAAGTCCTCCTTCTTTCGTCACTACTGTAACGGAAGAAGGAGGGCTTTTATGTATAAGCGGTTTTTCTCTGCAATTCTTTGCGCGCTGTTTCTTTTTGCCGCGTTTCCTGTGGACGCGTTGGCTGCAAGCGTACCGCCCCCGGTATCAGACGATGTGATGGAAGCTGTAAGCGTACTCTCCGGGCTCAATACGGCGGCGGATTCCGGCGGCGTCTATCTTACGGAAAATGCCACCAAGGTGGTCGTACTGCTGATCAAGGCAACAGAGGCGCGTAAAAACGAGATCCGCGCCATGGTGAAAAATCCGGATATATTGGTATTTCAGAACGCGAAATACTCCTATACCGAATTGATGAATATGTTCAGCAAGGGATCCGGCACAAACGGCAAGTTTGAACTGATAGGGACCGGCGTTGACATACAGAACAATTGCGTGGTCGTGGAGGTCTATTACGGCGGAGAAGCTGCGGCGCGCGCATACTACAAAAAATACGGGGACAGGGTGAAGGTAGTAGGCGCGGATGCTTTACCTAAGGGCGACGAATACGACCCCATAGAAGGTTCCAGCGTGGCGTGGCTAAAGGAAGTATTTCCTGCCGCAAAGGAAATCACCACCACAGATATCCGCTTTGTATTCTCCGGCGCACCCAAGGTCACAAAGACGCGCGCCGTGTTGAATAAGCAGGGTGAAAGCCTCACGCTGTACCGCTTTGCGAACAAGAAGGATTATGAAAAGTGCAAGGCCATGATACGGGGGACGTCCCTTGTATATGGCGGCAATGTGGTCTACGTGGATACGGAGTTTGCGACCACCTATTTCTATAACAAAAACAGCAATATGCTTGCGCTCTATTGTGGGGCCACGCGAAGCGTGTTTGAGACGCTGCAGGATAGAAACTTTCACCCTGCGGGCGGCCTGGGCGGGTTCTTCGCGCGGCGCAACGGTGTGATATATAAAGACGCCACAACCCGCGTCGATCCAAACGAAAACACGCCGGATACCCCCAAAGCCCTTGCGAAAATTTCCTCCGCGGTCGTGCGGGCAATCGTAAAAAGCGCGCCCTCGGGCCTCAAGGAAGGCGCGTATACGCTCGAACTGCGCGAAAGTATCCGCGGCAAGCTCGGCGGTACGATTACCGTTACCGCCATGCCCGGCGTAATGGAGAAGGGCAAAAGCTACATCGTGTTTTTGAAGGAGCAGGCCGTGTCAGGCGGCAAAAAGGCGCTTGTATTGACAGACAACGCCTATTTCAGCGTATTTGAACTGACCGACAAGGGCTATGTGCTGCCGGTACGCGAATACGGCATGACAAAGCCCGTGACACAAACCGCTTTTATTAAGGGACTATAAAGGAGGGAAACGAATATGGCAAGACGGATACTTCTTATGGCGCTTTGCGCCCTGCTTCTTTCTTTTTGCCTGCCGCTGACGGGGTTTGCGGCAACCGACGCTATCCCCGATGAGGAAGCCGTTACCCTGTTTGCGACTGGGGAGTGGCTTACAAGAAGCGAAAAATGGCTCAGTTCCACTTTCCCCAAGCTGCGCAGTTTGGAAACGACACAGACCCGCTTTGTGTTTGCTTCCGCCCCGGAAATTGCAAAGACCCGCGCGGTGCTCAACAAAACCGGCGAATCCCTTACGCTCTATCGTTTTAAGACGGATAAGGATGTACAAAAGTGCCTGGCGATGGTCAAGGGCAATACCCTTGTCTACGGCGGAAAAACGGTATATGTGGATACGCTGTTCCCCGCAACCTACTATGTGGACGGAAGGGTCATCGCGCTCTACTGTGGGGCGGACGCGGCGGTGGATAAAAAGCTCAAAGAAACCTTCGAGGTTGCGGGCGGTTACGGCGGATATTTTGACAGGCGGAGCGAGGCAGATATGCCGGAGGGGGCTAACACCGTTATCGTATCGCCTCCCAAGGACGAAGCAGCTCCCACTTCTCTCAAGGCTTTGCTTAAAAAAGCGGACAGCGTTTATATTGCCAAGGTGAAGCAGACGCCCAAGTGGGTTGGGGAAACGGAGGACGGCGCATACGAATTGGAGGTCACAAAGAACATCCGGGGCATATCGCGCAAAACGTTCCGGCTGGAGGACTGGCCGGGAGTGATGCATTTGGGAAGGACATATATCCTGTATATAAAGCATGTCGAAACGCCAGAAGGCGGAACGCGGGTGATTTATGCGGATTGGGTCAACCACTCCACATTTGAGATTGACGACCGCGGCTACGTCCTGCCCATCCGGGACTACGGCATGAAAGCACCGGTGAAGCTGGACAAATTCTTAAAGAACCTGTAAATATTGCATACAGAAATAACATATCAGGAGGAAAGACATGAAAAAGAGATTGCTTGCACTGGTACTTGGTGTCCTATTGCTGATCGCCGCGTTCCCTCTGGCGTCGCTTGCCGCTGCTGAGCAGGAAGATAATTTGATTCTCCTGCCGCCGGACGCTGCTTCCATAAACGAAAGCTGGTTAAAACATACTTTCCCCAAGCTGCGCAGCATGGAAACCACCGAGACCCGCTTCGTATTCGCCTCCGCGCCCAAGGTTGTAAAGACCCGCGCCGTGCTCAACAAAAAGGGCGAAAGCCTTACGCTGTACCGCTTTGAAACCGAGAAGGACCTGCAAAAGGCCAACGCCATGATCCAGGGCAACACTCTGGTCTATGGCGGCAAGACCGTATATGTGGATACCTTGTTCCCGGCGACGTACTATATCCACCCGGAAGGTAAGGCCATCGCCCTTTATTGCGGCTCCGACAAGGCGGTGGATGAAAAGCTGAAAAAAACCTACGAGGCCGCGGGCAGTTTTGGCGGATATTTTGACGCGCGGCAAGCGATTACCGCGCCGGATGGAATGGACATTGCCGCTCCTCAGACCGAAGATGTAATCCTCAAGACTATTAAAGAGCGGGCAGACAGCGTCTATATCGCCACCGTTACGCGTGTGCCTTCGTGGAATGGGCATTCAGTAAACGGCTCCTATGCGCTGGATGTGGAAAAGACGGTGCGCGGCATTGAGCGCACCACGCTCAAGCTTTCCGAGCTCTGGCCGGGTGTGATGATAGAGGGAAGAAGCTATGTCGTCTGCGTCAAGCATGTGGCTACGGAAAACGGTGCAACAAAACTTCAACTTGCGGATCGCCTCTATTATTCCACTTTTGAAATCAATGACAAAGGATACGTACTGCCTATCCGCGAATACGGCATGAAAGCACCGGTAAAGCTGGATACCTTCTTAAAATCCGTATAGGCGATTTTCTCCTTTGTGACAGGCATATCCATACGGAAACATCCCGCGTGTTTTGTAATAGTATGATATATACCCGTCATGAGGAGGTGAGCCGTGTGTCAAGAGACGGTTGGCACAGAGGCGGATGCAGCAGGCGCTCCTGCCCCAGATGGCCCGGCAATAGCCGCGGGTGCCGCGTCCGGGCCGGCATCTGGGACTGGTTCTAAAGGGTGCAAAGGCAAGAACCCTTTTGTATAACAAAAGGCCATGGTGAGTGTACTCTCCATGGCCTTACTCATGCAATGAGGTCTTACAGTCCTGCGGCGATTTCCAGCGCCTTGTTCACCGCCTTGTTCACCGCCTTGATCACGGCGGTGGAGCTTATGGTGGCGCCCGAAAGCGTATCCGCCTCTACCGGCGCGGTCTTGCCCGCGAACTGCGCCTGGAAGGCTTCGTCGGTCAGCACGCGTTCACCCAGACCCGCGGTTTCCGCAAAGCCTTCTTCAAGCACCTGGATGCCGCCGACGGTGCCATCGGCAAGCACGCCAACCTTCACGGAGATGGGCCCGCCGTAGCCCTGCTCGCTTACCTGGACGATCACGCCCTGGTCAGCTGTCCACAGCGCGTCGGCGCCTTCGGGAGCGGTCGCTTCCGCCACGTTGGTGGCGCCGGGGAGGAGGTTCGCTTCGGGGGAGGCGACGGCGGTCGCCTTGCTCGGGTCAAGGAAGGGCTGTGCGGCCTGGAGCGCATCGTTTACCGCGGCGATTACTGCGGAGGAGCTGACGGTAGCGCCGGAAAGCGTATCCGCGTTATCGCCCGCCTTCACTTCACCGGTTAAACCCTTGAACTGGCTGAGGAATTCCTTATCTTTTACGCGGGAGCCAAGGCCGTCGGTTTCGGAGAAGCCTTCCTCGGTAATGGCTACACCCGCAACCACGCCGCTGTGCGCAACGCCGACTTGCACCTGGATCTTGCCGCCGTAGCCCTGCTTGGAAACAAACACTACGCAGCCCGCATCGGAACTCCAGATTGCGTCAATCCCCTCGGGTGCTGATTCTTCCTGCTTGGTGGTGGCGCCGGGGAGTATGCCGCCGAACACAAGGTCTTCGGGACCTTCCTCTTCTTCGCCCAAGCCAAGGACCTCTTCTATGACATAGGCCGCCGCCTTGTTTACACCGGAAACCACCGCGCTGGAGCTGATGGTAGCGCCGGTGATGGCGTTCACGCCCTCATTGAGTGCAACGGGGGCGGCAAGGCCTAAAAACTGATCGGTAAACGCGGGGTAGAGCACGTTTTCGCCAAGCCCCGGGGTTTCGTGGAAGTCTTCGCCGCCCACGGAAACGCCGATGATGGTACCTTCCATGTCCACGCCCACGGAAATGTCGATAGGCCCGCCGTAGCCGTTAACGGTGATCAGTGCGACATGGCCGATTGTCTTATTATCCGCAGCGGCGGCATAGCAATGGGTCACTTCAGCTCCTTCCTCTAGAGGAAGCTCAGTAAAGCCTTTTGCATCGGGAAATACCTTGAGCAGCGTGGCTTTCTCAGTGGCTTTCGCCTGATCCAGCGCTTTTTCGGCGGTAAACGAATTGATGAGGACCAATAGCCCCCCGGCAACGATGGCGATGACCACCAGAACCAACCATGCCGGTATGCGTTTTTTCATGCGTGTTCTCCCTTCGGTATTAGCTCGTAATATTCAAAAGCATACCCTTGCCGGGCAGCCCCAAAAAGGCTATAGCTTTGTTTCGCCGGGGGTAAGCTTGGCTTCGGGTGAAAGGTTACTTTCCCGCTTTTTTTTTGTCTTGTTCACGTCGTATGCTTCAATGCCTCTGATGGCGGATTTTGCAGCGATACCGGTCAAAAGCCCGGTCACGGTGCCCGCAAGCAGCAGTATGGGCAGGTACCCAAGCATGGCGCGGGACTGTACCACCAGGCAGGCGGCAAGGATTTGACCAACGTTGTGGCTCACGCCACCGGCTATGCTCACGCCAACGATACTTAACCCGTTGATGCGGCGCAGCAGCAGCATGACGATCAAACTCAAAATTCCGCCCGCAAAGCTATAGAGCATGCCCGAAAGCCCGGCGAACAGGAATCCGGAAAGGAGCACCTTCATCACCATCAAAAGCGCGGTACCCTTTACGTCCATCAAGTAAATTGCGTACAGCAATACGGTATTCGCAAGCCCCAGCTTAATGCCGGGCGCGGCCGCCGCTATGGGAATAAAGCGTTCCACCCAGCCGAGCACCAGCGCCACCGCCGTAAGCATGCCGAAACGGGTTATGGCTTTTGCGTTCATTGTTCTTCCCCCGCGACAAGCTCCACGGATACCTGGTTGGGCAGGCAGATAATCCAGCTCCCGAGAACGCGTGATTTGTAATTGCCCAATGTTACTTCACCTTGCTTGATACAATCCTGGTTGTGACAGGTGGCGGAGTGCATCACGGCGCCATCCTCGGTGATATAAAGTTCGTTTACCTTGCCGTCGCCCTGGTCTATCACAACGGTCTGCGGCTCACCAAGCGGAACGCGCTTATATACCTCGCTGCCGATGTAGATAACGACCTCGCCCTTGTTTGCCGTAACCTTAGGCAGCCACGTCAGAAGAAACAGCGCAAGGACCGCAATCAGCACAATGCCTATCAAAATAAAGTCTTTCTTTTTCAAAACGGTATCCCTTATACGCATTATCCGTTTCCCGGACAATAGCCTACATGATTATAGCACAGGTTTGTGAAAAAAACACCACTTTGGCGATATGTAATTCGCGTTTTATCGCGTGATAATCTTCTCATGCAAATCAGGATAACCGTTCTCCCGCATGGGAAAACTGGAAACGGGAGGTGCGATTATGCATGTAAACTCTATATGGAAAGACGCCATTGTGCGGCCTAAGGAAAATACGTTGGACCGGGATATGGAAACGGAGGTCGCCATCATAGGCGGCGGCATTGTTGGGATATTGACTTCTTACCTGCTCAAACAGCGGGGCGTTCCATCTATTATATTGGAAGCGGATACGGTATTTTCCGGCCAGACCGGGCGTACCACCGCAAAAATTACATCTCAGCACGGCCTGATATACGATAAATTGACGGCGCGTTTTGGCAGGGAAGGGGCTATGCAATATGCCCGCGCAAACCAGGACGCCATTGAGGCATATGCCGCCTTGATTGAAAAGCTCGGCATAGACTGCAATTTTAAGCGCCTGCCCGCTTTTTTGTACTCCACGGAAGAAAAAGATCCGTTGGAAAAGGAAGCCACGGCGGCCAACGAGCTTGGAATTTCGGCCAGCTACACGACGGATACGGGCTTGCCCTTTCCGGTGGCGGGGGCGGTACGTTTTGAGAATCAGGCGCAGTTCCACCCCATAAAATTTTTAAGTACGCTCATCCCGGAGCTTACGGTATATGAGCATACGAAGGTGCTCACGGTGGAAGGGAATGTATTGAAAACACAGAGCAACTCTGTGCGTGCAAAGAAAATCATATTTGCTTGCCATTATCCGTTCCTCAACGTGCCGGGTTATTATTTCATGCGCATGCATCAGGAACGCTCCTATGTCGTTGCGCTAAGCTCCGCGATGGAGTTCAACGCCACCTACATCAGCATGGATGAGAATGCGCTTTCTTTCCGCAATCATGAAGATATTCTGCTGCTGGGCGGCGGAGGGCACCGTACGGGGGAAAATAAGGCGGGCGGCAAGTATGAGCTGCTGCGCGCGGCGGCCAAGAAGTATTTCCCAAACAGCCATGAGGTTGCCTGCTGGTCCGCACAGGATTGCATGACGCATGACGGCGTACCCTATATCGGCCGGTTTTCGCACGATACGCCGGATTGGTACGTTGCCACGGGCTTTCAGAAGTGGGGCATGACCAGCTCCATGGTGGCGGCTACTTTATTGAGCGACGCAATCGCAAAAGGAAAGGACGACGCGTTCGGCATATTCTCCCCGGACCGGTATGTGCCCATAGCCGCCGTGCCGGAACTCTTTAAGGACGGCGGGCAGGCGGTGAAAGGGCTCGCGAAGCAGTTGTTCCATATACCCGGGAAAACGCTTGAAGAGCTGCCCCGCTCCCATGGCGGGGTGGTGGATGTGGAAGGGGAGAAGCTTGGCGTATACAAAAACGAACAGGGCGAGTGCTTTACCGTACGTACCCGGTGCCCGCATCTGGGCTGCGAACTGACCTACAATCCCGATGAAACCAGTTGGGACTGCCCCTGCCACGGCTCACGCTTTGCCCATACGGGGGAATTGTTAGACGGCCCCGCGCAGGAGGATGTGATTGCAAGCAATACGCGTGCGTAGCTACTACGGTTCGAACAAGAGCCGGGAATATTTTGAGGGCTGGTACTTTCGCCAGCAGACGGATGGGCAGGCGGTGGCGTTTATTCCCGCCATGCATATCGATGCCGCGGGGGAACGCTCCGCCTCCATCCAGATCATTACCAATGCGTTTTCGGACCGGGTCACATACCCCATTGAGGCGTTCCATGCCCAAGAAGACAGCCTGCGCGTGACAATAGGAGGCAATCGCTTCTCGGAGGAAGGCATTGTCGCAAATATCCATACGGACCGGCTGGACATAAAAGGCGAGCTTGTTTACGGCGCCTTCACACGGCTCAGGTACGACATCATGGGCCCGTTCCGGTATTTGCCCAACATGCAGTGCAGGCAGAGCGTAATCAGCATGGCGCATACGGTGTGGGGAAAACTTACCGTCAACGGGGAGGAGCTTCTTTTTGAAAATGCGTACGGATATCTGGAAGGGGACAGAGGCAGTTCGTTCCCAAAACGGTATATCTGGACGCAAGCCTCTCTCGAAGATGGGGTCTCCGTCATGCTCAGCGTGGCGGATATCCCGTATTTCGGGAAGGTTTTTTGCGGGATCATCGGCTTTGTATATATGGAGGGCAGGGAACTCCGCATCGCCACCTATCTTGGCGCAAAGCTGGAACGGCTGGATAAGCGCCTGATCTCCGTACGGCAGGGGGAATATTTGCTGCAGGCGGAAGTGCTGCAGGAAAGCCCCAGGCCACTATATGCCGTAGTGAGCGGCAGCATGGCGCGCATGATAAAGGAAAGCCCATCCGCGCGCGTCCGGTACCGCCTGTATCAGAAAGGGCGGGCAGTGTTTGATCTTGTTGGGGATTGCGCCGGGTATGAGGATGAGTACGGATTTCGTTAATGCATTCTGAGAAAGGGCCTCCAGAAGGAGGGGATTTAGCCTTTATCTGAGATGGGCTTTGATTTCTGCCTATCGCCGATATTGTTTAACGAAGCCTTTTTAATCGCTAGTTTTTGGTTGTATATATTTATTTGATGGTACCAATATATAACTAAAATTATGGAAAGGCTTTCTACGACTATAAAAATAACCAACCATTTTGCATCCAACAGCCAGTACCCGGTTGTTAGGCCGGTATGCATATAAACGACAAATATCAATATTGCAATACTGATAGCGCTAAGGATGTATCCCATCACCGGTTTCTTTTTGAACTTTATGGTCAATAGGTGCAAGAGAACAATCACGGTGCCAAAACCCAAGCCAATAATGAAATTAAATATCAATCTTCTTATAGGCAGATAATCATGTCCGCTTACCAACATCCAGGCAATCTCTATTGCAAAACTTACCAATGCTGATCCCAGCAATATGATTGCGATGCTGTTTAATAGTATAAATTTCACTTTGCTCATAGTTTGCCTTCTTACAATCCCAGAAATTCTTTGAAGCTTTTGACGTAGTTTTTGGATACCTCGATTTCCCTTTTGCTACCCGCAAATTTAAGTATCAGACGCCTGCCAAACCATGGCACAATTTCTTTTACATTCTCTATATTTGCAATAAAAGATTTCCCTACCCGAATGAATTTGATTTGAGGTAATCTGGCTTCAAGTTCGTATAGTTTTTCTTTGACCTTATATTCGCCATCCTCGGTGATGCAGAACGTATAGTTCCCTCTTGCCTCAAAATAAAATATCTGATCAAAGGACATCACGATATATCGTTCATTCTCAAATCTTCCGATAATTTTATCGTTGTCATTCGGCTTTGTGAGCTTGTTAAGAAGTTCCATCAAGACAAAGAGGTTGTCCGATGGAAATACCATGCATAACTTATCAGTTGGAACAGGACACCCTGCTTCTACAATGCATATATCAGCCTGTTCATCAATGGAAATATTTCTTTCGCATAATATTCCCAATAATATC
>JAEYHP010000001.1 GCA_023409435.1 Bacillota bacterium | reverse complement strand
CGTATATCCGGAGTTTTCAAGCGATGCCAAGACATCCCTGATTCTTGAAGATATCAACTTTGACGGTTTTCTGGATATGAGTATTTTATATGATACCGGAGCCTCATATGAATGGGTTCGCTATTGGATGTGGGATAAAGACCGGGGCGGTTTTCAACTGGATGAAGCGCTGGAAGCGTTGCATTTAGGCGAGATTATTGTAGACGCAAAAGCAAAAACCTTTACGTCGTATTGCCCTGATAGTGTAATCGCGTATACGGAGCGCACGTTCCAGTATATCGATGGCGCGCCTGTGCTGATCCGGCAGGAAGAGGCGGTTTATGATGTGGAGCGGAACAAGGTTGTGACTACCATTCAGGAACGGGTAGAGGGGGAGCTGAAAGTTGTTGAGGTGCGGGAGGAATAGGCGTATAAAGGTTCATAGTAGTCTATGAGCGAAGGAGAGATTAACCCATGAAAAAGCTCTTAATTGCGGGCAACTGCATCTTTTTCTGCTGCGCTGCCGTGCTGGCGGTTCTGCTGTATAAAGCTGAAACCCGCCAGCCCGTCAAGGCTGCCGAGGCCGTTCAAACAGTGCAGCCGACACTCCCCACACCTGCTGTTATCCCGGCGCAAACTCCGCCCATGCCAACGCCCGACCCATGGATACTGGAAGAATCCTACTATCAGCCCTTTGGAGAATTGCCGTTGCCGGTACTGCAGAGACATGCAGAACGTGAGCATGATCGCCCCCAGCATTCTTTGCGGGAAGAAAACCCGATTGACGACGTGTTTGGACTCTATTGGTTGCGGCCGAAAAGTACCATGGAGGATAACTTTCTGGCAAGCACTTATCGGACATGCTGGGAGGCGGAAGCGCTCCACGCTCTGGACTTGCTGGCGGGAACAGAAAATCCGGCTGCGGAGTACCCAGTCCGCATACCGGAAGAACTCAAGGGCATGCTGCACGAATTTTCATTTATGACCGGTGAACTCTACGCGGACACGTTCAGAGATGGTGGCACAGCCTATTCCGGTGCACTGACAACCGCAAGCGCGGCATGCTTGCGATCCTATACGTTTTTTCTTTACGACCTGCTCGCGTACATGAACGTGCAGCCGGACTTTGTGTTTGAAGCAAAGGATGTGCAGGAGGAATGGGACTACCTGTTGCAGTAAGGAGTCAGAAACGGCTTATGAAAATAACAAAGTTGATTAACTTGGTACTACTCTTAATGTTGCTGTTATCCTCCTGCGCATCCGCGCAGGGGGATAGCTCCCCTTCAATCACGCCTGCCCTTTCTTCAACGCCGTTTCCTTTCATGAAGGAAGTGCCAACCCCATCTCCTACGCCGGAGGCGGAGCTAGGCCTACAGGAGGGGGTGGTTTCCGCACCGACTGCATCCGCCCCGACATCCTCTCCGGTATTTGTGGATGGATATCAAATCCATCTGGAAGAAAACACCTTCCTGCTGCAAAAACCAATCCGCCCCGACCCCCAAAGGAATACCGAGCTGGTTCTTGCGATCGACGGCAGTTTGGATGAGCACCAGTATATCCTGCTCGCGCAAAGGCTTCGGATTCTGGACGCAAAAACTGGGGAGGAACGGCAGAGCTTTCCGCTCTCGCACTATAACGGGCCTTTTTGGCTTACGACGCTATCCTCATCTATGGAACTATCCAGCGAGCTGGTCATTGAGGATTTAAACTTTGACGGATACAATGATTTTCGCATTTTGGTAGATGTCGGAACAGCGGGTACGGACGTCTACCAGTATTGGACATGGAATGAAAGGGTAGGACAATTTGATAAAAGTGCGGAACTGGAGGAATTAAAGCTCTACAATCCGAAATTTGATTTCGAGAATCAAACCATCGTATCTCATTATGCGGACAGCGCGACCGACAGTGAGGAACGGATGTACCGATATATCGATGGAAAGCCAAAACTGGTGAAATGGGTGAAATGTAGCTTTGATTCTTATATTGAGAAGCTGCATGTTATAACGGCGGAGGTGCAGGATGGAGCGCTTTTCGTAACGGAAGAATATGTGAACGACTAATCAACGGTTTGCCTAGGAGTTCCCTCTATTCTTCAAACCAGCACATTCGTGATCAACCCCGTGACGGTTGCAAACAGTATCACAAACAACAGGTACAGAACAAACCGCTTCATGCCAAGCACGATCTTGACCGCCCCCAGGTTGGTGATTTTCGTTGCGGGCCCAGTGATCATGAACGCCGCAGCCGCGCCCATGCTCATGCCGCTATTTAGCCACTCCGCCAGCAAAGGGATGGTTCCCCCGCCGCATACGTACAGCGGGACTCCCATCGTTGCCGCCAGCAGCACGCCAAGACCCCTTTGTTCCCCGAAAAGATGAGCAAATGCGTCTGCCGGGACATAGCGCTGGAAAACCGCGGAGAGTAAAACGCCCAGTAGAAAATAAGGGCCTGTGGTTTTGACGTTTCTCCAGATGTTTTTGAGAAGGCGTATCAGCCAATTCGGGTGGGTGTCCCGGTTGGCTGGCTCCAATAAACCGGAAAAATGGAAGAAGCTTTTGTCCCGGTAAAAGAACCGCACACAAAGACCGGTAACAATTCCGCAAAGAACGCAGGAAACGATGCGTATGAGTAGCGCCGTGCTGCCCAGGGCCGCGCTGTATATGATCAGCTGCGGGTTAAGGAGCATGGAACTCATCATAAAGGCGGCAAGCCAATCGTCCCGTATGCCTTTTTCGGAAAAGGAAGCGGCGATGGGGATAGTCCCGTACATGCATAAAGGGGAGGCGATTCCTACTAAGCTTGCCGGAATCATCCCCAACGCCCCCAGCCGTTTCTTCTGAATGGAATGAAGCAGCCGGTGGATTTTCTCTTTGCCGAACACGGAAATAACGGAACCGAGGACGACGCCGAAAGCCCAATACCAGAAAATCTGCTCAAACTGTACGGAAAAGTAAAACCAAAGGTATATCCCTTCCTGCCGCAGGATGTCAGCCATCTATGCTTACCAGCTGATACGCGCGGCTGCCAACGCCTATCGCCGCCCCATGCTCCAGGATATGGACGCCGTTCTTAAACTCCATTCTTGCGATGAGGTCCTGCCCGTCGGGCGCCGCGTATACGAGATCGACGCATGCCTGGTCGAGCGCCACGGGGTCTAAAGACGCCAGGATTCCGATGTCCGCCATCGTCGGCGCGGCAGGGTGCGAGTTGCAGTCGCAGTCGATGGAAAGCTTGTTCATCACGTTGATGTAGAGGATATTTTCGCCCTCGTAGTCGGCAACGGCTTTGGCCGCTTCCGCCATGGATTCTAAGAAATCATTCTGCGGGGTGCCCATGCTGATGCCAAATTCCGATTTCCCGGCGCTGTGGATCAGGCTTTTGCCCACGGAAGACGCGATGCCTATGGACATATTCTTGAGTGCGCCGCCAAAGCCGCCCATTTCGTGGCCCTTAAAGTGGGACAGTACGATTACGAAATCATAGTTCTCCAAATGGGAGCCCACCCGGTCCTCCGTCAGGTGTTTTCCGCCCGTCACCGGCAGGCTGATGTAGCCGTCCGCATCCATGATATCCACTTCCGCGATAGCCGTATATCCGTGATCCTCCGCGGCCTGCATATGCATTGCGGTATTTCCTCTGCGGCCTCCGTAAGCCGTATTGCATTCCAC
This sequence comes from Bacillota bacterium, assembly GCA_023409435.1. Taxonomy (GTDB): domain Bacteria; phylum Bacillota; class Clostridia; order Christensenellales; family CAG-138; genus JAEYLA01. The sequence continues at coordinate 2,939 of JAEYHP010000001.1, read as the reverse complement.
GATCGTGCCGTTCACCGACTGAACAAGGTCCTTAATGAGATTCGGATCAAGGTAGTTCTTGCCGCCCGGTTCCCCGGTGCTGATCTTGACCGCCACATTGCCGGAAGCTTCGCGGTTGAGCGCCTGATAAATGGCCATCAGGCTCTCGGGCGTAATTTCCTTGGTCATGTACACGGTGGAACCAGTGCCCGGCGACGGGGCGGGGGTGCCTTTTGGCGTTGCGGTGGGGGTGGGTTCCGGCGTTGGGGCGGGGGTGGGTTCTGCCGCGCTTGTTTCGGCGGGAGAGGGGTTAACTGTGCTTGGCGGAGGAGCCGCGCTTTCGCTGGCTGTGCCGCAGCCGGCCAATATGAATACGCTCATAATTGCGATCAACAGAATACAAATAGCCCTTTTCATCATTTCCACCTTACAGCCCTTTGTTCATATTTTCTTAAAGCAGTATACAATGAAATTGGGACAAAAGATAGACATAAATTAACAACACAGGATTTATTTAATGCATACACAAAATGATGGATTGAATATCCATCATTTTGTGAGAGAAACGCAACGTGGCGCCAGCAGCAATGCTGGCGCCACGGCTGTTTGCAGGCCTATTCAAAGATGGCGTTATTGCCCCATATCCTGATCGTGTGTGCGTTCCTGTTCGACCCTGTGGCCCTTCTTTTCAAAGGACCGGGCGACGAGCAGCCCCACGACGGCAAGAAGCAGCAGCGCCCCGCCGCAGCATATCAAATAAAATGCTGTCTTGCTCAGGGTGATTTCGTTCGGTTGCTCCGGCGCGGGGATGGGCGCTGCCTGTTCCGGCGCGGGGGTTACCTGTACTTCGGGAAGCGGTGAAGGCAGTACGGGGCGTGCCGGTAAGACAGCATAGCGCTGAAGGGATTCGTCCTCAAAGTTGTAAATGTAATAGCCGACCTCGCCGTCGGGATTGCGCGCATACAGCAGATAGATTTCACCCTGCGCGTCCTGGGCTTTCCACGCCGTATATTCCGTTTCGTCTATCGTCAGCGTTGTTTCTGAGAATCCCTCCGGCAGCGCCACGCTGCCGTCCGGCTCAAGCAGGATATAGGATTTGGATACGGAGGATACCGTCTGGTAAGGGTACAGGGTATCCGCCGCCGCATCAAAGATGTAGTAGCCGCCAATATTGCCCGCGGCGTTTGAAAGGTACAAGAGCGTCGGCGCGTCGCTGTCCTCCACTTTGGCCGCGGCCACCGTTTCCCCATGGTAGGTAAGCGTGGTTTCGGAATAGCGGGAAGGCACCGTCACGTTTTCAAGTGTCCGCCAGATGTACATGCTTTCGGAAGCGCCCTCCACGTTTTGCGCCGGGACGCCCGTTGCGGCATAGTTGAGCGGCTTGGGCGTGGGCGTTGGGGCGAGTGCCGATACCGAAACGGATACGCTGGCAGTTGCGCCGCCTTGCTCCTTGCCGTCATAACCCAGCACCTTTTCAATGGAAACTTCTATATTCGTGCTGCCCGCGCCCGCCGCCGTAAAGCGGATGCGCGCGGTAAGGGTATCCGCGCCGCCTTTTTGGGCGGATAACATGTTCAAAAACCCGTCGGACGCGCCGCCCTCGCTTTCGGTATAGGTCAGCACTGCAGGATCATAGGTGAAAGAACCCTCCGCTATCGCCATGTCCTTGCCGGTTACGGTGACGGCAACCTCTACGGTATCGCCAGGCAGCACATTGGCTTGGTCCGCCGCCGCGCTGATGGTTACCGCTGCGGACGCTACCGCAGGCAGCAGTACAAGCAGCAGCGCCAACACGAACGCGAAAACCTTTTTATCCCTGATGAAGCATTTCATTTTGCTTCGCCCTCCTGCGATAGTTTTGCATCGCCGTTCACGTACCGAATGAGCAGGAAGAGATCTAAAACGCCCACTTCGCCGTCGTGGTCCACATCCGCCGCGCGAAGGCGCGCGCCGGTAAGCGGCGTTCCGTGAACGAGATGGCTTTGCAGCGCAAAAACGTCGCTTTCCGTTATTTCGCCGTCGCCGTCGAGGTCGCCGAACAGTACGATGGGCAAATCAAAAAACGCTTTGCCTGCGTCATAGGTAACGCGTACGAAGGAACCCGTGCACACGTTCCCGGTGGCCTTAGCGCCTTTTGCGCTGACCACGCTGAGCTTGCCCTCGGATGAGAGCTTTTGAAGCAAAGGTTCCGCCGATATTCCGGGGGAAATTCCGCTTATACCCCATTCGCGAACCTGGTAGGTTCCGCTGCTGATATTCGGCGCGCTCTCATACGTGCCGACGGTGATCAGCGTCGTGTTTTGAAAATAGAACGAAAGGATATCCGTATATGGCTGGCCCGCGCGCGCCCGTTCCTGTGCCCCGCGCTGCGAAAGACCCACGCCGTGGCCGTAGCGACGCTCGGTCAGGTACCAGCCGGGGTATTCCTCGCCATTGTAGCGGTATATGCCCCGCTCCGCCCCGCGCATCCGAAGCCGCGTCTTGCTTGCCCCGATGCGGCCTAGGGTGTTTTCAAAGCTGCCGAATTTGAGTTTCTCAAGCGCGAGGGCTACGGTGAGCTGCCCTGTTTTCTGCTGCCCGCCCTCTTCATAGCCCACCATAAGCGTCACGTCCGCCTCGGTATAGCTGCGGCTCGGCGCATCATAGCTGGGGCTTTTGGGCGTGACCTCAATCGTAGAAAGCAGGGATACTTCCCGCCCCGCCGCCCCATATGCCGCGCGTTCCAGCGCAAGCAGCACCATGGGGTCCATGAGCCGCAGGGTGTCGTCGGTATATGTTTCGGGAATGAAGGATTTTTCCTCTATGCTTGAGGCGTTGAGGATGTCGAACGGATCGTCCGCATGGGTATAATAGGGCAGGTCGTTTTCCCATACGTTGCCCGTTTTTTCGGTCTGTCCGCCGTTTGAGGCGGAATAATACGTCTCTACGATTTCCCCGTCATAGGTGAGCACCTGGCCGCT
>JAEYHP010000176.1 GCA_023409435.1 Bacillota bacterium | reverse complement strand
CCCTCATGCTCCACCGCACCCGCACATTCGGGGCAGGGGGTGGTGGGGCGCTCTTTATGTTCCGCGTCGGGGCCGAGGTGCTTGTCTTCATCATCGGAGCGCTGGATGGCGGCGATCGCCTCCGGCTTTTGGTCCAGCATGGGCACCTGCTCGCCCTCTTTTAGCAGCTTCGCCACTTTTTCCAGTACCTTACCTATGGCGTCCGGGCAGGAAAGCACCTTGATGTTGCCGTTCGTACCCTTCTGCCGCAAAGTGGAGTGGCAGCGGATGCCCTTTAGCTGTTCAATTATGGTATCCACGTCCATGCCGGAACGCAGCGCGGTAGACACCAACCGGCTTGTGGCCTCGCTCTGGCTGGGACAGCCGCCCGCGCGGCCCAGGTTTGCGAACACCTCGCAGATGCCCTGATCGTCATAGTTCACCGTCACGTACAGGTTGCCGCAGCCGATCACCACTTTTTCCGTGATGCCGCGGGTCACCTCCGGACGGGGGCGCGGAGTGATGCGCACGGGGCGCAGCACTGGCACGGTTTTTTCCGGTTCTTTCTTCGCGCCTACAGTCAATACCTGTTCGTTGCGGCTGCCGTCGCGGTATATGGTCACGCCCTTACAGCCAAGCTCATAGGCAAGGCGGTATACGGTGGATACATCCTCCCGAGTCGCCTCGGAAGTAAAGTTGACGGTCTTTGATACCGCGTTGTCCGTATATTTCTGGAACGCGGCCTGCATGCGGATGTGGTACTCCGGCGTGATATCGTGCGCGGTGACAAACACTTTTTTAATATGCTCCGGTACCTCGTCGATATGCGCAAGCGTCCCCTCTTTGGCGATGCGGCGCAGAAGCTCGTCCGAATAAAAGCCCTCTTTTTTCGCAACCTCCAGGAAGTATTCGTCCACCTGCGGCAGCTCGTCATTGTCCATGACGTTGCGCACAAACGCCAGCGCAAACAGCGGCTCCACGCCGCTGGACGCGCCGCAGAGGATCGAGATGGTGCCCGTGGGGGCAATTGTGGTACATGTGGCGTTTCGGAGCGGCTCCCCGTTCGCATATGTGCTTTCCGGGAACAGAGGGAATGCGCCGCGCGCTTTTGCAAGACGCTTGCTGGCCGTATGCGCGCGGGCCTCGATAAAGCCCATCAGCTTTTCGGCTTCTGCAATGCCTTCCTCGGAATTGTAGGCGATTTTCAGGCGGAAAAGAATATCCGCAAAGCCCATCACGCCAAGGCCGATCTTGCGGGTCAAAAGCGTGCGCTCCTCGATCTCCTGCAAGGGGTATTTGTTGATTTCGATGACGTTGTCCAAAAAGTGTACCGCCGTGTCCACCACGCGGCCCAGCGCCTCGTAATCAACAGAGTACGCGTCGTCCTGTTCCTTCAATAAGCGCGCAAGATTGATGGAGCCGAGGTTGCAGCTTTCATAGGGCAGCAGCGGCTGTTCCCCGCAGGGGTTGGTGCTTTCGATTTCACCCTGTCTGGGTACGACGTTGTCTCTATTCAGCCTATCCAAAAATACGATACCCGGCTCGCCGTTGCGCCACGCCATATCCACGATGAGATCGAACACTTCCCGGGCGTCGATTTCCTTTACCACCTTGCCGCGGCGCGGCTCCTTCAAAGCGTAGGTTTGCCCACGCTCCGCCGCCTGCATGAATGCTTCTGTCAGGCCCACGCTGATGTTGAAGTTCGTGATCTGCGCGTCGTCCTGCTTGCAGCGGATAAAATCCAGAATATCCGGGTGGTCCACCCGGAGGATGCCCATATTTGCGCCGCGGCGTGTGCCGCCCTGCTTGACGGCTTCCGTCGCGGCATTGAACACCTTCATAAAACTGATGGGGCCGGACGCGACGCCGCCGGTGGAGCGCACCGTGGAACCCGCGGCCCGCAGCCGGGAAAAGGAGAATCCTGTACCGCCGCCGCTTTTATGGATGAGCGCCGCGTTCTTGACGGCGTCGAATATTTCCTCCATGGAGTCGCCCACCGGCAGCACAAAGCAGGCGGAAAGCTGGCCCAAGGGTTTGCCCGCGTTCATTAAAGTGGGCGAGTTGGGCAAAAACTCCTGATTGGTCATCACGTCATAAAATTCCTGCGCGGTTTTTTTTACATCCGCGCCCTCATAGCGCGCGTCGGCTTCCGCCACGGCGCCTGCTACACGGTGAAACAGTTCGTCCGGCGTTTCCACGACGGTTCCGTTTTCATCCTTCGTTAAATAGCGTTTTTTTAAAACACGCAATGCGTTTTCACTCAATTGCATGGTAAATTTCCTTTCGCGAAAAATACACGATATTGTATAATAATCCCACATTCGGCACTATATATTGTATCACTCATGCCATAAATGTCAATGCGCCAATTGGCGCAAAAACATGTGCAAACAGGTTTCCCGCTTTATAAAAGATACCCCCGTTTCGTTCTGCCAACCGCTTGTGACAGAGTTATCAAGGCTCTTTTTTATATGGGCGTTCGCGTTATTTTGCCCCGATTTTTACGCTACGCGCCGTTTGCGCGTGCCGCGGGGATGCGGTATAATAAAAGTTCAGTGAAAATGCCCCATTGGAGGAAACGAATGATTGAGCTAAACAACATAAGCTTTACATATGAGTCGGCGCCCCGCCCCGCGTTAAACGACGTTTCGCTGCGCATCGAGGATGGCGAAATGATCGCAATCGTGGGCCACAACGGCTCGGGCAAAAGCACGCTCGCGAAGCATTTGAACGGCCTGCTGCTGCCCTCTTCCGGAGAGGTGCTGGTGGACCAAATGGACACCGCAAACCCGGACAATCTGCTCTCCATCCGCCAGCGGGTGGGCATGGTGTTCCAGAACCCGGACAACCAGCTTGTGACCACAATCGTGGAAGAAGACGTTGCCTTCGGCCCGGAAAGCCTGGGCGTGGAGCCTGCTGAAATTCGCCGCCGCGTGGACGATGCGCTCCATATGGTGGGCATGACGGAATACGCAACGCGCGCGCCGCACATGCTTTCCGGTGGGCAGAAGCAGCGCATCGCCATCGCGGGAATGCTCGCCATGCATCCGAAAGTATTGGTGCTGGATGAAGCGACCGCCATGCTGGACCCGGAGGGCAGGCGGGAGGTGCTCGCCATCGTCTCCGCGCTCAACCGGGAGCAGGGCATGACGGTAGTGATGATTACCCAGTTGATGGAGGAAGCGGCGCTGTGCAGCCGCGTGGCGGTGCTCAATAAAGGCAACCTCCTGCTGCTCAATACCCCGCGCGCGGTGTTCCGCGAGGCGGATGCGCTGCAGCTTGCGGGCCTGGACGTGCCCGCCATGGTGAAGTTAAGAAACAGCCTCACGGAAGCGGGCGTAAATTTGCCGGATGAACCCATCGGTATAGAGGAGCTTGCCACTTCCGTCGAGCAGGCAATAAAAATGAAGCGCGGCGCGTAATGCGCGGCTTACCCATACCCATAGAAAGCGAGCAGCCATGCCCATAGTATTAGAGAACGTATCCCATGTTTATATGCCAAATAGCACCATGTCCCAGATGGCGCTCAATGACGTCTCCTTCCAAGTGGAAGAGGGCGAGTTTTTTTGCATCATCGGCCATACCGGCTCGGGCAAAACCACGCTGCTGCAGCATATGAACGGCCTCGTGCAGCCTTCCAACGGCAAAATAACAGTGGACGGTCTGGACCTTTCCGTTAAGAAACAGCGCATTGAGGCGAGGAGCCGCGTAGGTCTGGTGTTCCAATATCCGGAATACCAGCTCTTTGAGGAAACCGTGTTCCTGGATATCGCGTTCGGCCCCAAGAACCTGCATGTACCCGAAGCCGAAATCAAGGAGCGCGTGGAGGAAGCCATGCTGCTGGTGGGCCTCGCGCCCGATCTGTTCGCTGAAAAATCCCCCTTTGATCTTTCCGGCGGCGAAAAGCGCCGCGCGGCTTTGGCCGGTATCCTCGCCATGCGCCCGCGCTACCTGCTTCTTGATGAACCCATGGCGGGCCTGGACCCGCGGGGCAGGCAGAGCGTTATCGACCTGCTGCAGACGCTTCGGGAAAAGACGGGCTGCGCCATCGTCATGGTATCCCACTCCATGGACGACGTCGCCCGCAACGCGGAAAGGATTGCCGTATTGCATCACGGTGCGCTTGTAACGCTGGATACCCCCAAGAACGTGTTTGCGGAGCCGGAAAAGCTGATAGAACTCGGCCTCGATATCCCTCAGGCGGCGCAGCTTGCCTTAAAGCTCCGGGAACGGGGCATTGAAGCGCCCGCGGGCGCATACCGCGAAGAGGAACTCTATACGTTCCTGCTGGAGGCGCTAAAATGACAAACATTACGTTGGGACAATATTTCCCGGGTGATTCCATCGTTCACCGCCTGGACCCGCGCACCAAGATGCTCACGATGCTGTTCTATATCGTGATCGTGTTCCTGGTGAAGGATCTTGTATTGTTTTTGCTGCCCTTCGCATTCGTGGTGTTGGTGGTGCTGCTTTCGGGCGTGCCGTTCTCTTATGTGCTGCGCTCCTTAAAGCCGCTGCGGTTCCTGTTGATATTCATGTTTCTCATGAACCTGTTTTTGACGCCGGGGCAGACGGTGCTCTTTGAGTATGCATTCCTGCGCGTCACCGAGGAGGCGCTGCTGCAGGCCATCTATATCTCCCTGCGCCTTGTGCTTCTGGTGGGCGGCACGTCTCTTATGACGCTCACCACCTCGCCAATCGCCCTGACGGATGGGCTGGAGCGGCTGTTGAAGCCCCTTTCCAAGCTGAAATTCCCTGCGCATGAACTCGCAATGATGATGACGATCGCCCTGCGCTTTATCCCCACGCTGATGGAGGAGGCGGATAAGATCCGCAAAGCGCAGCTTTCCCGCGGGGCGGATTTTGAAAGCGGCAACCTCGTCAACCGCGCCAAGAGCATGATCCCCATACTGGTGCCGCTGTTCGTTTCCGCCTTCCGCCGCGCGGACGAACTCGCCATGGCCATGGAATCCCGCTGCTACCACGGCGGGGAGGGCCGCACCCGCATGCATGTGCTGCGCTACCAATCCGCGGACGGCTTTGCCTTTGCCGTCACGCTCGTTATGGGCGCCGCCATCGTGCTGCTGCAGGCGTTCCCCTTATGAACGCGCGCAGGCGAAAAGGCTTTTTACTTGCGGCGGGGGCGCTTTTGCTGATTGCCGCCGTATGGAGCCTGTTCCTTTCAGGCGGCGCAGGCGCGGCGCTTGCGGCAAAGATGAATTCTTACGGCTATACGCTTACCCCGGACGATTTTTACCCCGCCGGGGAGTGGAAAAACACCAACATTCGGACGCTGCTTTCGGGCGCGCAGCTTGACGCCGCGATCTCCGTTTCCAAACAGGCGGGGTTCCCTTCCGATGTGGAAAAAACGGGCGACGTTACGCTCCTCATGGCGAATGCCGGCGGAGACGACGTGATTACGCTCTACCTCGTAGACGGCGAAATCGAGCTTGCATTTGTGCAGGTCACGGGAACAGATGCGGTAAAGCTACTAGGATCGAAATAGAGTTAAAATGCGTTGGAGGGTCCGCCTCCAAACCTCCGCTTAGGGCCGTAACGGCCCTAAGAACCCATTCCGCAAACACCTAACAGGTAGTATGCAAGAAAGGGATTCCCAAGGGACGTGTCCCTTGGGCGGGAGTTTGAGGGCAGCGCCCTCAATACAAGTTGGAGGCTCCCCATGCGCCGAATCCGCCTCATCATCGAATACGACGGCACGAACTACGTCGGCTGGCAGACGCAACCGAACGGCCTTGCCGTGCAGCAGGTGATCGAGACGGAGCTTCATGGCGTCACGGGGGAGGATATTTCGCTGCATGCCTCGGGCAGGACGGACAGCGGCGTACATGCGCTTGCGCAGGTGGCACATTTTGATACGTCAGCGCGCATGCCCGCTGACAAGTTCGCGTTCGCGCTCAACAGTGGGCTGCCGCGGGACATCCGCATCCGCTATTCCGGAGAGGCGGAAGAGAATTTTCACTCCCGGTTTTCCGCCAAGCGCAAGCAGTACCGCTATACGCTGCAGATAGGCGACCACGCCCGCGCATTTTTGCGGAATACCGCTCTGCACGTTCATGGCAGATTGGATGAGGACGTGCTGCACATAATGGCGAAGGACGTACTGGGCTCCCATGATTTCCATGCGTTTATGGCGGCCAACACCACCATAGAGCAGACCGTGCGGGAAATCTACCGCTCCGAATGGATGCGGGAAGGCGAGCTACTGTATTACGACGTGGAAGGCAACGGCTTTTTATACAACATGGTGCGCATCCTCGTGGGCACCATGCTTGCTGCCGCCAAGGGGACTTTGCCGCCCGACGCCATGCAAAAGGCGCTTTCTTCAGGCCTTAGGCAAGACGCGGGCCCTACCGCGCCCGCGCATGGGCTGATGCTGATGCGTGTCATCTACCCCGGGTTTGATACGGCGGAGGTTGTACGTACATAATTCTGTGCTATACTGTTCTGGATTGGGTACACCTTCAGGAGGAAAACAATGCCGAAATTTGATTTTGAGATCGTCGGAAAAATCGGGTCCATGGCGCTCATCAGCAAAGAGGACAACGATATCGATTACAATATATTCAGCCGCCTTGGCAAGGAACTGCGCCCCGGCATCATCTGGGTCAGTTCCGGCGCCGTGGAGATCGGCCGCGTGGATTATATCAAGCGCAGCGGCCGGGAATTGATCGGCGACCAGGAAGACGTGAAGACGGATTATGCCGCGCAGGGCCAGGCGATCCTGATGCAGGAATACCGGCGCTTTGTGCCTTCCCATTATTCCGTGCGGCAGCTTCTTGTGGAGCACACGCATTTTAACGATGAGGAAAAGCGAACGCACATCAAGCGCTTTCTGCTCCGCTGCGCCGTGCAGAACGCCATCCCCATCATCAACTATAACGATCCCGTTTCCTCCGAGGAAAACCGCCGCTGGGAACTCGATTTGCTGCGGGAAAAGACCGAGCATGTGGTGGAGTGCGTGGACAACGACGAAACCGCGTCCGTCATCTGCACGCTGGTGCATTCGATGTACCTTGTGATACTCACCTCGGTGGACGGCATCTACCGCGACCCCACCGATCCTTCCACGCTGGTGGAGGCCGTAGAGGGCAAGGACATTCAGGAGGTATTGGACGGCATCGAGTTTTTGCAGACCTCCTGCGTAGGTGCGAGCCGCGTTGGCGCAAACGGCGCGCGCGCCAAGCTGGACTTCATCAAGGAGCCCATCCAACAGGGCACCACCGTCATTATCGCGAACGCCAAAAACAGGCTGAACGACGTGATCTCCGGCAAAGCCCGCAGGACGATATTCCGGGTGCGGTAGGGCCTAAATCAGCAGATACAGTAAAGGGGCTGCTCAGAAACAAAGCAGCCCCTTAATAACTTATTATTCTAATCCCAAAGGCTCCAGCACCTGTCATTCTGAGCGTAGCGAAGAATCTTCCTTCCCCCTGTCTTCCGACAAATCCACCCACAATGCATTCATACTCTCAATCAACTCGTTTTTCTTTTGTCTCGTCCAACCTTTTATTTGTTTCTCCCTTGCTATCGCTGCCTTAATATCTGAAGTACATTCAAAGTACACCAATTTATAAACATTGTATCGTTTGGTAAAACCATCAACGAGCTCATTTTTATGTTCAAATAACCGGCGCTCAAGATTATTGGTTACCCCGGTGTACAGCACTTTATTGTTCCAATTAGTCAACATATATACATAGTACAACCTATCACCTCATGAAGATTCTTCGCTTCGCTCAGAATGACAGATTGTAGCGCATCATCTTGCTGATGCGCTGCAATAAAAATCCTACGATTTTTTCTATCCATCCTATGTTGATTCTGTTTACAACAGCTTCCTCGTCTGCTTATACACGTCACCGGAGCCGACGGTCAAGACAAGATCGCCTGGTTTCGCGTTTGCGTCGAGATACGCCCGGATATTTTCAAACGTGCCCAGGTACTGCGCCTTGCTGGGGTCGGCCGCGTTGATTGCGTTCACCATGTCCCGCGCGTGGACGGAACCGTCGTCCACCTCGCGGCCGGGATAGATATCGGGTACGAGAACTTCGTCCGCAAGCTTAAAGCAGTTTACGTCGTGCAAAAACAGCGTCTTGGCGCGGGTGTAGGAATTGCACTGGAACACGCAATAGAGCTTGCCGTGCGGCACGCGGGACGCACCGTCTAAGACCGCCGCGATCTCCGCAGGATGGTGCGCGTAATCGTGATAGATTTTCACGCCGTCCCGTTCGCCATAGAACTCAAAGCGGCGGCGGGTGAGGGTGTACTCAGCCAAGCCCGCGCTGATATCGGAGAAGCTTTCGCCCAATACAAGCGATACGGCCGCGGCGGCAAGCGCGTTTATAATATTGTGCCTGCCGGGAATCTGTAAAGCGATCCTGCCCAGATTTTCACCCTTGTAAATCACGTCAAAGGAAGAAGAACCGAACTCATCAAATTCGATATTCGCCGGAGTATAGTCCGCATCCGCCATACCATAGGAGATGGTTCTCACCTTTTGGGGCGGGTTCTCCAACAACGCCTTTACGCGTACATCATCCGAACAGCCTAAAAACAGACCGTCTTCGGGCAGCAGGCGCAGGAACTTGCGGAACGCCTCGGTGATTTGCTCAATATCCTTGTAGTAATCCAAATGGTCGTCGTCGATGTTGTTGATGATGGCGACGGTGGGCTGCAATGTCAAAAAGCTTTCCACATACTCGCACGCTTCGGTAATGAACAGCCCGGTCTGGCCGATACGCGTGCCGCCGGAAAGAAAGTCCACATCCCCGCCCACATGGACGGTGGCGTCCAAAGCCCCAACCTGCGCAATTTTCGCCAGCATGGAGGTGATGGTGGTCTTGCCATGGCAGCCCGCAACACCCACCACGTCCGGATATTGTTCGGAAAGCTCGCCCAAGGCCACGCTTCGTTCAATTTCGGGGATGCCGTGTTCGCGGGCGTAAACGCGCTCCGGATTATCCTTTTTGATTGCCGCGGAATAAATCAACGCTTCGGCGTCGCCCACCTGCTCCGCCTTATGGCCGATAAATACGGGAATGCCAAGCGCAATTAACTTCTGTGTAAACGGGGAACTATCCCGGTCGGAACCCTTAACGTCGTAGCCGCGCGCGCGCAGGATTTGTGCAAGGCCGTTCATGCTGCATCCGCCGATGCCAACGAGGTGTACGCGAGACTTTCCCTGGAGCATGCAAAAAGAACCTCCCTTAAATGGCTTCCTACATTATACGACTCGGATGTTGGAATGTCTACAAAGGGGGGCTACTCCCGCAAAAGCGGCAGCGCGTAGTAATCCACCTGCGTGCGGACTGTAAAGCCCATGCGCTGATACAGGCGGAAGGCCGCGCCGTTCTCGCTGTTGACGTCGAGCGCCGCCTCCGGATATCCCCTTGAGGCAATATGGTTAAGCACGAGTTGCAAAAATTCCTCCCCAGACCCCTGCTTGCGATAGGCCGGATGAATGCCAAACGTGCAGATGTTGGGCGGCGTATCGCTCCATACCACACGGCAGAGCCCAATACGGCGGCCGCCCCGCCATGCTTCCAGTACGGAGATTTCATTCGAGGCGAAGCTTTTGCCAAACCAAGAGCGGAAGATGGAAGCATCTTCCTGAAAGATTTCTCCGGCAAGTACGCTCAATGTCTCCAAGTCGTCCGGGCTGGCGGGCTTGAGCGATAGCGCGCTTTCCGGCGCATCCCCTTGTTTAAGTGGGCAGTACATGGTATATTCAGAAAACTCGTATTCCCCACCAAGATGTTTGAGTGCCGCTACCCCCGCCTTGCTCTGCGGCTCACACTGAATAAGCGCCTCCGATAGCCCCCTTTGCATCAGTTCCCGCGACGCTTCGCGCAGCAGCGTCAAAAAATGACCCTGCCCGCGATGGGACGGGAGCGTCATTGCGATCAGCTCCGCCTCAGACGGGACGGGCATGAATATCATCAGGAAGCTAACGAGCCTACTCTCTTCATACTGCAAATAGAATGCGGGCAACGTGGGATCGCAATTAATACTAGAGTCGAGCGAAAGTATTGCGGTCAATCCATCTTCTGCTGTACACGCTTTATGCAGGGCTTTGATATCGGCCATCTGCTGTTCAATCAGTGTATTCGTTTTAATAGATTGCATAGCACTCCTTTTGGTTTTTCTTGAGGTATCTATCGTATGGTATATAGGAGAAAAACGCAATACATCTGCTTTTCCGGTGTACCGATTGCGGTGTTGACTGCATCAAAGTGCAAGGATTACAATGACAGTACTTCCACAAGGAGGAATATATGGTGCAGACTATCACCGCGCAGTCCATTGAAGCGGCGCTTACCGCATTTGTAACATCCGACACAGGCAACGCCATGCCTGCACACGGCAATATGCGCATGTATGATGCGCCTCTCGTCGGCTTTGCCGCAGCGGACGACGCATATTTTGCGGCGTTCAAAAACCCGGATATCATCGGCGAGCGGTTCCTCACGCCCGATATCTGGCTGCCCGGCGCGCGCACCGTCATTTCTTACTTTCTGCCGTTTACGGAGGACGTTAGAAAGAGCAACCGTCAACCCGGCCTGCCCTCCGAAGAATGGGCCAGTGCGCGTATAGATGGAGAAGCATTCAACAGCGCCGTGCGGAGATTTTTGATTGCCTATCTCGAAGCGAACGGCGCACAGGCCATGGCCCCTGCGCTTGATTCCCACTTTCATGTCGTATCCCGTGTTTCCAATTGGTCTGAACGGCATGCGGCATTTGTGGCGGGTCTGGGCACGTTTTCCCTCTCCCGTTCTCTCATCACGAAAAAGGGCACGGCGGGGAGAATAGGCAGCGTCATCACAACGATAGAACTACCCGCAACCGAACGCCCCTACCAGAGCTATTACGAGTACTGCCCATTTTTAACAAAAGGCAAATGTGGCGCATGCATTCGCCGCTGCCCGCCAAAGGCCATCTCGCCTGCGGGAAAGGACAACCGGCTTTGCGGGGATTATATCGACAATGAAGTCCTACCCCTCTTCACGCCCCGATACGGCTGTGCAAAATGCAACACGACGGTTCCGTGTGAAAGCAGGATACCGGCGATATAGGCCAATTTTGCCCATCAATAAAATGAAAGGCAAGAGCAAATGAGAAAGCGCGTTTTTCGGGAGGAGTGTGCCATTAACTCCAGATACTCATTCTTGTGGATGTCGCGGTACAACTTGGCTTTTGTAATTATTGTCTTATCAATGACAGGGGCACTCGTATACGCGACGATTCTCACCAATTTCAAAATGCCATTATGTATTGCATCACTCGCGTTTGGCGCGGGCCTTGTCCTTGCGGTATACAAATATCTTCGGCCTCCAATCACGCTAAAAGAAGATGGATTTGTAGACTATAGCAATTCAGCCAAGTACATTGGCTTCGTGCCCTGGGGCAAGGTAAAGGATATCTCCTTTGCAGGAGGGCGCATCATCACGGCACACATCTACAATCCTGCTACGCATACAGCCTGTATTTCCCCCGAGGCACAGCAAGCATTGCAGCATAACCAGCCTATGCCTTACACGCCCATTGATCTGATTGTCCCGGAAGGTTATGAACCGCAAGCCGTGTTCGACTTCATGCAGGAGTATCTGGACGATTACCTCATGCGCAATCCGGAGGGTACGATTTACGAAGTTGATGGCTACATACAAAACCTGAGAAAATTTTACGAAAAATATCCACAGAAGAAATTTCAGGTCAAGCGTTCAGGCATAACGCGCTATCTGTACATTCTGCTAATACTTATTATGGCGGACGCGTCCGTACTTTACCTTGCTTCCCATAGAACGGCAGGCTCTGACGTTGCCGGCATGCTGCTCTTCGAACTGGTCGCTGTTGCACTGGTCTGGTTCGCGTTTGGGCGGCCTCTACTTACGCTCACGTTAAAAGGCTTCATAGATAACAGCTCTGTCGTCTCGGCCGGGTTTATTCCCTGGGAACTGGTTTCCGATATGGCGGTCATCGACTTCATGGGGCAACCGTCTATTACGGTCCACTTGCATGATACTGAGGCCTATTTGGAAACGCTTTCCCCTTTTAAAAGGAACATGGCCGAAAGCCGCCTGAACCGGGGCAACGAGCCAATCAATATCGACCTAACAGGTACCACTATGCGCCCGGAAGATATCCTCTCGCATATGATGGAGTTTCGGTCGGCCTCCCGGAAAGGCGGCACATGGTTTTCCTTAACCCCACCCCGCCATTGACAACAACGCGCAAAACATCTAAAGTTTTGGCATACGTAAAGGTTCGGCTTTCAGTTACTCAAGTGATCAAAATGATATCTGCATAATTAAGTAAAACCAGACGGGGAGACCAAGATGAAAGAAATTCAGGTGGAGCGTTCCAACCTAAAGCGTTATCTGTATTTTGTTCTTGCCCTTATCTTTACTGCCGGATCCATTATCGTAATGCCACGTTCCGTGGTCGTTGGCGTACTTGGTACGCTTTTGTTCGGCGCAGCCGCCGTATTTATGATTCAAAAGAAAAGCGCCGTCCTGCTGACCCTTACATCCGAGGGGTTTACAGATACCAGTTCTGCTGCTCCTGCTGGATTTATCCGTTGGGATACCGTTTCCAACATCGAACTTATCTACGAATTTGGCCAAGCGCTTATTTCTGTGGAAATTCATCATCTGGGGACTTATCTGGAGCAACGTCCTATTGGCCAGCAAATTGTAGCGGATGCCAATCTACTTTGGGCTATACCCCAATCAATATCGGCCTTGTAGGAGGTACAATGTCTGCGGAAGAAGCTTTTACACACATGATGGAGTTTTGGGAAGCTTCCAAGAAAAGTGGCCCGGCGCCTTCCTTCATCCCGCCCGCCATTGACAATACCATGCAAAACGGCTAAAATAGCGGCATACGCGAAAGGCTTGCCTTTCCGGACATACCTTGCGTAGAAGTGGAGCCGTTTTTTAATACCGTCCCAAAGAGAGCCGCCTATTAGCTGAAAGGGCGGCGGCGGGAAAAGAACGCACTCGCCACGGAGCATCCGCGTAAACCGTTTTGCGGCATAAGCGCGGCGTTACCCCATGATGCGGGGAAAAAGGCGGCTGTTGGGTTTTTAGCCTTACGCCGCGAAAAAGAGTGGTACCACGAACACGCCTCGTCTCTTTACGCCCATTGAGACAAGGCTTTTTTTATGGCAATGCTTAGGTTAGAGATAGAAAACGGAGGGACAGAACACAACATGGCGGACAGGTACGATCCCGGCGCAATCGAGCCGAAATGGCAGCAAAAATGGGAGGACGCGCACTGCTTTGAAGCGGAAGCCTCCCACGCAAAACCCAAGTTTTACGGGCTGATCGAGTTCCCGTATCCCTCAGGCATGGGCCTGCACGTAGGCCACCCGCGCAGCAACACGGCTATCGATATCATCTGCCGCAAGCGCAGGATGGAAGGATATAACGTGCTCTATCCCATCGGCTGGGACGCGTTCGGCCTGCCCACCGAAAACTATGCCATAAAGACGGGCATCCACCCCGCGATTGTAACGAAGAACAACGTGGACCATTTCCGTTCGCAGTTAAAGCGCCTTGGGTTCTCGTTCGATTGGTCCCGCGAGGTGAACACCACCGACCCGAACTATTACAAGTGGACGCAGTGGATCTTCTTAAAGCTGTTTGAAAAGGGGCTTGCGTACAAGGCGGAGATCCCCATCAACTTCTGTACGTCCTGTAAGGTCGGCCTTGCGAACGAGGAAGTGGTGGACGGCGTATGCGAGCGCTGCGGCGGCGCGGTTGTCCGCAAGGTCAAGAGCCAGTGGATGCTCAAAATCACGCAGTACGCGCAACGGCTCATCGACGATCTCGACCAGCTGGATTTCATTGAAAAGGTTAAAATTCAGCAGCGCAACTGGATCGGCAGGAGCGAGGGCGCAGAGGTCACGTTCGCGATCGAAGGCTTCCCGGAAGGCCTGCGCGTGTTCACCACGCGGCCGGATACGCTATTCGGCGCGACATACATGGTCGTTTCCCCGGAGCACCCCATTGTGGAAACGCTCAAGGACAAGATCACGAACATTGCGGACGTGCGCGCCTATCAGGACGCCGCAGCCCGGAAATCCGATTTTGAGCGCAGCGAGCTAAGTAAGGAAAAGACCGGCGTGCCGCTAGAAGGCGTTACCGCCGTCAACCCCGTGACCGGCGCGCAGATCCCGGTGTGGATTTCGGACTATGTGCTCATGGGCTACGGCACGGGCGCAATTATGGCCGTGCCCGCGCACGATGAGCGCGACTGGGCGTTCGCCAAGAAGTTCAACCTCCCAATTGTAGAGGTTGTGGCGGGCGGCAACGTGCAGGAAGAAGCCTACACCAATACCGAAAGCGGCAAGCTTGTCAACTCCGGCTTCCTCAACGGCATGGAGGTGAAGGAGGCCATTCCCGCCATCGCCAACTGGCTGGTAGAAAAGGGTCTGGGCGAAAAGAAGGTCAACTTCAAGCTCAGGGACTGGGTGTTTTCCCGCCAGCGCTATTGGGGCGAGCCCATCCCGCTCGTCCACTGCGACCATTGCGGCTGGGTACCCCTGCCGGAAAGCAAGCTTCCGCTCGTGCTGCCGGAAATTGAAGAATACATGCCGGGCGAGGACGGCTCCTCCCCGCTTGCGCGCGCCAAGGACTGGATCAAGACCACCTGCCCAAAGTGCGGCGGGGAAGCCGCGCGTGAGACCGACACCATGCCCCAGTGGGCGGGCTCGTCCTGGTATTTCCTGCGCTATATCGACCCGCACAATGAGAATGCCCTTGCAGATCCCGAGGAACTCAGCTACTGGTCCCCGGTGGACTGGTACAACGGCGGCATGGAGCATACCACGCTGCATTTGCTGTATTCCCGGTTCTGGCATAAGTTCCTTTACGACATCGGCGTGGTGCCCACGTCCGAGCCGTACCAGAAGCGCACCAGCCACGGCATGATACTGGGCGAGAACGGGGAAAAGATGAGTAAATCCCGCGGCAACGTCATCAACCCGGACGAGATCGTGGATGAGCTGGGCGCGGACACCTTCCGCCTGTATGAAATGTTCATGGGCGCGTTCGACCAGCCCATCCCCTGGAGCAACACCGGCGCGCGCGGCTGCCGCAGGTTTTTAGACCGCGTGTGGCGTTTGCAGGAAATGCTGGAGGGCACGGGTGAGACCGTCGATATGCGCTCTAAGGTTCACGCCTGCATCAAAAAGGTGACGGAAGATTATGAGCGCATGAAGTACAACACCGCCATCGCCGCCATGATGGCGCTGGTGAACGACTTCTACGCGAAAGGAACCATCACGAAAGACGAGCTGCACACGCTTTTGACCATACTCTCGCCCGTGGCCCCGCACATTGCGGAAGAAATGAACGAGAGTTTGGGCTATGGCCCCCTCTACGCCACGCCCTGGCCCAAGTGGGACGAAAGCACTCTTATTGAGGACAGTATCGAGCTTGCCATACAGATCAACGGCAAGGTCCGCGCCCGCATGATGGCGGCTGCCGACGCGCCTAAGGAAGAAGTGGAGGCTGCGGCACAGGCGCATCCGGAAATCGCGCCGCTTCTCGAAGGCAAGACGGTAAAGAAGGTCATCGTCGTCAAGAACGTGGTGAATATCGTAGCCGTATAACAACAGTAAATAAATAATAAATGGCCTCCTGTCGTAGGGTAGAAGACTACGGCAGGAGGCCCTTGATATAGGTTTTAAAAAACGGTCAGCAGTCCCCAATCGCAAAATATACAATGCGCATATAATCTTTGGGGGTTGGAATATTCAGCGACAGCTGCAGGTAATCATCATTTTCTCTGTACTTTTGCAGCAATTGATTCTGAATCCCATACTGTTTGTTGATATTTTCTTTCCCTCCGCCCGGATGCAGCAGGTTGACCACTCCGCTGCACTCGTTTACCGTCTGTAAAAACCCTTCCAGATTCTTTAAGATATTCAGCTTGATCATTGCATGCCCTCCATTTTAAACAGTGATGCTGCGGTGACTGCAATGAATTTCAGATTGCCCTATCACCTACGGATATCATGATAGTGCAATTTTATAGCAATAAATATCTTGTTTCCGCCTTTATCTATCAATATCCTGCCATTTGCGGCGATATTCCATGGGCGTACAACCGATGGCCTCCCGAAACACCTTCCCGAAGTAGCTGCTGCTTCCCAACCCGCAGGCATGGCCAATCAGCGTAATCGTTTCCCCGCTTTTCGCCAGCATATGGCACGCCATTTGCAGCCGGTAGCTTTGAATGTATTCCATGGGCGTCATGTGCAGGCAATCGTGAAATATCCGGAAGCACTCACGTTCACTGGAGAAAGCGACTGCGGCAATCTCCTCGATTGAAATTTTTTCCGCGTAATGCTCGTGGATATAGATCATCATCGATTTTATCTTGTCATTTGTTTTGTCATAAGCTCCCTTCTCTTTCAACAAAGGGAGCGACATGGTAAGGAGCTGAAACCATATGTCGGATAATGCCGCCCGCAGCTTGATTTCATATCCAAAAGCATGTTCGGAAAGGGTAAAAGATTCACGAATTGTATTTAGTAACTGGGCCTGCGCAGGATTATCAGGATAAAATGCTATGATTTCCACCTGTGGAGCCGTAATAATCGGCGTAATGTATCTTTGTTCAATCCGGCTTCCCTGTTCTCCGGCTATGAAGCAAGTATCAAAAATATGCTCAAGTTGAATAGTTCCTTTTGCCTGCGGCCTTGTCATATGAAGCACATTCGAATTGACCATTCCGCCGGAGCCTGCCGGAAATACCATTTTTTCTTTTGGTGTACAGTACTCCAATACGCCGCTTTCTATATAAAAAAGTTCCACCGCTTTATGCCAGTGCCATGGCACGAAACGTCCCATATAGGTATCAAATTCAACAAGGGAAGCAATGTACGGAAAGTCGGACGCAAAATTAGGCAGTAATTCTTCTTTGCTTCCCCTATGAAATTCTATCGTAGAGATATTTCTCAAATCCTTTTCCGCTCCTTTCCGGCCGATACCCTGCGGCTGTCTCCAGTATAGCATGAATATCAGCATACAATCCCAACGCGCTTTTCGCGCATACTAGCCGCAAAAGGAGGCTAGCGAAATGCAGAACAGAAAACCACGGAACTTAAAGACGGTTGGCCGTGACCAGATCGTGAAAAGCGGCAATGTGCTGATAACGGACGAAAACGGTCGGCTCCCGGTAGACGAGGACGTCATGGTGACGCACGGCAGCCTGCCCAACCCGCATGACGGCTGAACATGTCAGTGGCAGTGAAAGGACCTCTGCCAGCTCAGGCAGAGGCCCTTTGTTGTAACCAATCTATGCTTGTGAAGCCCGTGGTAACGCACGCTCCATTGCGCGCTTGACCGGCGGCAGCGCCGCTACGATGATGCACAGCACCACGTCGGGGCCGAGCGCAATCACGTTGTACGCGATGGAATAGGCCCAGGGGTTCCAGCCTTCCCAGGCGTATTCCGCAAAGAAAATGCCGCCGGAGATGGTGGAGGCAATGATCCTGCCGATGCCGCCCACGATCAGGCCCGTGCTGATGCTCTTGGGGAACAGTCCCGCAAGGCCGAACATCATGAACGCCAGCGGGTAATCAAGCAGCAACTGCGCCCAGTGTATGACATAGGCGTCCTGCAAAAGCTGCAAAAGCCCCAGCGCCAGGCCCGCGATCAAGCCGTTGCGCGTGCCGAAGCGGTTGGCGTAAAACACCACGGGCAAAAGGCTGCAAACCGTGAGCGAGCCGCCCTGCGGCATGCGGAACAGCCGCAGATAGGATAAAAAGAACGAAAGCGCCACGGCCAGCGCGCCGTAAACGAGCACGCGGGTCGTATCTTCTTTGCCCACAGCGGGCGCCTGCCGCTGCGCGCGCGTGAGCAGCACGATAAACACGGCGACGAGCACCGCCGCTGCCGCAAACGCCACCCACGCGAGCGGGGACATTTCCCCCAGAGCCGAGAACAGTGTGAATTCCATTTGTTTCCCCTTTCTCTCCAGCCGCTGCGCAAGGTGCCAATTCCTTATCCTCTTTTTGGATAAAAAATTGCCCGTCTCAAATAAAAGAAACGGGCAATCGGTATTAAAGCCTCAAGCTCCGCTTCCCTACGTTAGGATTACCTAAACAGGTTCTAAGGGTCTCTCTCAGCCGGCAGTTGCCAGCGCCCCCAGCGGTGGATATTCAATTTTGATGTCCCTTATTGTACAGAACTGCGGTTCGCTTGTCAAGGCTTGCGCCAACATACCGCTGGTTCCGTCAAGAACTCACTCTTTTCGATATTGCTCAAATATGATTGATTTATGCCGTCAGCGGAATCTTGCAGGGAATTGCGCGATAATTCCGCGAGCCATCTCATCGGCCATTTGCAGCGCCTGCTGTTGAATTTGGTCAAATTGCCGGATACTCTGTGCATACTCTCTTCCGGCGATCTGCATGGCCTCCAGTTCCGTCATATAGAGGTGATCATACATCATGCTCTGCCAGTCCCTCTCGCTCCAATTGGGATTGATTTGCACAAGATAATTTGCGATGTCGTCGGCGTTTTCATACCATCTTGTTCGCTGTTCATTGTACGCGGCCATATCTCCCGCCTTCGCCGCGTTTACCAGAGCGGCCGCAATGAGAAGATGGTCCCGGAAAAACGCTTCAAATCTTCCGGCGGCAGTCTCCCCGTAAAGTGGGGTAAGCGCGGCCGCAAAATCGGCGGGGTTTTGCAGAAGGCGGTTGGTGACTTCCTGCACATCACCCGAGCTATTAAGCGTACTCTGAATAAACATCCTGGTCCACAATACGTGTTCTATCCATAGCCTTCGTAACGTGTTGGATAATTCCACCTGCGCAGGGGTAATACAGACCTGTTCAGCCATTTGCATCCCTCCTAAACGTGCTGCTTCATTGTATGCCGCACCAGACAAAATAACCCAGTTTAAAGAAGGGGCAATGCGGGAGAAACTACCCAGTTTAACTGGCCGCCTGCTCTTTCTTCCATTGCTCGATAAGCCTGGCGATGTCGCTTTCAAACACCAGCTCGTCGCTATTTGGAATGTCCTCCACGCCGATATCCACAAGGCACAGGGGAGGGAAGAGCACGCACCACCAGTTCTGACCCGCGGCGTTCCCAAGCTCCACCCGCAACGCCTCGTATTTTCCGGCAGGGTAGGTCATATCTCCGTACTGTTTTTCCGGAAATTCCATAACGCCCAAACGAAGCTGCGCGCCATAGCCACAGCCCTGCTCTTTTAAAACGCGGTTCACAGTCTCCAGCACCCCGCCGCCATCGTCTAAAAGCACCTCCTCGGCTTCTTTCAAAGAGCCCGCTGGAGCGAATTCTTTAATCAGCGCGTCCCGGACCAGAAGCTTTACGCGCTGGTCCTCCGCGCTGTCGCTGTTGGCTAAAATATGCAGCCGCAATACTTCGGGCGCGTTGTCCTTATGCAGCATCGCCTCCTGTACGGCAGGTACGGCATTAAGCAGAGACGGATCGACCGCCTCATGGTAAAAGAACAATATCAGTAAAATGGAAAACAGCACGGTAACCGGCCTGATGATACGCATATACGCCTCCTGTGCATGGTATGTGTGAAGTATGCACAGTTATCCGGCGTTTTAGACAGGGGCAAAAAAGAAAGGCTCCGCTTGAAAAGCGGAGCCCAGAGTATCCATAAACCTGCTTAAGGTTTCAAGGTATCGGCGCGTAAGCGCGCCGACGTTTGTTTTTTTAATGTGGGGAAACTACGTTTCCCCACACCCCTTTCTTAAGAACGGGGCACCGATATAATAAACTTTACGATAGCCCGCAGGCCTAGTACCCGAGGCCTTCCGACGGTCCACACCACCACGGCGACAGTTTTATAAAGATTTACCCGAGCTTCTTTCTCCCAACTGCAAGCCGCCGCATGGCTTCTTCCCGGCCTAAGAGGTACGCGATCTCGATAGCGCCGCCAGGGGTCACAAGCTTGCCCGCAAGCGCGATGCGTACGGGCCAGAGGAGCGTACCGTTCTTCATGCCCTTTTGCTCCGCCATGCCGATGAGCAAGGAATGCAGCACCTTCTCCGTCCATTCGGGCAGTGCTTCGAGCGCGGGGATCACCATATCCAATACGGATTTTGAAACTTCGGAATCCGTCTTGCTCTTTTTGTTGGTAAAGAGCTCGGCGTCGTAGCTTTCATCCAATGCCGTAAAGAAATCCACCATGGGCGGGATTTGGGCAAACGTCTCCGTTCGCGGCTGCAAAATGCGGCAGAGCACGCTTGTATCCATATGGCCGATGCCTGCTTCTTTATAATACGGCGCAGCATAAGACGTAAATTCTTCCGGCGTCAGCGCGCGGATATATTCCGCGTTGAGCCACGTCAGCTTCATGGGGTCGAATATGGCGGGGGACTTGCTCATGCCGGAAATATCAAACGCGTCGATGAGTTCATCAAGCGTGAACTTCTCCCGGTCGTCCCCGGGGTTCCAGCCCAAAAGAACGATGTAGTTGAGCACGGCTTCTTTTAAGTACCCTTTTGCGATAAGGCCCTGGAAGGAAGCATCGCCCGTGCGCTTAGAGAGCTTATGCTGCGCGTCCTTCATGATGGGCGGCATATGGATATACTGCGGAATCTCCCACCCGAACGCCTGATACAGCAAATCATACTTCGGCGCGGAGGAGAGGTATTCCATGCCGCGCATCACGTGGGTAATCGCCATCAGGTGGTCGTCCACGACGTTCGCAAAGTTGTAGGTGGGCATGCCGTCGGCCTTAATCAGCACGTTATCATCGAGGGTGCTGTTCTCCACCGTGATGCTGCCAAACAGCAGGTCGTGGAACGTGGTGGTGCCTTCCTCCGGCACGTTCTGGCGGATCACGCAGGGAACGCCTGCATCCTGTTTTGCCTGTATTTCGTCCTTGCTTAAATGCTGGCAGTGCTTATCGTACTTGAACGTTTCCCCGCGCGCGGAAGCCTCCGCCCGGCGCTCCTCCAGCTCTTCCTTTGTGCAGAAGCAGCGGTAGGCATGTCCGCTTTCAATAAGCTGCTCCGCATACGGCAAATAGAGCATCTTGCGCTCGCTCTGCACATATGGGCCGTAATCACCGCCCTTGTCCGGGCCTTCGTCCCAATCCATGCCCACGGATTGGAGCGTTTCGTATATCACTTCCACCGCGCCTTCCACATAGCGCTCCTGGTCCGTATCCTCGATGCGCAGCAGGAATGTGCCCTTGTTTTTGCGGGCGAACAGGTAGGCGTAAAGAGCCGAGCGCAGGTTGCCGATATGCATGTACCCCGTGGGGCTCGGGGCGAAGCGGGTGCGTACTGACATATATCATGACTCCTTTTGATGATAGAAGAACGATGGGGAACGATCTTCTTTTCTTTCCGCGAAAGATCGGTTGTGCAGGCCGTAGGCATGTACATCAATCCTTAGAGGATACCCGAATGTACCATTCGGGTGCAAGAAGCAGAAGAAAGCGTATATAAAGATGGGATTCCAAAGGGATGTATCCCTTTGGTGGGGCGGAGCCGCGCGCCGCCTGTGGCGGACACAGCGCGGCGTAAGCCCAGTAAGCAAGGGAGTGCAAGGCGCGGCCTTGCCGCAACGCGGCACGACCATTGCAAACTGTGGAGCGCTGGGGCAAAGCTCCAACGTCTTACCCTTTCCAACTATCGCGCAACTCCACTACCCGGTTAAATGCGGGCTTCTCCTGCGTATGGCTGAGATCCGCACAGAAATAGCCCATGCGCATGAATTGGGATTTGTCGCCCGGCTTTTCGCTTGCAAGCGCAGGCTCCACGTATGCGCGGATGGTGGTGAGGCTGTTGGGGTTCAGCTTTTCAATAAAATCGTCCTTATCCACCACGTCATCGGTGATTAAAGCTTCGTAAAGACGGACTTCGGCGGGAACAGCGTCCTGCACGTTCACCCAATGCAGCGTGCCTTTCACCTTGCGGGTGCCTTCGCCGGACTTGCTCTCCGGGTCGTAGCTGCACTTAATCAGCGTGATGTTGCCCGCGTCGTCCGTTTCATAGCCTGTGCATTTGACGATATAGGCGGATTTTAAACGTACCTCGCCGTCCGGCTGGAGCCGGAAATACTTCTTGGGCGGGTCCACCATGAAATCCTCCCGCTCAATGTACAGCTCTCGCCCGAACAGAACCTTGCGCGTACCCATTTCGGGGACATTAGGGTGGTTTTCGATCTCGATTTCTTCCGCTTTTCCTTCCGGCCAGTTTTCAATTATCAGCTTCACAGGGTCAAGCACCGCCATCATGCGCGGGGCAATCTCGTTGAGGTGCTCGCGCACGCAATGTTCCAGCATGGCGGTTTCCACCACAGAATCCGCTTTGGCGACGCCCACACGGTTCAAAAAATCCCGTATGGCCTCGGGCGTGTAGCCGCGGCGCCTTAGTCCGCAGAGGGTAGGCATCCTGGGATCGTCCCAGCCGGAAACACGCCCTTCCTCCACCAACCTTCTTAAATACCGCTTGGACATGATGGTGTTGGTGAGGTTCAACCGCGCAAACTCAATTTGCCTGGGCTTGGGATCGAATTCACACTGCTCCACCACCCAGTCGTAAAGCGGGCGGTGGATTTCATATTCAAGGGAACAGAGCGAATGCGTCACGCCCTCTATGGCGTCCTGTATGGGGTGCGCGAAATCGTACATGGGGTAGATGCACCATCTGTCTCCCGTGTGGTGGTGCGCCATGTGGATGATGCGGTACATGGCGGGATCGCGCATGATGACGTTGGGGGAGGACATGTCGATTTTTGCGCGCAGCGTGCGGGTGCCGTCCGGAAACTCGCCGTTTTTCATGCGCGCAAACAGGTCGAGGTTCTCCTCCACGCTGCGGTCCCGGTAGGGGGAGTTTTTGCCGGGCTCGGTCAACGTGCCGCGGTATTCGCGCATTTCGTCCTTGGAGAGATCGCACACGTAGGCGACGCCTTTTTTTATGAGCTTAACCGCAAGCTCGTAGCAGGTATCAAAATAATCCGAGCCGTAGAACACGTTGGCCCATTTAAAGCCCAGCCAGCGGATATCCTCCTGTATGGCGTCCACATATTCCTCATCCTCTTTGGTGGGGTTGGTGTCGTCATACCTTAGGTTGCACTTGCCGCCGTACTGCTCCGCCATGGAAAAATCGATATACAAAGCCTTGGCATGGCCAATATGCAGGTAGCCGTTGGGTTCGGGCGGAAACCGGGTCTGAATGTGCGTCGCCCGCTGCTGCTGCAGATCCTGCTCGATGGCTTCCTCAATAAAGTTCTTGGATCGCAGCTCTTCCATATGTACACGCTCCTTTACGCTTTTAAAATGCAAGTATTGCAGACCGTCGATAAGTCCTGTGGACTTTATCGACGGGTTTTCTGCGGGTTAAAATGCCTCTGCTAGCGGCATTTTTTCCACCGATTTGACGCACATGCACCCGAATGACACATTCGGGTATTCGGCAAGGAATGATGTGCAGCTTAACGCTGCACAACCAATCGTCCAAATCGGATTGAAAGCAGGGGCCTTCCCATAGGGAAGCCCTGCCGCAAACCCCCACGCCCCTTAGAAGGGTGATGATCTAGAGTATTCCCAGCGTTTTCATTCCAATATTATCATCTACGCCGGAAAGGTTGTCAATGCTTCTAACCCATACTACGCCGCCTTGCCGGAATTCGGTACGTTTTGCGGGAGGCCGTTCATACAGTGGTAATAAAAGAAAAGTCTGTAATTTTTTTAACATGGGCGGCGGCACTGCGTTACAAACGTATGGGGCGTGGTATCTTATTGTTAAGGAGATCACAAACTTTTGTGGCGATAGACGCCAGCAAACAAGCCAGACTAGAATGATAATCACTTGAAGGAGCTTACTGGCCATGACGAAGATCGTAATCATCGGCGCAAACCACGCGGGGACCGCCGCCGCCAACACCATACTGGATAATTATCCGGAAGCGCAGCTTACGCTGTTTGACCGCAACTCCAACATCAGCTACCTTGGATGCGGTACGGCGCTTTGGGTGGGGCGGCAGATCGACGACCCGGAAAGCCTGTTCTACTGCTCCGCGGAAAAGTTCCGCGCGCGAAACGCCAAGGTCCACATGGAGACCGAGGTCACGCAGATCGATTTTGAACAAAAAACCGTCCACGCCGTGGATAAGGAAGGCAAGGAAATCGCCGAACCGTATGACAAGCTGATACTAGCCACAGGTTCCCTGCCCATACTTCCCCGCATCGAGGGGCTTAATTTGCCCAACGTACAGTCCGTCAAGCTGTACCAGGACGGCATGCGCATTGACCGCGCGCTCGAATCCGAGCACATCGGCACCGTCGCCGTCGTCGGCGCGGGCTATATCGGCGTGGAAATCGCGGAAGCCATACAGCGCCGCGGCAGGCACGCCCTGCTCTTTGACGTGGCCGAAGGATGCCTCACCAGCTATTATGACGACTGGTTCTCTCACGATATGGATCATGTGCTTGAAAAGAACGGCGTGGAACTGCACTTTAACGAAACCGTCACCGCCGTAAAGGGCGTGGAGGCCGTATCCGCGATATCTACCGATAAAGGCGAATACGCCGTGGATATGGTGGTGCTTTGCATCGGCTTTGTGCCCAACAGCATTTTAGGGCGTGAAAAATTGGCCACCATACCCAACGGCGCGTACCTGGTGGACCGCAGGCAGCGGGCCAGCATGCAGGACGTTTATGCCATAGGCGATTGCGCGGCCGTATACAACAACGCCCTCCAGGGCTGCAACTACGTCGCGCTTGCCACCAACGCCGTAAGAAGCGGTATCATCGCCGCCCACAACGCCTGCGGCACACATATGGAATCCTCCGGCGTACAGGGCTCCAACGGCATCCACATATTCGGCTACAACATGGTATCCACCGGCTTCAGCCTGGCCGCCGCCAAAAGAGCGGGTTTTGACGCAGCTTATACCCAGTATGAGGATCTGCAGAAGCCCCCGTTCGTTAAAGCGGAAAACGCGCCCGTGAAGCTGCGCATCGTATACGATAAAAATACGCGCCGGGTTCTCGGCGCGCAGATGGCATCCACATACGATATCTCCATGGGTATCCACATGTTCTCACTCGCCATCGAGGAGGGAGTGACCATCGACAAGCTGAAACTTCTCGACATCTTCTTCCTGCCGCATTTCAACCAGCCATACAATTACATCACGCTGGCGGCGCTGGCGGCGAAGTGAGCCCTCCAACACAGCGTAGTTATCATAGCAGGGCGCTCCGCCGCCCTGCAAAGCTAAGATATTTAGAAGCAACCATATAAATAAGTTCCATCTGACGACATACGCGTCAGATGGGACACCTTGCGTGCCCGGGGGGGAGGGGAACCCGGCC
>JAEYHP010000118.1 GCA_023409435.1 Bacillota bacterium | reverse complement strand
CCGGTTTCCATGAACCTCTGGGGGTTCGACACAAGCCTGTTTGACAGCCTTTCTGCGGGTTTCCCGCCGTTTTTAGAAAAGGGATTGCAGGAAAATCCGTTGAAATGCGAGTACCTGCTGCCCACGGCGGTGCACGATCTGATTTCCGCTAAAAAGGCAACGGTAAAAATGCTCAAAAGCGAGGACGCATGGTTCGGCGTTACCTATAAGGAAGATATGCCCGCCGTCCGCGCCGCCATCCGCGCTTTGAAGGATCAGGGCGTTTATAAAGAAAAGCTTTGGGAAGAATAAATGTCGAAAAAGTGGCGCAAGCCACTTTTTCGAGTTTTTCCGTGCAGGCCTGACGTGGCAGCCCTGCACACAAGGAGTCCGATTTGACGCACATGTCGTCAAATCGGACGTATTTATATTGTTTGCACTTTCATTACTTCCGTTCGCAAGGCGGCGGAGCTCCCTGCTTATGTAAGTACGTATAAAAGAAGCGCTAATTTTCTTCTATACTTGCGCCCTCCGGCTCGGCATGCGCCTGCTTCGCTTTTCTATCCGCGTTCTGGTTGTACAAAAGCCCCAGCAGCACCAGTATGCCGCCCGCCACTTTTCCTATGGAAACGCCGTACCCCATCAGCGCGTCAATCGCAATGCCGGACGCGAGCTGGCTTATAAATACCAGCAGCGTCAATACATAAGCGGACATCTTTGGCGTGATGTAGTTGGAGATGAACATGCTCACAATGCCAATAAGGCCGCCGAAATACATAACGATATTGATTGGCTGCACAATGCCGCCGGGGAGTACTCCATCGATGATAAAAAACAGCAGCGCCGAACCCAGTAGACCTGTGACATAGTTATAGAACGTGCTTTTGTAATTGCCGATGCGCTCTCCTAACCCGGCGTTGCACATGCGGGCAACGACGATTGTCGCCCCCGCGAGTATGCCAAGAAAAATATACATGCGCTCCTCCTAAAATAGCAGCATCACTGCTGCGCCCGCCGCGACAAGGCCCATGCCAACCAGTTTCTTTTTTTCAAACCGCACTTTTTTCGCGCCGAGAAGCCCCGCCGCATCAATCACAAGCGAAGTCACAACCTGCCCCAGCAGGCTTAAAACCAGCGTCAGGGACATGCCCAGGTGCAAAAACGTCAGGTTGCTCAGCATCACGGTGGCGACCCCGATTACGCCGCCCATGTACAAATGCCAGGGCTCATTCAAGGTATGCTTCAGGCTTTGTTGTTTTAGTATAAGCCACGCGCCTATGCCCACAAGGCCAATCGCGTGGATCAACGCCGTCGCCAGCGCGTTGCCGTACGCTTCGGAAAGCTGTCCGTTAAAGAGCAGCATGACGGATATCAGAATACCGCTGAGTATGGAAAGAAATTTCGCCATGGTCGTAGCCCCCTTTTATAAAAAGCATATCCTACATGCATTGCCCCCGGGTATGACATGTGTCATACTAAAGGAAGGAAATTGGAGGAAACTGGCATGCAAAGAGTAAAAGATGCAAATAAGCTACAATATTTTAAAAACAAATTGCTGCAAGACAGGCAGGAATCCTTTCGTTTCCTCGCGGAGTACCCGTTTGAACTGTTTTCCTTCGCGCGGGAGGAAAGCCTGTGCACGTACGGTGAACCTATGCCCTACTTGCTTCTGCTGATGGAAGGAAAGGCGAAGATATTTCTGACTCTGGAGAACGGAAAAACGCTGCTTGTCGCCTTTATTGAAGCGATGGAACTCATAGGCGATCTTGAGCTTTGCACGGATGGTATTGCCCGCAACTCTGTACAGGTCACGACCAAGGCGTATTGCCTTGGAGTCCCCATGGCCTACTGTAGGGACACCATGCTCAAAGATCCGGTGTTTTTAAGGCTCATTAGCATTGAGCTTGCGAAAAAACTGGATAACTGCTCGTCTACGTATGCCGTCAACATGCTCTATCCGCTGCCTTCGCGCTTGGCGGGTTATCTTCTGTATATGGAAGAGAATGGAACCTTTCAGGAGCACCTCGGGGCACTTTCGGAATATCTGGGTACAAGCTACCGGCATCTGCTGCGCGTGTTCCATGAATTCCTGGAAAGCGGCTTTATTGTCCGTGAGCCCGGCGGCTACCGCATCCTGAACCGCGCGGCGCTCATGGAGTTGGCTGGAAGCGTATACAGGCAGAGTGTGTAGCTGCAAATGAAACAGGCATGTGGTAAAGTATTCCATGCGTTTTAAGTGTGTATTTCCTGTGGCACACGCCAAAAAATCTGCTATACTGTTTTAAGGCATTTGCCCAATGTGAAATAAGCGAGGAACAACCATACGATGAAACCGGTCATAGGTATCACGCCGTTATACGATGTACAAAAGAGCAGCATTTGGATGCTGCCTGGCTATATGGACGGCATTGCGCAGGCAGGGGGCGTCCCCGTCATTTTGCCATTGAATGCAGACGACACGGACATTGAAAGGCTGTTTCGTGTCATCGACGGCTTGCTCTTAACCGGCGGGCAGGATGTGGATCCCGCTCTTTATGGAGAAGAGAAAGACGAAAAATGCGGTGAAGTATGTTCCATGCGAGACATTCTGGAAAAGAAGCTGTTCCAGAAAGCCATGAGTATTGATCTGCCGGTGTTTGGCATCTGCCGCGGGCTGCAGTTTATTAACGCCGTGATGGGCGGTACGCTGTACCAGGACCTTCCTGCACAGTTTGCAAGCCCAAATGCGGAAAACCACAAGCAGACCGCTTCCAGAGATATCCATACCCATAAGGTGACGCTGGTGCAGAGCTCACCGCTGTATGCGTTACTGGAAGCCGAAAAGCTGTCTGTCAATAGCTTCCATCATCAGGGAATCCGGACATTGGCGCCGGGAATGCTCCCTTCTGCCATTTCGGAGGACGGGCTGGTGGAGGCCATCTATGCGCCGCACAAGTCGTTTGTGCAGGCCGTGCAGTGGCACCCGGAATGCTGCCTTGAAACGGACGAGCCCTCGCGGAAAATATTCCGCGCGTTCGTAAATGCCTGCGCCTCTGGGAAATAGCACGAATAGAAAAGTCTTGAGTAAAAAGGGTCTTGCTTACGAAAGCAAGACCCTTTCTATATAGACAATTACGGCCTGTACCAGCTCTGCCGGTACGCATTGGGCGTGATGCCTTCGTGCTTTTTAAACAGGTTGATAAAGTGGCTCGGGTTATCCACGCCCACCTCGCTTGCGATTTCGGCGACGGAGCGGTTGCCGGTGCGCAGATACTCCTTGGCGTGGTTGAGCCGGGAGAGGATCAGGTATTCGTTGGGCGTAAAGCCGGTGTGGCGCTTAAAGAGCTTCTGAAAGTAATATTTGTTGATGGAATAGCGGCGGGCAAGGTCGTCTAACGTGATGCGCTCGTTGTAATGGTCTAATAAATACGCGCGCGCCTGCTGCACGCAGTCCGGCACGCCGGAGAACGCGCGCTCGGTGAGCGCGGCGCTGATGCATTCCACCATGATCACGGTGAGCAAACCCGAAGCGCGGATATCCGAGGAGACGCTGTTCTCTCCCGAACGGTAGAGCGAAATCAGCGAGCGGATGGCGGCGGTGACGCCGTTCGCAGGCGGCAGGGTAGCGACGGGGCTGCCGTTGTTTTGCTGCAGAAACAGCTCGTAATAGCGCGCGCTCGTCGCGCCGTAAAAGTGCACCCATAAGACCCGCCATTCCTTTGTGCGGGGGGAGGTGTAGTAATACTGCGGTTTCGCGCAGTCGATCCAGAATATCTGGTTGGGCTCCACCGTGTATTTTTCATCGTTGTACTCCAGCACGCCTTCCCCGCTCAGCGTACATTTGATCAGGAATGACGCAAGGTCCTCGCGGCGGGTATAGTACCTGTCGTGCGCGATAAAATCCCCCAATTCCTGCACGTACGCCACCGAACCCTTGATGGCCGTGCCCGGCGTTACGGTAAGCCATATCGATTCCGGTTCCAGATCCAGCTGGTAGCTGAGTTTGACGTCCGCCATGCGAGCCTCCTTTGTCAACATTCTGTGATAAATACACAACATAGGGGGATGAAATTGTCCCAATGCAGCGATATAATCATTATAAAGAAGCTTGAAACAGTGTGCAATATCATATTACTAAGGCCCCATTTGCGGGGCGTAACTTTCTATTTTGGTAACCGGGGGCGTTGCCCGGGCTCAGAGTTTTTTAAGAGCAAATCACAGCATAGGCTATGCCATAAGGCATAGCAAAATAGTGTTGTCGATCGAAAAGGAGCATAGGTATGGAACGGTTTGCATGGAAGGCGCGGGTACTCCCCGGCAAGCTTAGTGAATACGTCCGTCGGCACGATGAAATTTGGCCGGGAATGACTGCGGTGCTCAATGAGGCGGGAATTCGAAACTACACCATATGGACGACGGGAGAGGAACTCTTCGGCTATTACGAGTGCGACAACGTGGAGCATGCGGCTAAAGTCCAGGCCACAAGCCCGGTGGTTGACAAATGGAACGAATATATGAAGGAAGTCATGGTCATGGAGATTGACTCGAACACCGGCACCGCGGTGCAGTTAAGGCAGGTCTTTTTTCACGGCTAACTTCTTCAATCGGATTTGACTTTGGAAAGGGTAAGTTTATGAACGAGAACAGGATATTACAGGGCTTTGCGTACGCAAAGGAACAATATGCGGCGCAGGGCGTGGATGTTGACGCTGCAATTTTACGCGCGGACGCCGTTCCGGTTTCCATGCATTGCTGGCAGGGGGACGACGTGATCGGCTTTGACGGCGTGGGGGAATTGACGGGCGGCATCGCCACCACCGGTAATTATCCCGGCCGCGCCCGCACGCCGGAGGAACTCAGGCAGGATATTCAGGCTGCGCTTACGTTTATACCGGGCGAAACCAAGCTGAACCTGCACGCCTCCTACGCCGAAAAAGGCGGCAAAGCGGTGGACAGGGACGCGTATACCATAGCGGAATTCCAGAACTGGGTGGACTGGGCGAAAGAAAGAGGCATGGGGCTGGATTTTAACCCCACGTTCTTCTCCCACCCCATGATGGACGACAATTTTTCCCTTTCAAGCCGCAACGAAAGCGTGCGCCGCTTCTGGGTGGAGCACGGCAAGCGCTGCCGCGAGATCGGCTACGAGATGGCGAAGCAGCTTGAGAAACCCTGCGCCATCAACTTCTGGATGCCGGACGGCTATAAGGACGTCTGCGCGGATACTTTGGCTCCGCGGGTCCTCATGACAAAATCGCTGGATGAAATATTCGCGCCCGCCATAGATGAAAAGCTGGTCCCCTGCTCCATTGAAAGCAAGCTCTTCGGCATGGGGGTGGAAAGCTACACCGTGGCGAGCCACGAGTACGCGCTTGCCTACGCGCTGACCCGCAAAAAGGCGTACACGCTCGACGCCGGGCATTTTCATCCCACCGAGGTCATCAGCGCCAAGCTTTCCGCGGTGCTGAGTTTCCTTGACAACGTGCTGCTGCACGTAAGCCGCGGCGTGCGCTGGGACAGCGACCATGTCATCGTATTTGACGACGAATTGCAGCGCATCATGGACGAAATCCTATTGAACGGCTTTGAAAACCGCGTGTTCATAGGGCTTGACTATTTCGACGCGTCCATCAACCGCATTGCGGCATGGGCGGTGGGCATGCGCAACGCCAGAAAAGCGATATTGAACGCTGCGCTTGCGCCCATCGGGGCCATCCGCACTGCGGAAGCGGAAGGCGATTACGGCAAGCGCCTCGCGCTGCAGGAAGAAAGAAGAACGCTGCCCTTTGGCGCGGTGTGGGACTATTATTGCATGACCCGCGGCAAGTCCGTGGGAGAGGACATGATTGAGAAAATCGGCGCTTACGAGCGCGGGGTACTTGCAAAGCGTTAAATACGCTTTGCGTGGAACAGGAGGAAAGCATGGAATACCTGCTGGAACTGCAGGGGATCTCAAAAACTTTTCCGGGCGTAAAGGCGCTGGACAACGTCCATTTCCGCCTCAAGTCCGGTGAGATTCACGCGCTGATGGGCGAAAACGGAGCGGGGAAATCCACGTTCATCAAGGTGATCACAGGCGTGCATAAGCCGGACTGCGGCGAAATCATATTGGATGGCAAGCCCGTCTCCTTCAGCGATCCCAAGGAGGCGACGGCGCAGGGTATCGCCGCGATCTATCAGCATGTGACCTGTTACCCTGACCTTTCCGTTACGGAAAACATATTCGTGGGCCACGAGCTGATCCACGAAAAAACCAAGCGCATTGACTGGAAGCGGATGCACAGCCTGGCCGAAGGCTTTTTGAAGCAGCTTGGCTCGGATATCGACCCGCGCACCACAATGGGCGAGCTTTCGGTTGCGCAGCAGCAGATCGTGGAGATTGCGAAGGCGCTTTCCATCAACGCCCGCATCATCATCATGGACGAACCTACGGCCGCGCTCACCAAGCGCGAAAGCGAGGAGCTTTACCGCATCACGCTGCAGCTAAAATCCGAGGGCAAGGGGATCATATTCATCTCCCACCGCTTTGAGGATATGTACCGCGTGGCGGACCGCGTGACGGTGTTCCGGGATTCGAAGTATATCGGGGACTGGGAAGTCAACGAAATCAGCAACGAAAAGCTCATATACGCCATGGTGGGCCGCGAACTAAAGCAGATGTACCCGCCTAAAGTCAATACGGTAGGCGAAGAAATCCTGCGCGTGGAGGGCTTGCATAAGACCGGCTATTTCGCCGATATCAGCTTTGATGTGCGCGCGGGTGAGATCATAGCCATTTCGGGCCTCGTGGGCGCCGGACGCAGCGAGGTCTGCGAGGCGATATTTGGTTTCTGGCCGTATGATGCCGGGCACATCTATCTGCACGGCAAAAAGGTCAAAATCAGGTCCCCCCGCCACGCCATGGACTTAGGCATCGGCTACTTGCCCGAAGACAGGCAGAAGCAGGGCCTGATCCTCGATTGGTCCATCGGCAAAAACATCACGCTGGGCACGCTCAGGCAGCATTCCACCAACGGTATCTTAAGCATCCGGCGCGAAGAGGAAACGGCGAACCGCTTAACGAAGCTCGTACACGTCAAGGCGCAGGGCATAGAGGACCTTGCAAGCTCGCTTTCGGGCGGCAACCAGCAGAAGGTTATCGTGGCAAAGCTCCTGGCGTCCGAACTCAAGGTGATATTGCTTGACGAGCCCACCAAGGGCGTGGACGTCGGCGCGAAATACGCCATATACGAAATCATGCGCGAACTGAGCGCGCAGGGCATTGGCATCATCATGGTTTCCTCCGAAATGCCGGAGGTGCTGGGCATGAGCGACCGGGTCGTGGTCATGCGCGAGGGCAGGGTGACCTGCACCCTCAACACAAGCGAGACCACGCAGGAGGCCATACTTGAGGCGGCCATGGTGGCTCCCGGCAAACGGGACAGAGCCGTTTAAGGGAGGAAATATGAACGAAACAAAGCTGAAAAAAAGAGGGATAGGCAGCTTCCGCGAGTTGGGACTGGTGCTGTTCATTATCGCGCTGTGCGTCATCGTACAGGTGCTGAACCCCAGCTTCCTGACGCCCAAGAACATAGATAACCTTCTCACGAATACGGCTATCATCATCATACTTTCCATCGGCATGATGGTGGTCATACTTACCGAAGGCATCGATCTTTCCATAGGCGCTACCATCGCGCTGACCGGCATGGTGGTGGCGCTACACATCAAAAACGTGCCGGAGTTAAGCCCGGTCATCGCGGTGCTCGAAGGCATCGCCGCGGGTATCGTATGCGGCGCAATCGTGGGCGTGCTGGTGGCCAAAGTAAACGTGCTTCCCATCATCGCGTCTCTCGGCATGTGCTATGTATACCGCGGCGCGGTGTTCCTGATTTCCGGCGGCCAGTGGGTCAGCGCGCACCAGATGAGCACGCAGTTCAAGAACATGGCCACAGGCAGCTTCCTTGGCATCAACAACCTTGTGCTCATCGCGTTTGCGGTGTTCCTCGTTGCCATGTACTTCCTCGGGTATACGCGCACCGGCCGCAGGTTTTACGCGGTAGGCTCCAATGTGGAGGCGGCGCGCATATCCGGTATCAGCGCAGGCTCCACCAAGTGGCTCGCCTATACCATCATGGGCGGTTTAGCGGGTCTTGCCGGTGTGCTGTGGGTTTCTAAATTCGCGTCCGCACAGCCCGATACCGCAACGGGGTATGAGGTCAACATCATTGCGGCGTGCGTCATCGGCGGCGTATCCATCTCCGGCGGCTCCGGCAAGGCGATAGGCGTGCTGCTGGGCTCTTTGCTCATAGGCATCATCAACAACGCGCTGCCGCTCATCAATATTTCGGAATTTTCCAAGAACGCCATTCAGGGCACCATCATACTCGGCGCCGTCGTACTCAATACCCTCGTCAAACGCAGGGCGGAATGGCAAACGCTTGTAAGGAGGAAACTCTAATGGAAAACAAAGCGTCAGGCGCCCTCTCGCTTAACAAAAGCCTCCGCAGCTACGGCTGGGAGTGGATGCTATTAGGCATATTCATCATCATCAACATCATGAACGCGCTGATTTCCCCGTATTACCAGCTCGGCCAGATGCTCGACGCCACCAACGGGTTCCTGGACAAAGGCTTTTTAGCCATGTCCATGGCGTTCATCATTGTAACGGGGTATATTGATATCTCCGTCGCTTCCATCGTGGCGCTTTCCTCCGTGGTCATGGCTGTCTCGTTCAACGCGGGCGTGCCCATGGGGCTTGCGATCGTCATCTGTCTCTTGACTGGCGCTCTCTGCGGCGCGTTTAACGGCTTCCTGCTCAATAAATTCAAAGAGCTTGCGCCCATGATCGTGACGCTCGCGACCCAGATCATATACCGCGGCATCGCGCTCATTATCCTAGAGGACCAGGCCTCCGGCAATTTCCCGGACTGGTTCGATTTCCTGGGCTGGGGCATGATCGGTCCCTTCCCCTGCATGCTGGTTGTGTTCGCGGTGATATTCGTGGTATTCGCGTTTGTCATGCATAAGACCAATTATGGCCGCATGCTTTACGCCGTGGGCAAGAACAAGGTGACCTGCCGGTTCTCCGGCATCGATGTGGACCGCGTGGTGTTTATAAACTTCCTGCTCAACGGCCTTATGGCCGGAGTTACCGCGCTGTTTTTGACAAGCCGCATGGGTTCCACGCGCCCCAACGTCGCCATCGCGTACGAAATGGACGTGATCGCCATGGTGGTATTGGGCGGCGTCTCCACCGCGGGAGGCAAAGGAAGAATGGGCGGCGTGCTCATCTCCATATTCATTGTCGGCCTTATCCGTTATGGCCTTGGGCTCATCAACATCAACGCGCAGGTGCTTATGATGGTGGTCGGCGGCCTGTTGGTGCTGGCGGTTGCCCTCCCCGAACTGCTGCAGAATTACAAACGCAGGCAGCACTTAAAGAGCGTGGAGCGCGCGCTCGTCAAGCCGGAATAGTTTCGGCGTTTACCTACGAATTATGTTTCGCGCCGCATGGCGTGATAAATAACATCAGGAGGAAACATTCATGAAAAAGGTTCTCGCTTTCTTGCTGGTACTCGCCATGGTGTTCGCCGCGGTTGCGTGCTCGCCCGCTGGCGGCAGCGCGGGTGGCGCGAAGAAGTACGCCATCATCGTGAAGAACACCGGCAACCCCTACAATGACAAGGAAGCCGCAGGCTTCGAAGAAGCTTGCAAGGAAATCGGCGTAGAGTGCATCATCAAAGCGCCCGCGAACCCCACCGCCGAGGACCAGATCGCCATGATCCAGGAACTCATTTCCCAGAAGGTCAGCGGTATCGCCATCGCGGCCAACGATTATGACGCGCTGGAGAATGCTCTGAAAAAGGCCATGGACGCCGGCATCGCCGTAGCGACCGTGGATAGTAACGCCAACCCCAACAGCCGCAAGACGTTCGCCAACCAGGCCGACACCGTGCAGATCGGCAAGACCCTGGTTGAGACCGCGTTTGACCTCACCGGCGGTTCCGGCCAGTTCGCCATCCTCTCCGCCACCGCGCAGGCCGCCAACCAGAACGCCTGGATCGCGGAAATGGAAAAGGCCCTTACCGATCCCAAGTATGCCGATCTCGAGCTCGTCAAGATCGCTTACGGCGACGACCTCCGCGACAAGTCCGTTTCTGAAACCGAAGGCTTGATCCAGAGCTTCCCGGATCTCAAGTGCATCATCGCGCCTACCACCGTGGGTATCGCGGCTGCCTCCAAGGTCGTTATCGACCAGGGCCTGTCCGATAAGATCAAGGTCTCCGGCCTTGGCCTCCCCTCCGAAATGGCCGAGTACATCGAGCAGGGCGTCTGCCCCTACATGTACCTCTGGAACCCCATTGATTTGGGCTACCTCACCGGCTACATCGTAGACGCGCTTGCCAACAAGACCATCACCGGTGCGGAAGGCGACGCCTTCAAGGCTGGCCGCCTGGGCGATTACAAGGTTACCAAGGCTGCCGACGGCGGCACCGAAGTCCTCTTAGGGCCTCCGTTCGCCTTCACGCCCGATAACATCGGCGAGTGGAAGACCGTCTATTAATCTAAAAACTTAAGTTGTTAACCACGTGGGGGCGGGCTTTTAGCCCGCCCCCACGCGCATCAAATGGCATGTACATATATCTCATATTTCTTAAGGTATCGCCGCCTGCGGCGGCGACGAAAAAATTTTTGTGGGGGCTTCGCCCCTCCATACCTCCTAGAGCACGGTGTCCAAAGGAAGGGGGTGGGGAAACATAGTTTTCCACAGAATAAAAAATCTATCGCGACGGCCCGCAGGCCCAGTGTCCTTCGGCGTTTCCCGCCGAGGACCGCGGCGCTTTAAGGCGCCGATACCTTGAAACCCTTAAGTAGGTTTATTGATAGTCTGTGAGGGCAAGCTTGCATGCTTAGGCTCGCAGATTTATACTGATTGTAAAGAACAATACACGTTTATAGAAAGAATAAAGGAACTGCAAGAGGAATAAGCGATAATGGACCAATTTTTTGTGAAGAACAAAGAGGCGCTTGAAGCCTTTTCCCAAATGTCGCGCCAGGCGGGCGCGCGTGCGGACTATGTGCAGGGCGGCGGCGGCAACACCTCCGTAAAGCTCCAGGACGGTTTGATGGCGATCAAGGCTTCCGGCTTTCGCCTTTCGGATGTGGGCACAGATTCCGGCTATGCGGTGCTGGATTATGAAAGCTTACGCCGGTTTTATTTCTCCCATGAGCCGGATGAGTTTGAAGATGTGGAAAAGCGCGGCTCGGAAGAAGCGAAGGCTTCCATCCGCAGTATAGAGGGTTTAAAAGCGCTTCGTCCTTCCGTGGAGGCGGGCTTCCATTCCGTGCTGCCCACGTTCGTGCTACATACCCACAGCGTATATGGCAACCTTGCCGCGTGCGCTGTGGAAGGGCGAGAAATTGTGGAGAAGGCGTTCGCGGACGCATCGTATACCGTAGGCTTCGTGCCATATACCGATCCCGGTGCGCGCCTCACGTTCACCATACGGGATGAATGCGCGCGGGTGGAGAAATTGACGGGCAAGGCGCCCAACGTCATATTCATGCAGAACCACGGCCCCATCGTCACGCACGACGATTCGGCGGAGTGCGCGCGCATCCATGCGGACGCGAACGAGCGCATCGCAAAAGCGTTCGGCATAACGGGAGATTCCTTCCCCAAAGTGAGGATCAAGCCCGCGAGCAACGGCATGTTTGAAAGCGATACGCCGTATTTGGGAAAGCGCCTGAAGGAGTGCGGCTTTACCGAGCGGTTCCTCATTGAAAAGCCGCTTTATCCGGACCAGATGGTGTTCTTTGTGGGCACGCTCGCGGTGGGCGAAGGCCTGCCAGGTCCCGACGCCTGCGTGTGCGATATGGAAAAGGGCGTTGTCCGGTACAACATGCCCGAAAACAAGGCGCTGGTCATTGAGGAAACGCTGACCGCAGTGCTCTTTATTACCGAGCACATCGCAAAATGCGGCTATACGCTTTCCACCATGGGCGAGGCCGCCAAAAGTTTTATTGCAAGCTGGGAGAGCGAAAAATACCGCAAGTCTCTTGCGGGGAGGTAAATCAAAAAGCAGAACAATCATCCATGCGGGACAGGAGGGGGAAAAGCATGAAGCTCTTGTTTGCTGTCGTCCAGAACGACGATGTCAAAAGCCTGGTGAAGACCCTGGTCGAGCATGAAGTCAGCGTGACGCGCATCTCCAGCACCGGCGGGTTTTTACGGGGCGGCAACACCACGCTGATGATCGGCGTGGAGGAAAGCCGCGTATTGTCCACGCTGGATCTGATCCGGTCGCATTCGTCGCGCAGGGAAATCCTGACGGCCGCATCCTCGGTGCTCCCCGCCATGGGAGTGGACGCGGTCCATACGCCGGTGCGCGTCACGGTCGGGGGTGCCACGGTATTCGTGGTGGATGTGGAGAAGTACGTAAAGCTATAGGGTGAAAATGGAACAGGCAGTACAGTTGGGGGCGCAGCGCCAGCTTTTTTCCCTGCGCGCGCTGTCTCGGCTCATCGTACCGTTGGTGATTGAGCAGGCGCTT
Source organism: Bacillota bacterium (assembly GCA_023409435.1). Taxonomy (GTDB): domain Bacteria; phylum Bacillota; class Clostridia; order Christensenellales; family CAG-138; genus JAEYLA01. Next base: position 4,212 of record JAEYHP010000118.1, on the reverse strand, counting down.
TCCGTTGCGGTGGGCGTCGCGGATATCCTGATGATCTCCGTCATGGGGGAGGCGGCGGTATCCGGCATCGCGTTGGTCAATGAGATCAACGTGTTAATGATCCAGCTTCTGGCGGCGCTCGCGACGGGAGGCGCCGTTGTCGTTTCCCAATATCTTGGGCGCGGGGAAGCGGCGAATGGGCGTACGGCGGCGGGGCAGCTCATGCTCGTCGTATTGGCGCTTTCCTTGCTGCTGACGGCCATCTCCCTCGGGTTTAACAACGGCATATTGCGCCTGATTTACGGGGAGATCGATCCGGCGGTTGAAGAGGGCGCCCGCGTCTACTTTCACCTTGCGGCGGCCTCCTATCCGTTTATCGGGCTCTATAACGCTTCCGCCGCTCTGTTCCGTTCCATGGGCAACAGCAAGGTTTCCATGATGACGGCGCTGTTGATGAACATTTTGCATATCGGCAGCAACGCCATATGCATTTACGTCTTGCATCTGGGCGTGGCGGGGGCGGCGGTTTCCTCCCTGTTTTCCAGAATAATGGCCGCGGCGGCGATGCAGCTTCTTCTTAACAACCGCCACAACGCGATCTACCTTAACTACCGGGAACTGTTTAAATTTGTACCGGATATGGTCAAGCGCATCCTGTTCATCGGCGTGCCCAACGGGTTGGAAAACGGCCTGTTCCAGATCGGCAAGCTGATGACGCAGAGCATTGTGGCGTCTTTGGGGACAATCTCCCTCGCGGCGCACGCGGCGGCGGGCAGCATTATGAGCGTGGCCGTCGTGCCGGGCTCGGCGATCGGCCTCGCCATGATCACGGTGGTGGGCCAGTGCATGGGCGCATGCGAGCAGAAGCAGGCTACGCAGAATGTCCGGCGCATGATGCTGATGGCCTATGCCGCAAACATTCTGTTAAGCATTGTGCTCTATGCGTTTGCGGGGGGGACTTTGGGGTTATTTGGGCTGGAGCAGGAAACGAAAGTTCTGGCGACGTCGCTCATTCCGCTGTTTGCGCTGGCGATGGCGCTCGTCTGGCCAACGTCGTTTACGCTTGCGAACGCGCTTCGCGCGGCGGGGGACGTCCGCTATACCATGGTTGTTTCCATGTTCTCCATGTGGGTGTTCCGCGTGGGCTTAAGCAGCGTATTCGCTGCGCTCTTCCATCTGGGGATCAACAGCGTCTGGTACGCCATGTATATCGATTGGACGGTGCGCTCCATTCTTCTTCTCATCCGCTGGTACGGCGGCAAGTGGAGGACAAAACAAGTCATCTAGTAAAAAAGGATACCCTTGAATCCGGACGGCCCGCGACGGTTATGATTCTGAAAAAGCGGAGGCCAGTATGGAGCTGATCGAAACCATATTCCATAACATCGTGCAGGTCGGCATTTGGCTCATGGAGCTATCCGGCGTGGTCATCGTGATTTTCACCGGCGTCACGGGAATCATTGCGTTTATCCGCCGGGATGCGCATGTGCGGTTGAAACTTGCGCAGGGTATCGCGTTCGCGCTGGAGTTTAAGCTGGGCAGCGAGGTGCTGCGCACCGTCATTGTGCGGGATTGGAGCGAGCTTGGCATATTGGGCGCCATTATCGTATTGCGGGGGCTTTTGACATTCTTGATCCAGTGGGAAATCAGAAATGAAGAAATGCGGCTTCGGAGCAAAGATTAGTGCAAAGAGTAAGCGGCCGGTATTTAAACATTGCAGGTTTCCTGCGATGTTTTTTTGTGCAATGAACTTTGTTGATGCCATAACGCAGTTTTTACAATATTTTTCAAGAGTGTTATTGACAAACTTCAGAAAGTGGAATAAATTATTAAACAGACGTTTAATGAACAATTGTTTAATAATTATAAAGGAGAATGAATATGTCGAAACATGTGGCGGTAATCGGCGCAGGGCTTGCCGGGATGAGCGCCGGCATCTACCTGGCGAGGAAAGGAATCGAGGTAGACGTATACGAGCTTGCGCCCTGGGCGGGCGGCATGTGCACCTCATGGCAGCGCGGCGGGTATTGGTTTGACGGCTGCGTCAACTGGATGGTAGGGCTAAAGAAGGGGGACGGCTTCTACAGGCTTTACCGCGAGGTGGAGGCGGTGGAAGAGAATACGCAGATGTATTTCTGCGAGACGATTATAAAAGAGATGGACGGAGTCGTCTACCGCATCCCCATGCAGGTGGAAGCGTTCCGCGCGTATTTGAAAGGGCTTGCGCCGGAGGACGCAAAGGAAATCGACGGCATGTGCGACGATATCAAAGGCGTGGCGAACAACGTGATTCCCGTCAACATCCAGAACATCTCCCAGTTCTTTTCCTCTATCAAAGCTTTTGGCGGCATGATGGCCATGGGAAAGCATATGTCAAAAACGCTCGGCGAATACGTGGAGAGGTTCCAAAGCCCGGTCATCCGCAAGCTGATTTTGGCGATGATGGGGCCGGAATTTGTCGCGGGCGGTCTGTTTATGATGCTGGGCACCCGTATGGGCAATAACGCGGGCTATCCTTTGGGCGGCGGGCGGGATATCATGCGCCGCATGGAAGCCACGTTTAAAGCGGCGGGCGGGCGGCTGCACGTCAATTCCCCCGTGGAAGAAATACTGGTGGAAAACGGCAAAGCCGTCGGCGTTCGCGTAAAAGGCGAGGCGCATCGTGCCGACGCGGTGATTGCGGCCTGCGATATGCATACGGTGCTCAATAAGCTCTTGGGCGGCAAGTACCCGCACCCGCAGCTGGACGAAATGCTGCGCGAAGCAAGGCTGTTTGACCCGCTGGCGCTCGTTTCCTTTGGCGTAAAGAAGAAGTTCGGTATCTCCTATGAGGAACACTGGGAGGCCGAAATCAAGACTTCCCCGGATACCACGGCGAAAGACTTCCTGCTGCGCTCGTTCGATTTTGACCCGTCCGCCGCGCCGGAAGGGAAAAGCAGCATCATGGCTGCGTTTGAAGCCCCGCTTGCGTATTGGAAGGCGCTGCGCGAAGCGGATAGGGCGGCCTATAACAGGGAAAAGCAGCGCCTGGCGGACGCCGTGGCTGCTGAAATCGAGAAGCGTTACCCGGGCTTTACGCAGGAGATCGAGGTGACGGACGTCTCCACCCCCGTGACCTATGAGCGCCTGACCAACGTCTACCGTGGATCGTTTGAAGGGTTCTCCCCAACGCCCGAGGCGATGAAGACGCGCATTCAAAAGACCGTGCCCAATCTGAAGAATTTGCTTCTGTGCGGGCAGTGGACGGTAGCCGGCGGCGGCATATGCACAAGCGTCCAGAGCGGCAAAGAGACGGCCAATGCGGCCGCGCGCCTGGTGGGCCGCGCATGAGCAAACGGGAAGAACAGCGTGAGTTCCGGCGGGATCAGATCCTTTCCTGCTGTATGGACCGCATCCTCACGCACGGCTATGCGGGCATGAAGCTCAGGGATATTGCCGCAGAGCTTTCCATCAGTCCCGGGCTGATATTCAATTATTTTGAGTCCAAGGAGCAGATTTACATGGAACTCATCCGGTTGGGCATCAGCGGACCGATGGACCTGATCGGGCAAAGCATGGAGGCGGGCGTCAATGAGCCGCTCCAGCTTTTTGAGAATATGGCGGAGGCTATATTCCGGTTTATGCAGGAAAGCGGATTTGTTGCGAAGATGTTCCTGCTGATGACCCGCACGCAAAACAGCATGGATGTGCCGCCCTCTGTAAAGGACGCGCTTTCGGGCATGGACCCTATCGGGCCGCTTCTGCCCATCATCCGGGAAGGACAGCGGCAGGGAAGCATCAAGCAGGGAAATCCTGAGGCGCTGCTATGGGCGTACTGGGGGGCCATACAGGGGATCGCGGCCAACTATGCATTGAACCCGGCGTCGCCTGTGCCGGAAAGCAGCTGGATCTCGGATATCCTGCGCGCCTGACCCTGTATAAAATGGATGCGAATTTCAGGACGATATCTTTTGGAACATTGCGGGCAAACCCAAAAAGATGTATAGTGTTCATAATGCCGGCATTGTGAAATTTGTGCCAAAAGATATGGAGAAAGGAAAGCGGCCACATGGATTACGCGAAGGAATCCCTGAAAAAGCACGCGGAATGGAAAGGGAAAATCGAAGTCATTTCCACGGTACCGGTCAAGACAAGGGAGGATCTGTCCCTCGCTTATACGCCGGGCGTCGCCCAACCCTGCCTGGAAATCCAGAAGGATGAGGACTTAAGCTATGAGCTCACGCGCCGCCACAA
>JAEYHP010000079.1 GCA_023409435.1 Bacillota bacterium | reverse complement strand
GTAAGAAGTAGAAGCGTTTGACCGGTCATTCTGCCTGTCTCCTATGTGGTATTTCAACAGCTTCGCCGTTACGGCGGTCATGGACGCTCTTGCAAACTTTATCGAATTTAGTATTGCAATCCTTTCCAAGGGCATACAAAAACTCATCTGCCTGTCTTTTTCCGGAGCGCATTTAAGCAGATGAATTGGATTTTCGGGTCAATTATGAAGCTGGTGCAACGCGTCCGACACTTGTATCATAAATATTAATTTTGCATATGTCAATAAATTAATTTTATAACAAACATTCCGGACGATAATATATTCTTAATAGAAAAATGCAAGAAAACATCAAGCTAAATTCAACTTAACAGCTTGGCGTTCTTCTCAGAATTCCGGCTCTATATAGAAATGAGCTCTAACCAAAACTTTTAGCTGAATGGATTGTAATTCAAACTTGCCGTTTTATGTTATGATGGAAGCGGATCATATTGTACGACCCCGAAATATCGGATATAATACGATTCCGTAATGGGTATTGCGTTTAAAATAGCGGTATAATCGTTGCACAAGGAGAACTGCATTGCACGAATACGCCCTGACCAAAAGAATAGTCGAAATCATCAACCGCGCGGCGGAGGAAAACGGAGCCAAGCGGGTAAACTCCGCCATGCTTATGATCGGGGAAAATACCGGCATTATGCCGGATTCCGTGCAAGTGTATTTTGAGATCATCGCGCAGGGGACTCCAGCGCAGGATGCAAAGCTTCATTTAAACATTGTGAAAACGGAGATGCACTGCAAGGTCTGCAACAAAAATTTCGAGAAGCCGCGCTTTTCGTTTGCGTGCCCGGATTGCGGGAGCTTAGGAAGCCCAACCGATACCGGCAACGAATGCTTTGTGCAAAGCGTCGAACTGGAGGTTTAAATTCCACCCGAAACAGGTATGTATCATATGTATTCCTATATATTAATATAAACCAGCAGCAGCGCCGCACCCGCGGGGAAAGGAAAGAGCATGGAAACAAAAGACGTCGCAATTATGGAGAACGTATTCGATGAAAACGACCGCATCGCGGAACAGATACAACAAAGCCTCAAGGCGCGCGGCATCTACGCCGTAAATGTTATGGGCGCGCCGGGCGCTGGCAAGACTTCCTGCCTCATACAGCTCATTTCGCATTTATCCGGCGTCAAGCCGTATGTGATCGAAGGGGATATCGAGTCCGATATCGATACGCAGAAGCTCAACGCCCTGGGCATTGAAACGGTGCAGATCAACACGTTCGGCGCATGCCATCTGGACGGCGCGGTCATCGAAAATACATTAAAAGCTATGCCGCTTGACCAAAAGGGCGTGCTGTTTATTGAAAACATCGGCAACCTTGTGTGTCCTGCGGAATTCTCCATAGGGGAAAACATCAAGTTGCTTGTATCCACCGTGACGGAAGGCGCGGATAAACCCTATAAATACCCGTTGGCGTTTGAAAAATCCGCCGCAATACTCTTAAATAAAAAGGACCTGATGCCCTATGTGGAGTTCGATTACGAGTACTTCTTAAAAGGCGTGCAGGCGCTGAACCCCGATGCAAAAGTGTTCCTCGTTTCCGCAAAGACGGGAGAAGGTTTCCAAGAGGCTGCGGAATGGCTCAAAGCTCAATTGTGAAAATAGAGGGGCTTCGCATCTCTGGCGTGGTGCAGGGGGTGGGCTTCCGCCCTTATGTGGCGCGGCTGGCGCGCAAGCACGCGCTTTCCGGCTCCGTGCGCAATGCCGGGGGCGAGGTATATATCAGGGTGCGCGGGGAAGAAAAGGCGGTTTCCCGTTTTATCAAAGAACTTACCGTCAGCCCGCCCGCGGGCAGCCTCATCCGCTCGGTGGAACGGGTAAAACTGGATGGACCGATTTCTTCCGCTGACGGGTTTACAATAGAAGCGAGCGAGCCTAGCTTAAACGTTGCCATGCCGGGGCCGGATATCGCCGTGTGCGGGGATTGTTTACATGAGCTTTTTGCTTCGGACAATCCCAGATACCGTAACCCGTTTATCAGCTGCACGTACTGCGGCCCGCGCTTTTCCATATTGAAAGAGCTGCCCTATGACCGGGCGAGCACCTCGATGGACCCGTTCCCCATGTGCGAACTGTGCGATGGGGAATACCACGAGGAAGACAACAGACGTTTCCATGCGCAGACGGTGTGCTGCAATTCCTGCGGTCCGCAGCTTTTTGGCATTGCAAGGGATGGCGGGCGGCAGGCCGGGGAGCAGGCGCTCCAACTTGCAACGGAGCTTCTGAATAATGGCGGCATCGTCGCCATAAAGGGCATCGGTGGGTATCACCTCTGTTGCAGCGCAACGGATGAAAAAGCCGTATCCCGCCTGCGTGCGCTCAAGGGCCGGGAATGCAAGCCCTTCGCCGTGATGTTTCAAAAGCTCGGGGATATCAAAGAACATTGCGCGGTATTAAAGGAGGAGGAAGCGTTTCTTACTTCCCCCGCGCGGCCTATCGTGCTGCTGCATCGGACGCAGGAGGGGACAATTGCCAAAGGCGTATACGGCGCAAGCCGGTTTATCGGCGCATTTTTACCCTATACCCCTTTGCAGCATCTATTGTTCCAGACGACGGGGTCGCTGGTGATGACCAGCGCCAACTCTTCTGGCCTGCCTATATTCCATAGGGACGAAGACATGCTCGCTTTTTTTGAGGCGCATGCGGAGCTTGATTACGTGCTGTTCCATGACCGGGAGATCGAACGGATACTGGACGATTCCGTTGTGGCAGTAGTAAACGGCAATACGCAGTTCATTCGCCGGGCGCGCGGATATGTGCCGTTGCCCGTTGCGGAAATGAAAAATAGCGAGCATACCGTGCTTGCCCTTGGACCGCACCAGAAAAGCAATATCTGCGTGTGTCACAACGGACAGCTCTACCCAAGCACGGAACTTGGGGATTTGGATACCCGGGAAATGATCCTTTCTTATGAAAAAACAGCGGCGGACATGCAGCGCCTGTTGCAGGCATCGCCCACCCACGCCGTATGCGATCTTCACCCGGATTATGCTTCCACCCGGTATGCAAAGGCATTGGGGCTGCCGCTCTATGAGGTTCAGCACCACTTTGCCCATATCGCATCGGTTCTGGCTGAGCATCGGAAGACGGGGCCCGTAATCGGCATGGCGTTTGACGGCACCGGTTACGGGGCGGATGGGACCGTATGGGGAGGGGAGTTTTTGCTCGCTTCTCCCTACGGATTTTACCGCGCAGGCTATATTAAGCCCGCGGCATACTTGGGCGGGGATACATCCATCCCGCAGGGCTGGAAAAGCGCCGCTTGCCTGCTGCATGATGCGGGCTTTGCAGCGGAGGACGCGCGCGGCGGCATGGTGGAAGCCGCGCTCAAAAGCAATGTCAACGCCATTCGCTCCTCCAGCATGGGGCGGGTGTTCGACGCGGTTAGCTCGCTTCTTGGCGTCTGCCATGAGGCCACCTATGAAGGCCAGTGCGCCATAGAACTCGAGGCCGCAGCCGCGCAGCATGAGGGCGAGGTTAGGCCGCTTGCTTATGCGGTATCGGAACAGGAAGGAAGGCTCTTAGCCGACCTTGCGCCCGCCATGCGGGAGCTTGTAGCCGAGCGTGGACACGGTGTTCCAGCCGCGGCTTTGGCGCGCAGGTTCCACGCCACAATCGCGGCGCTTATCAAGGAAGTATGCTGCAAACTGCGGGAACGGACGGGGATTAGCGAAGCCGCGCTCAGCGGCGGCGTGTTCCACAACCGAATCCTGTTGACGGAAACGGCGAAGAGATTAACCGCCGCGGGATTTCATGTATTGACAAACCGTGCCGTGCCGCCCGGCGACGGCGGTATCTCATTAGGCCAGGCGTATGTCGGGGCATTTTGGGCGGCTGAGCCCGAACGGTGCGCCACCGGGCGCGGCGGCGAATGGAAGGAGGAAGAAGCATTATGTGCATTGCGGTTCCGGGAAAACTGATTGAAATAGACGGCCGCCGGGGCAAGGCGGATGTACGGGGAAATATTTTGACTGTGGAATTGGGCTTAGTTGACGTGAAGCTTGGAGATTACATCCTGGTACACGCGGGCTGCGCCATATCCGTGGTCAGCAAAGAGGATAGCGACGAACTCAACGAGCTTTTGGAGCTGGTACAATATGGCGAGCATTAATATTGAGCAGATTGCGGAACGCATCCGTAATTACGACGGCCCGCCCGTCAAGTTGATGGAGGTCTGCGGCACGCATACGCAGGCGATGTTCCGCACCGGCATCCGCGGGGTGATGCCGCCTTCCATCCAACTGCTTTCCGGTCCCGGCTGCCCGGTGTGCGTCACGCCCGCAGGGTATCTGGACCGCGCGGCGGAGTTTTCAAAAATGCCCAATACCGCGCTGTGCACGTTCGGGGATATGATGCGCGTGCCCGGCAATTCCGGCACGCTGCTGGAAACGAAAGCCGCTGGCGGGGATGTGCGCATGCTCTATGCGCCCATGACGGCGCTCACTTGGGCCAAGGCGGAGCCGGAACGTGAGTTTGTGCTCACCGCCGTCGGCTTTGAGACCACGCTCCCCGTATATGCTTTGCTATTGCAGCGGATGCGGGAAGAAAATGTTAAAAACCTGCGCCTGCTGCTGTGCGTCAAGGCGCTCCTGCCCGCGCTCGATTGGATCTGTGAGAATAACCCGGATATAAACGGCTTTATCGGCCCCGGGCATGCAAGCGTCATATTAGGCAGCGACGCGTATCTGGAGCTTTGCGCGCGCAACCGCATCCCGCTTGCGGTTGCCGGGTTCTCCTACGAGCACATACTCGCCGCGATCTACGACCTTTTGGAGCAGCACAAAAACGGCACGGCGCATGTACACAACTTTTATCCCGCTACGGTTGCAAAAGAGGGGAATCCCTCCGCGCTCGCGCTGATCGACAAATACTTTGTAAAGACAGGCTCCATGTGGCGGGGCTTGGGCAATATCGAAGGCTCCGCCTACGCGCTGCGGGAGGAATACCGGGAATACGACGCGGGCGAGTACGATACCGTACGGGACGCTTCCCCCAAGACCGGCTGTTTGTGCGGGCGCGTCATCATAGGCCGTGCACAGCCCACCGACTGCCCGCATTTTAAAAAGGCATGTACGCCCATGACGCCGCTCGGCCCCTGCATGGTGACGAGCGAAGGCGCGTGCGGCATCTGGCACGCACATGCAGTGAATGCATAACGAAAGCAATAAGAAGGGGAAAAGTCTTTCGTACATTGATAAGCCTTATGGGTTTTTAGGGCCGTTACGGCCCTAAGCGGGTGTTTGAGGGCAGAGCCCTCAACGTTCCTTCGTTGATAACAAAAAGGAGCCAAAGCAATGAAAATCAATGCGGCCCACGGCGGCGGCGGAAAGCTGATGAACGAACTGATTCGCGACGTGTTTCAATCCGCGTTTTCCAACGATACGTTAAACCGCATGGAGGACGCGGCGGTGCTGCCCGTGCCCGCGGGCAACATTGCGCTCACGACGGACTCGTTTGTGGTGACGCCGCTGTTTTTTCCGGGCGGGGATATCGGTAAGCTTGCCGTCTGCGGCACGGTGAACGATCTTTTGATGCGCGGGGCTACGCCCAAATACCTGACGGCGGGCTTTATTTTGGAGGATGGTCTCGATACGGATACGCTCGCGCGCGTCACGCGCTCCATGCGGCAGGCTGCGGACGAGGCGGGCGTGCTGATCGTGGCGGGCGATACCAAGGTCATAGACGGCAAGGGCGGCCTATATATCAACACGGCGGGCGTGGGGCTGGTGCCGGAAGGCGTGGATATAAGCGTCAGCTATACGCGTCCGGGCGACGCCGTGCTCGTCAGCGGATACCTGGGCAACCACCACGCGTGCATTCTTTCCGCGCGCATGGGCATGGAAAGCAGCATCCAAAGCGACTGCGCGCCGCTTAACGCCATGGTGCACACACTTTTATCCGGCGGGGTGGAGGTGCACTCCCTCAGGGATATTACGCGCGGCGGGCTCGCTTCCGTGCTGCATGAAATCGCCATGGCGTCGAATGTGCATATCGCACTGAACGGCGAGCCGCTCGCGGATACGCAAGTATCCGGTTTTTGCGATATCCTGGGGCTCGATCCCCTCTACATGGGCAACGAAGGCAAGCTTGTGCTGACCGTGCCGGAACGGGATGCAGGCCGCGCGCTTTCCCTCATACAAAACTCGCCCTACGGCGCGGATGCACGAATCGTCGGCGCAGTACTAGCGGGCGGCCCGCTGGTCACGCAAAGGACACGCGCGGGCGGCAACCGAATGATCGAGCCGCTGCTGGGCGAAGGCCTGCCCCGTATCTGCTGAGCAACCTTTGCTTAAAACGGAAACGCGTGGTATACTGTCATTGTTACCGTTAACATTTCGCTATTAAGCAAACAGGGGGAAGCAGCATGGATCCGAAAGTCGTGGTCAAAAAGGCTCTGGAAAGTAAAATCGTCATCCCCGCATTCAACATCCCGAATTTACATATGACGGAGCCCATCATCCGCGCGGTGGTGGACGAAAACTCGGTCGCCATGATTCAGGTGGCGCGCCTGGAGTGGGAGAAGATGGACGCAAAAAGCCTGCAGGCAGTTGCGGAATCCTATTTTAAGTATGCAAATCCCAGCCACACCATGCTGCACTTAGACCATGTGCCCGTGATAGACGAGGACCTGCTGCGCGTGGACTTTACGGGTATCATCCGCCAGGCGCTTGACGCGGGCTATCAGTCCGTCATGGTGGACGGCTCGAGGCTGCCGTTAGAAGAGAACATTCGTGCCACGGCGGAGGCCGCGGCGCTTGCACATGCCAACAATGCACCCATCGAGGCGGAGCTTGGCGCGGTCATGGGTCACGAGGGCGGGGAAATGCCGCCGTATGAGGAGATATTCTCAAAGAAGCTCGGATTCACCAAACTTGATGAGCTTGCGGCGTTCGTAAAGGAAAGCGGGTGCGACTGGGTATCCGTCGCCTGCGGCAACTTTCACGGGGCGATTGCAGAAAGCAACCGCTTCGCCAAAAAGCCGGAAGCGCGGCTGGACGTTCCCTATATCGCAAAGCTTAGGGAAGCGGCGGGCATTCCGCTGGTGCTGCACGGCGGCTCCGGCATCAAGAAGGAATTCGTGCTGGGCGGCGTGAAAAACGGTATTGCGAAAATCAACGTCGGCTCCGACCTTAGGCGCGCATACCAGGTCGCGTTTGAAAAGAATAACAGCATAACGGAGGCGCAGCAGGCGCTCTATGAGACCACCCGCGCGTTCATCCGCAGCGAACTGGAGATCGCAAACACCAAGGATATCATCGGCTGAGAGAGTGATGTTCCATTCAAAAGGCGCAAAAGCGCCTTTTTGTTTTTCATAAAAACATTTCAAAACTTTAGCGAAACACAACCTTATAAGCAAATACAATGCGAGTTTATCCTGCCATATGCGTTTGAGGCAACTAACTCGGTTTAAATCTCTAGTAACACACTAGGAATTCGACAAGAGTGAAATTCCTAAGCGAAACAGAGAGGAGAGTTGCTATGTTTACAGCGCGAAAACACAGGATGCTTTCGCTGCTTACCGCAGTATTTTTGTTTATGGCGCTTGCGCTACCCGGTGTTGCATACGCATTGGCGCCCAATGAGGTAACGGTGACGGTGAGCGCGGAAACCGTAACTGCCGCCGAGGCGGAGACGGATGAGGACAATTTTGTTGACGGGACGTATATGTCTCAGGATGAAACCACCATTATTCCCGACGCTTCGGGCAACGGCTATACCTACAACGGTTCCGGTGAAAATTCTACGGATGTCTCCCTGGAGGGGGCAAATGAGGATCTTTCCATCGTTCAAGACGGAGAAACGGAGAACACCATTCCCAACAGCGCCGTAACGGGTGCTGACACCTCCTATGACGACACCGCTATCAACAACAACGATATTTATTTAGGCTCCTATACCGGCGAGGGAGGAAACTACTCCACCGATAACGGGGCGTTTTATGATGAAGAAGGCATTCCCCTTTCCAATGGAATTCCGGAAGATCAGGAGACTGTTACGGAAGACGGCTCTCTGGTGGATGATATTCTCTGGAGCAACGGCGTCGAGCCCGACCCCGAGAAGGATTATCTCATTGTCGTGGGCGAAACCACCATTGAGGGCGACAAGACCGTGAAGGAAGTCTCCGTAACCGATTCGGAGGGCAATGTGCTCGAAGGCTACGAGGTAACGCTTGAAGCGGAAGGCACCAGGACCGATCAGATATTCGACTCCGAGGGCGGCGTATCCATTTCCGGTAAAACCAATGTCGTGCTGAGCATCGATATCACCGACAGCATGGGTGATGAGCTTGGCGACAGTGACGTCACCAAGTGGGAGGTGCTCAAAGAGGCTGCAACGGAATTTATCGACATTCTCTATGGCATTGAGCGTGATGGCTCCGGCAATATCACCAACCTTTCAGCGCTCAATCAAAACGTGGATCTTTCGCTGGTAGTATATTCCGGCGGCAATAACAATGTCGTAGCCCGCACCGTGACGGTATCGGGCAGCGGAAGCAACATATTTACCAACGACGACGTGACGGAGCTTTTAGATTACTTTACCAGCTCCGCTTCCCGCGCCGGACTTACGGGCGGTACCGGAATGCTCGATAACGTGGGCACCAACGCACAGGCGGGCTACATGGAGACCGGCGAGCTTGTGCAGGCGCTGATCGACGGCAGCGGAGGCTCCATCACGGGGGACAACATCCATGTGGTGTTCATGACGGATGGAGAAGCCAACACCTACTACAGCAATCCGTCGGACACCACCACTAGCATTTCTTACAGCAGCAACAGTACGCAGATCACAAATGCAGGGAAACGGGCGTCCGAGGCCGCGGTCGATCTGCTGGAAAAGGGCATATCGCTGCACAACGTTGTCATCAACGACAGCACTACGGCCGCCAACAGCATCGCGACCTACATGGATCCCAACAAATCCGGCGGGTACTTCAAAGGCCTGCTTGATGAAAACGACCCGGACGGCGAGGTCGATTACGACAACTTTGATATCAACTACACTTGGGCCAGCACGCCCGAGCAGATTATTGAAACCTACAAGACGATTGCCAACCAGATTGTCAATGACGCCATTGTAGCCGAGCAGGCAAAGGTGATCGACGTTATCCCCGCAGGGTTTGACATCTACTTTGCCAACGGCAATACCGAGCTCAGGGTGGTGGGAACGGACGCTGAAGGAAACACCATCATCGAATGGTACATCGGCGATCTTAAGAACGGCGTAAAGGAAAGCACACGCTACTTCCTCGTTCCCAACAGCACGTTGGGCGATGATTACACTTACGGCACCGCCTATACCAACGACTCTGCGATCCTCTACGCCAAACCCATCGTTTCCGGCGGAGAGGAAGTAGCCATTGTGCTGGACCGTCCCGCCATTGTGCTTGATCCCTTTGCGGATAACGACGCTGTGACGGAAAACTACACCAACAGTTTCAACTTCAACCTTCTGAACGGAAACAGCAGCGGGGCAAGCGGCGGCTCCACCTATAATCTGAAGGTGGACTCGTCTGATACCCACAAGTTGCAGGCGGTAGGTACCACCGTATCCAACACGGCGGTCGCCAGTGTCACCAATGCGATGATTGCGGGCGTATCCGTTGGTGTTACTGTGGACGGTTCGGGCAACTGGGTATTTGAAAACAGCCAAATTCGTGTCACAGTCAAACCTGACGGCACAGTGGCCTATGAACAGCTTGGCGTCTGGCCGGATGCCTGGGGAAACAGCGCAAACATCACGTTTGATTACAGCATCGGATTTACGGCAGATGGCAACGGCATAACGCTCGTAGGTTCTCCCGGTACGGCTGCGGCCAATGCAAGCATTGCGCTCAATAGGCCCACGGATCCCGGCGGTGATGACGACGATGATGACGGCGGGGATATCCCCTTGGGCCCCGGCGATGACGGAATTCCGCTCTCCCCGGGGGCTATCCCGCTCGGCGCTCCCAATACCGGCGGCATAGCGCCGGCCGTTCCCCTGACCATACTGGTTGGAGCACTTTTCCTCTCTGTTGCGGCGCTTTTGCTGCGGCGGATTGCGCAAAAGTAACGTGTAAGAGCAGATACGGGGCCCCTGTGTCTCCGCGGGACTCCGGTCTCATACCATACGCGCGTGCCCTCGCTTCGTTTAGAAGCGGGGGCACAATTATTTTTAGAAAACATGTTGGGTTTGGCGACTGGCATTGTTTGAGCAGGTTGTGCGCTTTTGTAAAGAATGGTATCCTAATGGGCAGGTATGGCACTTAGGAAAGGAGCGCGGCTTTTGCGGCGGTTGATTCGATTTTTAGTCCCATTTAAAAAGCAGATGATACTAGGCCCCCTCTTCAAGCTGACGGAGGCGGTCCTGGAGCTTTTTATCCCGCTGATGATGATGTACATCATAGATAACGGCGTCGCGAAGGGGGATACGGCCTATATCTGGCGGATGGGCGGCGGCATGCTCGCGATATCAATCGTGGGGTTCGGCTTTGCGTTCTTATGCCAGTATTACGCCTCGCTTGCGGCGCAGGGGGTGGGGACAAATCTGCGCAATGAGGTGTTTCAGCATATCAATCGCCTGTCCTTCGCGGAGTTGGACAAGTTCGGCACGCCTACGCTCATTAATCGCGTCACGGTGGATATCAACCAACTGCAGTGGGCGGTGGCCATGCTGATCCGCCTGGTGCTGCGCTCGCCGTTTTTATGCATCGGCGGGTTCATCATGGCGCTCTGGATCGATGTACGGCTTTCCTTGCTGATACTTGCCGTCATCCTCGTATTCGCCCTGATTTTATACCTTGCCATGACGCGGGCGGTGCCAATGTTCCGCCGCGTGCAGCAAAAGCTGGATGCGCTCTCCCGGGTGCTTCGGGAAAACCTTTCCGGCGTGCGGGTGATCCGCGCGTTTGCCCGGGTGAAGGGGGAAAACAAGCGGTTTTCAGAGGCTTCGGATGCGCATGCGGACGCCTTTGTTGCAGTCAACCGTATTTCGGCGCTGGTGAACCCGCTGACCTCGCTTGCAATAAACGTCGGCATCCTGCTGCTCGTCTATTTCGGGGCCCTGCGCGTCAACAGCAATACGCTCACAACCGGCGAGGTCATCGCGCTCATCAATTATGTCATCGACATCTTAGCCTCCATGCTGGTGGTCGCAAACCTCGTATCCGTGTTCACCAAGGCGGCGGCCTCGGCCACACGCGTCAATGAACTGTTCGATACGAAGCCCACCGTTGTGGACGGCCCGGGTGCTTCGCCTTCCTCGGCTGCACTGCTGTTGCGCTTTGAAGGCGTTTCCTTCCGGTATGCAAATGCCGCGGCGGATGCGCTGGAGAATGTAAGCCTTACCTTGAACAAAGGGGAAACGCTGGGCGTGATAGGCGGAACGGGCGCGGGCAAAAGCACGCTGGCGAACCTCATATGCAGGTTCTATGATGCGACGCAGGGCCGCGTGCTGCTGCACGGCGAGGATGTACGAACCTATGCGCTTCCCGCGCTTCGAAAAACGGTCGGCATCGTGCCGCAAAAATCCGTACTGTTCAGCGGCACGCTGCGGGAAAACCTCCTTTACGGCAACGCGGAAGCTACGGATGGGGAACTGTTGGAGGCCCTGCGCATCGCCCAGGCGGAGTTTGCCAACAAGTTGCCGGAAGGTCTCAATACAAAAGTACTTCAGGGCGGCATCAATTTCAGCGGCGGGCAAAAGCAGCGGTTGTGCATCGCCCGCGCGTTGGTGCAAAAACCGGCGCTGCTGATACTCGACGATTCCGCGAGCGCTCTCGACTATATGACGGAAGCCGCGCTCAGAAGGGAATTGAATAGGCTGGACGGCATGGCGGTGGTGCAGATCACGCAGCGCGCCGCGAGCATATTGCATGCGGACCGCATCCTGGTGCTGGAGGACGGCGACGTCATCGGCCTGGGCACGCATGAAGAGCTCAAAAACACGTGCCTGCTCTATCAGGAGATTTTAAAATCCCAGGAACTTGCGGGGGAGGAGAGCGCATGAAAAAGGCTCCCGCCCTCAGCAAAGCCCTGATTGCGCGCCTGTACGGCTATATGAAGAAGTACAGGCTCATGCTCGGCCTCGCGATGCTGACCGCGTTCTTAGGCAGCGTGCTTGCCCTGACCGGCCCGTTGTTGATGGGTCGGGCGATTGATTACATCATAGGCCCCGGCAAGGTGGAATTTGCGCCTATACTGCGCCTGCTTGTCATTATGGCTGCGCTCTATGTCGTCAGCAGCGTTTCCCAGTGGTTCATGCAGACGCTTTCCGCCGCCATCGCCGCCCGCACCTCTGCAGATATTCGTAAGGAAGGCTTTTCGCGCCTTTCCATACTTCCACTCCAATATTTTGATAACCCCGCCCACGGGGATACCATCAGTCGCTTTACAAACGATCTCGACGCCGTGACGGATGGGGTAGCCCAGGCAATTACGCAGCTGTTTGCGGGCGTCGTGACGTTGTTGGGCACGCTCGGGTTCATGCTTTCCCTTTCCGCGTCCATCACAACGGTGGTGGTGGTATTGACGCCGCTCTCCATATGGGTGGCGGGCATTATCGTAAAAAGCTCCACCCGTATGTTCCGCGAACAGAGCCGCATATTGGGCGAACTCAACGGTTATGTGGAAGAAATGGTCAGCAGCGGGCGCGTCGTAAGGGCGTTCGGGCGGGAAAAGGCTTCGGAAGAGCAGTTTTCCGGAATCAACGCAAGGCTGTATAAAGTGGGGCAGCTTTCCCAGTTCTATTCTTCGCTTGCGAACCCCGGCACGCGGCTGATCAACCACGTGGTATATGTCTGCGTGGGCGTCATCGGCGCGCTGCTCGCGGTAGGCGGCAGCCTTTCGGTAGGCGCGATAGCGAGCTTCTTAGCGTATGCGGTGCAGTTTTCCCGCCCCATCAATGAAATCACCGGCATCACCACGCAGCTTCAGGGCGCCGCGGCTTCGCTTGAACGCGTATTCGCGCTTCTCGATACCCAGCCCCAGCAGCCGGACGCGCCGCAGGCAAAAGAGGACGTACAGGCGCGCGGCAACGTGGAGTTTCGGGATGTCGGCTTTTCCTATCAAGAAGATTCTCCGCTCATTGAGCATTTTTCCCTGCTCGTTTCCCCCGGCCAGACGGTAGCCATCGTGGGTCCCACGGGTGCCGGCAAGACCACAATCGTCAATCTGCTGATGCGCTTTTATGAAATCGACTCAGGCGCGATCCTATTGGACGGCGTCGATACCCGGGATATCAACCGCGACGCGCTCCGGCGTTCCTTTGGGATGGTGCTGCAAGACAGCTGGCTGTTTTCCGGCACCGTGCGGGGGAACATCGCCTACGGCAGGCCGGACGCCACGGCGGAGGAAGTGGAGCAGGCCGCCCGCGCGGCCCATGCGCACGGCTTTATCCGGCGGCTCCCGCAGGGGTACGATACCGTCATCGCCGAGGACGGCGGCAACATTTCGGAGGGCCAGAAGCAGCTTTTAACCATCGCGCGCGCCATGCTGTCAGACCCGCCCATGCTGATACTCGACGAGGCCACAAGCTCCGTGGATACGCGCACCGAGCAGCGCATCCAGCGCGCTTTCTTAGCGCTGATGCAGGGACGCACCAGCTTTGTGATTGCGCACCGGCTGTCCACCATACGGGGCGCCGATATCATATTGACGATGGACCAGGGCAAAATCGTGGAGACCGGCAGCCATGAGGAACTGCTCAAAAAAGAAGGGTTCTATTACCGGCTGTACAACAGTCAGTTTGCGAAATAAGTGCAGCCGATGGCTGCTACTCGTAAGCGAGCACTGAAAACGTCCACATGCTGTTCCCCAAATCCTTTTTGACCAGCATGGTCTGCCGGATCGTTCGCCCGGCCGCTTCTTCCGGGGCAGATGCGGGGATGGCGTAATCAATCGCGTAGGTTGCGGAAGGCATCGTAGGGTCCGCCACATAGAGGGTTTGTTTGAGCCCTTTTATCGCTGCATCGGCATCCAGCACAATGCTTACTTCCGGCAGGTCGTCCGAAACGATGTGGGTTTGAATCGTTTGCATATCGTCGGTACAGTACGCAAGCGCCATGCGCAAGCAAAAATCGGTCGCCTCAAAGTTGAGCATGGTCTCCTGATAAGAATTCCGCTCGTATCGCCGTGCGTCCTGCACCTGCAGAAAGAGGACAAGAAATACTATGGAACTAAGGAAAAAGAGGATGGTCAGGACGTACTGTTTTTTCATGTGCGCCTCCAAATGAACGGTTGATGATTAATTCTATTTTACTCGCGCCCTCAGGTGGAGTCCACAGGTTTGGGATATGTAACTTGATTAAGCAACATAAAAAGCGTCCAGCCTGTTGGCTGGACGCTTCCTTCTGTTTGTTCTTTACCGCAACCGTTTGTACAGATCTATCGCTTCCTCCACGGGCCGCAACCCGCTGGTGGAGTCGGCTTCACTGAGGGAGCAGGCCGCTGCAGCTGTGCCAAGTTCTATCGCGTCTTTCAAAGCATAGCCATGGTACGCGCCGTAAAGCACGCCGGAACAGAACGCGTCCCCCGCGCCGACGGTGCCCTTGATGTACCCTTCCGGCAGGCGCAGCCCGTCAACAGCCGTATAGGTGTTGGCTTCGTCAAGCCCGTAGCCTCCCTCGGGGCAGTGGATGACCGCCCAGGTGGAAACGCCCATTTCCTTAAGCTTAATAAGCGCCGCTTCTAGGTTCTCCTTGAGCAAACGCCCGTCCTCCGCGCGGAGCGGGACATCCGTCGCGGCGCTCGCTTCCAGTTCATTGATGATGCAGTAATCCGTGTACTTTAATGCGGGCGGCACCAGCCTTTTGGGCCGGTCGCTCGACTCGCTGACGATATCGACGGAGGTCCTGATGCCGCGCTGCTTTGCGCTGTGCAAGAGCCGCGCCATCTTGGTGCCGTACTCGGCGTCCATCTGATCCAAAGCGTTCAGCAGCATGATGTAGCCGATATGCAGCAGGTCGCAGTCGAGGCTGTCCCAATCGATGCGGCTTTCGTCAAACAGCGCGTTCGCGCCGTAGTAGGTGAAGAACGTGCGCTGCGTGGTGAGCATATCGTTGACGACTATGGTGAACGACGTCTTGCCCTGCCTTTGGATGCGGGAGCGGTCGATATTGGGGAATTTTTTTAACAGGGAGAGGATCAGTTCCCCGTCCTCGTCCGTACCGACCATGCCGAGCGCGGTCAGCGGAAGTCCAGGGTCCAGCCTCGCCAGGTCGAATACCACGTTGCACAACGCGCCGCCGGTGCTTCTGGACATACCCTCCAGCACCACCGCCAGCTCTCCCGCTTTGGGGTAGCCGTCGATGGGGTAGATATGGTCCACGATCATGTTCCCCGCAACGCAAATCCCTTTTTTCATGTTACCTGTCCCTTTTTGGTTATTTTGCCGGGGGATATTCGTTGCACAGCAGGTGGAGAGGCGCTTCATCCTCCTCAATTTTCGGGAAGCGGCCCGCCTTGTCGTAGAAGTTGTTGTCATGCGTATCATCGTTGCACATGGAAACTTCCACCACAAGCACCGTGCCGTGCCCTTCTTCGCCCCAGAAGCGGTGGAAGAGGCCCTGCGTGAGCGTAATGCCCTGGCCCGGCAGCAGTTTGAGTTCATAGCCCGCGGGGTAGGTGTAGGTTACGCCGTCCACGCTCACCGTTACGTCCGTATCGGCAAGCTGATCGTCCTCGGTAGAGTTGTAAAGCTTGATCATGAGGTTGCCGCCGCCGCGGTTGATAATATCCTCCATCTTGCTCCAATGGTAGTGCATGGGCGTTATCTGGTTTTCGCGCACCACCAGATATTTTTCTGCGTAGGGCTTGGGATATTTCTTCGCGTTCTTCTGGTTGCCGTTACGCGTGGTAACGAGAAGCAGGCCGAGCCTGTTAAAGTTGCCTTCGCCGTAATCGGTGATGTCCCAGCCCAGCATATTGTCGCGGATCTCGTCCGCTTCGTGGCCCATATTCGCCCAGTCTTCCGGGGTCCAGTTGCAGAATGTGGGGAGGTATACGTTTTGCCGTTTAAAAAAGTCAAGCGTTTCGCGCAGGATTGCGTTAATTTCAGACCGTTTCATAGTTATGCTCCCTTTTTTCGTTCTGTTTGAGTTCAAGTTTCGTCTGCAGGGATTATGCCTTGGACTTGGCCTGGTAGGTCGCGATCAGTACCGCGAACGCCATGAGGATACCACGAATGACGTACTGCGTATATACGCTGATGTTGAGTATCGTCATGCCGTTGATGATGACGCCCAGGAATATGATACCGATGAGCGTGCCCCACGCCTTACCGATGCCGCCCAGCATGCTTGTGCCGCCGATGACTACCGCGGAAATGACGTCAACTTCCCAGCCGCGCCCGAAGCTGAACGAGCCCGAAAGCACCTGCGCGCTGTTCATGAAGCCGCCCAGCACGCACATGAGCTGTACGGTGATGAATGCGACCGCCTTGGTCTTGAACACGTTGATGCCCGAAAGGCGGGCGGATTCCGGGTTGCCGCCCACGGCGTAGATGGAGCGCCCGGTGGTCGTATAATTCATAATGAAGAATATCGCGGCAAACACGAGCAGCAAAATCACGGCGGGGATGGGGAAGCCCTGCACGCCGCCGATTTTGCCGGTGCCAAGGTAGACAAACCATTGGGGATACTGGTTGGCGATGGGGAAGCCTTCGCAG
>JAEYHP010000032.1 GCA_023409435.1 Bacillota bacterium | reverse complement strand
AACGCCCTTGCCTTTGTTCTGGTAGCGGCGCCGCTTGTTTTAAGCATACTCGCGCTGCCATCGTCGCTAAAAAGTCCATCCGTGGTGCAGATTACGCTGCCGTTGGGGTTGAGCTTTGGCCTCATGGCGGACGGCCTGGCGGTATTTATGGCGATATCCGCCTCGCTGATCGGCCTTATCATAGTAGGGTATTCGTTCGGTTACATGTCGCACGCAAGTAACCAAAGCGAATACTACTTTTTTGTGGCGCTGTTTATCGGCGCGATGATGGGTATCGTCTATTCGACGGATCTCATTTTCCTTTACCTGTTCTGGGAGATTTCCGCGCTTTGCTGCTGGCGGTTGATTGGCTTCTTCCGTGAGAAGGAGTTTGTGCGCCGCGCCAACAAGGCCTTTCTCATTACGGTGTTCGGCGCTTTATTGATGCTTGCAGGTTTCATCATGATCTATGTGCAGACCGGCACGACGGATCTTTTAGCATTGAAGGGCCAGCCCATTGCGGCGGGCGCGGTAGCGCTCATCCTCTTCGGCCTGCTTTCAAAATCCGCAACGCTGCCGCTTCACTCCTGGCTTGCGGATGCCGGCGTGGCGCCCTCCCCCGTTACCGCGCTTTTGCACGCTGCGGTGCTGGTTAAAATCGGCGTGTACGTGTTCGCACGGCTGTTCCTTGTGAACTTTAAGCTGGACGACGTGTGGCATACCGTGGTCCCCATCATCGCCGCCGTGAGTTCCCTGGCCTGCGCGGGTGCGGCGATCGCGGAACATGACATCAAGCGTATCATCGCATACTCCACGGTCAGCCAGATCGGCTATATCTTCTTAGGGTTGTCCGTTGGCGGCGAGCTTGCCGCGGCGGGCGGTATCCTCTACATATTGATGCACGGCATATCCAAGGCGGGTCTCTTCCTGTGCGCGGGCATTGTGGAGCACACCTACCACACCAAGGACATCCGGGAACTGGGCGGCTTAATCAAAACCATGCCGATTACCGCGGTATCCTTCCTGCTGTGCGCGTTCTCCGTCATGGGCATCCCGCCGTTCGGCGGCTTCTTCAGCAAATACATGGTGCTCAACGGCGCGGCTGCGGCCGGGCATCCCTTGATCGCATTTACGTTCCTGCTGGGCGCGGTATTTACAATAGTCTACCTGCTGCGCGCGTTCACCAAGGTATTCTTGGGCGAACCCAAGCGGGAGCTGAAAAAGGAAGGTTCGTTCAGCATGACTTTCTCTGTGGCGCTGCTTGCGGCGCTGTCCCTCATCAGCGGTCTGCTGGTTCAAATTCCCGCAGGCTTTGTTGAAGCCCTTGTGCGGCAATTGGTGGTGGCGGCATGAATAACGAAGTATTGTTTTTGATATTCACGCCCGCAGCGTTCGCGGTTCTTACGTTCCTGCTTCCGCAAAAGACGAAGTGGGTCAAGGAATGTTTGCTTGTGCTTTCTGCGCTTGTCAACCTTGGGCTGATGATCGGCGTATATGGAAAGCAAATCGCCGTGGATCTCCCCTGGGGCGGGTTCGGCCTTGAGTTTTCCCTGCGCCTAACCCCGTTCTCCGGCTTTATTCTCTTGGCGGTTGCGATTATCGCACTGCTGATTGCGCTCTATTCCACCGCGTTCCTGCGGGAAAAGCCCTACGCCAAGCGCTTTTATGCGTTTTTCCTCATTACCTTGACTCTCGTCAACGGCGCGGTGCTTGCAAACAACCTCGTGCTGCTGCTCTTCTTCTGGGAAGGTATCCTCTGCACGATGTTCGCCATGCTCCTGACCGATAAGCCCGGCGGCTTCAAAACCGCCGTTAAGGCGATTGTCATCGTGGGCTTCACGGACCTTTGCCTGATGCTGGGCATCGGCATGACGGCGCAGCTCGCAGGCACGCTGAATATGGAGGGCATCCACCTTCCGGTGGAAGCTTCCACATCCGCGGCATTCATTCTGATGCTGATCGGCGCACTCGGCAAGGCGGGCGCAATGCCCTTCCACACCTGGATACCGGACGCCGCCAACGACGCGCCGCTGCCCTTCATGGCGTTCCTGCCCGGCGCTTTGGAAAAGCTGATGGGCATTTACCTGCTTGTGCGCATCACGACCGGCCTCTATACGCTGGAGCACGGCTCCGCCATGAGCACGGCTCTCATGACGCTGGGCGCCGCGAGCATACTCTTCGCTGTCATGATGGCGCTCATTCAAAAGGACTATAAACGCCTCCTTTCCTACCACGCGGTCAGCCAGGTGGGCTACATGCTGCTGGGTATCGGCACCGCGCTTCCGGTGGGCATCATAGGCGGTCTATTCCATATGCTCAACAACGCGCTCTACAAAAGCTGCCTGTTTTTAACGGCGGGCTCCGTGGAGCGGCAGGCGGGCACCACGGATTTGAAGGTGGTGGGCGGCTTGAGAAAGCAGATGCCCGTCACATTTGTCTGCTTCCTGATCGCCGCGGCCTCCATCGCCGGGTTCCCGCTGACGAACGGCTTCTTTTCCAAGGAGTTGATATTTGACGCTGCGATTGAAGCCTCGCTGCCCTTCTATATTGTGGCGGCGGTAGGCGCGTTCTTTACGGCGGTCTCCTTTTTAAAGCTTGGGCACGCCGCGTTCTTTGGCAAAGCCGAGGCGCCCAAAAAGGACGTCAAGGAAGCGCCCTTCATTATGCTTGTACCCATGATCGTTCTTGCGGCCGGCTGTATCTTGGCTGGCGCGTTCCAGGGCCAGCTGGTCGCGCTGTTCAAGACCTTCCTGCCCGAGATGGAACATCTGGAAGAGGCGGGCACGCACACGAACTTCCTGCTGGCGGGCATTTCCCTTGCCGTGCTTGCGCTTGCGGTACTGAGCCACCGCTTGGGCTATAAAAAGACCGGGCGCGGGATATTGGCGGCGGATCACTTCCACTACGCGCCGGGCCTGCACCAGGTATATGAGCTCGCAGAAAAGAAGGTTTTTGACCCGTACTGCGTGTTTGGCCTGCTGGGAAAAGGATATTCCACGGCGGCGCTTGCGGTAAATAGCGGCATCAGCTGGTTCTACGATACGGCCATCGTCCGCTTTACGGGCTGGGTCTCGGGCGGGATACGCAAGGCGCATACCGGCAATACCGCCGTGTACCTTGTCTGGACGGTGGTTGGCATCGCGTTCGTATCGGCGTTCCTGCTGATATCGCTCTCTTGAGCCGCAAAGGATTAATTGTTTAGGAGGAAGCCTTCGTGCCGCTTTTGTTCTTAGCAATCCCACTCGCCGCGGTAGTGGTATTGAATATCATTTATTACTGGATCAAGGGGAAGGTTGCCGTGTGGTGCGCTGCCGTCATGGCCGCGGCCCAGACGCTGCTTTCCGTTTATGCGCTCGTTGAATGCCTGAAAAACGGGACCGTGTTAACGGACACCCGCATCGGCCTCTTGGAAATCGACGCGCTTTCCGCCATGGTGCTTTGTACCGTCGGGTTGATCGGGTTTGTGGCGCTACTCATCACCAACTCCGCCATACAGAAGCAGCAGCACAATTTTGCGAACCTTGCGCTGATACTCATGGCGGGCATGAACGGTATCGCGATCGTGCGCGATCTCTTCACGCTCTATGTGTTCATTGAAATCACGTCCGCGGCCTCCTTCATACTCATCGGCTTCCGCAAGGACCGTAATGAATTGGAAGGCGCATTCAAATACTATATCCAGTCCACCGTCGCCACAATCGCAATGCTGACGGCCACGGCGTTCCTGTTCCTGTTTGTGGGCGATACCACGTTCGCAAACGCGGCGTCCGCAATTGGGGCGTCAACACAGGCGGGCTCCTTCCCGTACGGGATCGTCATTTCCTTAATCCTGTATACGGTGGGCTTCGCCATCAAGTCCGGCGCTGTCCCCTTCCATTCCTGGGTGCCGGACGCGTACTCCGCTTCCCCCGCCCCGGTGTCGGTGCTCTTAAGCGGCGTCGTCACCAAGGCTTCCGGCGTGTATGTGCTCATGCGCATATTTCGCGACATCTTCTTAAGCCACGCCTCCGTCGGGAACCTGCTGACGATATTGGGCTTGATTTCAATATTGGTGGGCGCGTTCGCCGCCATAGGCCAGAACAAAATGAAGCGCATGCTGGCGTTCTCCAGCGTCAGCCAGATCGGCTACATCCTCTTGGGCCTTGGCACCGGCTCCGCTTTGGGCTTCTTTGGCGCGATGCTGCACTTTTTCAACCACGCGTCGTTTAAATCCCTTCTGTTCCTCGACGCCGCTGCGGTGGAACAGCAGACGGGCCTTACCAATATGGATGAAATGGGCGGGTTAAGCGAGAAAATGCCCGTTACCGGCTGGAGTTCGGAGGTTGCCTACCTGTCCACGGCCGGTATCCCGCCGCTTGCGGGCTTCTGGAGCAAGCTGTTCATCATCGTCGCCGTGTGGCGCGTTTCCCCCGTGATGGCGGTGATCGCGTTGCTTGCGGGCGTCATTACGCTTGCGTACCTTCTCCTGATTCAGAAGAAGGTGTTCTTTGGAAAGGTTCCCGAAACGCTTGCCCATGTAAAGGAAGCGGGCGCGGGGTTTGTGGGCGCGGAACTCGTGCTGGTTGCGGTGAATGTCATAATCGGCGCCGTACTGCCATTCGTGCTCGGTACTTTTATGAACTTGCTGTAAAGGAAGGTGGATAGCGTGTCGCTTCCTGTTATTATTCTTCTGCTTGTTTCCCTTGTGGCCTGCGCGATCCTGTGTATCGTCCGGCCCAACCTCATTAAGGCTGCCATCTGGATGTCCATCATGAGTGGCATCTTAGCACTGGTGATGTTTTTAATGAATGCTTCCTTGGCGGCTGCGTTTGAGCTTTCCGTCTGCGCGGGGTTGATCCCCGTCATATTCATCAGCGCTTCAAGCATGACGAAAATCACCTCACGCGAGGAGCAGGCGGAAAAGGATAAGGAGCGCAAGCGCCGCTTCGCGCTTTTGCCCATACTGCTCATCACGCTCGCAACCGCGCTGTTCTTTGTGCTCTGGCCGCATGTGAGCGAACTCCTGACCGGTATCGTTACCAAAGCCGATGCTTCCACACCGCAGCAGATCCTCTGGGACAAACGCCAGATCGACCTTGTGGGCCAGGTGATTATCGTGCTCTTGGGCGTCTACGCCGACCTTGTATTCTTTAAGGGGGTACGCGAGAAATGAACGAGCTGTTCTTAGTATTTTTGATCGCTGTTGCGTTGCTGCTCGTTACGGGTATCTATTGTTTGATCGTATCCCGCAACCTGATGCGCATACTGCTCTCCATTGAGATTTTAGCGAAGGGCATCACGCTTTTGATGATCGCAGTGGGATATGTGACGGGCAACATGGCGCAGGCGCAGGCCTACGTGCTGACCATCATCGTCATAGAGGTGGTGCTGGTGGTGGTGGCCACGGGCATCGTGCTGGGCATTTACCGCGAGACGGACGTGCTGGATACGCGCAAGCTCAACAACCTCAAGGGCTGATCCAAGCGGATTGGAGGAATAAATCATGCAAAACATACTGCTTTCGCCGCCTGTCGTGTTCCTGATATTCATCGGGTTGTCCATCGGTCTTTCGGCATTGTTTGGCCGGATCGCCGCGCGCGGCAAGGACTCTAAAAAGAAGCTGGACCCGTATTCCTGCGGCGAAACCGTGCCGGAAAACCAGGGCCAGCCGGAATACTCGCAGTTTTTCCACTTTGCGTTCTTCTTTACCATCATGCACGTAACCGTGCTGATGATCGCAACCGACGTGACAAACATCTCCGTCGTGGCCATATTGTTTCTGGCGCTGACGGTGCTTTCGTTACTCATGCTCTTCAGGAGGGAGAAAGATGATCGTTGACCGCATCATCCGCTGGGCGAGGCAGAAGTCCCCGTGGATTATTCACTTTAATTCCGGCGCATGCAACGCATGCGATATAGAAATCATCGCGTCGCTGACGCCGCGCTACGACGTGGAGCGTATCGGCGTGCAGCTGAAAGGCTCCCCGCGTCATGCGGACGTGCTGATCTGTTCCGGCCCCGTTACAAGGCAGCAGCGCGAGCGCCTGATCACCATTTACGAGCAGATGGCGGAGCCCAAGTTCGTGGTGGCGGTGGGCACATGCGCATGTTCCTCGGGCGTGTTCCAGGGCTGCTATTGCGTGGAGGGCGGCATAGACAGCGCCATCCCCGTGGACGCGTATATCCCCGGCTGCCCCGTCAAGCCGGAAGCGATTATAGACGGTGTGACAAAGCTGATCGACAGTATGGAGAAAAAATAATGGAGGCGATTGCGATGGAAGACAATGCTTTGGTACTGGAGCAATTGCGCAAACAATTCCCCGTACTGGCCGAAGAAGGCGCTTTAACGGCCAAGCGGAGGGTTTTTCTTACGGTACCCTTGGAACTGCTGTTGGACGTGCTGCGCTATGCGAACGATGAACTTGAATTTACGAGCCTGTGCACCATCACCGGAATGGACTCGGGCGAACATTACGAGTTCATCTACCACCTTGCCCACGAAAACGGCGTGATGCTCAACATAAAGGTCAAAGCCCCCAAGGAGACCCCCGTGATCCCCACGGTGCTCGATATCTACAACGGCGCGACATTTTATGAACGTGAGGTCGAAGGCCTGCTGGGCGTTACGGTAGAGGGACTCCCCGAGGGAAGGCCGTACCCGCTGCCCGACAATTGGCCCAAGGGGCAATATCCGCTGCGCAAGGACTGGACGCCGGATATGCTCAAGAACAACCCGGAAGGAGCAGAGTAGCATGGGAAAAATCGTCGTACCTTTTGGCCCCCAGCATCCCGCATTGGAAGAGCCCGAAAGCTTTACCCTTCTCCTGGAAGGCGAGCGCGTGGCGGCGGCAAGCGTCGCACTGGGCTACAACCACAGAGGCATGGAAAAGGCCTGCGAAAGCAAGACCTATATACAGAATATCTACCTGCTCGAGCGCATCTGCGGCATCTGCTCGCACGCGCATTCCACCTGCTATGTGGAGACTGTGGAGAGCCTTCTAAACCTCGAAATTCCCAAGCGCGCGCAGTATTTAAGGTCCATGATAGGCGAGCTTGAGCGCATCCACAGCCACCTTTTGTTTCTGGGCGTGGCCGGGCATGAGATAGGCTTTATGACGTTCTTCATGTATGCCTGGAAGGACCGCGAGATCGTGATGGATCTGTTGGAAAACATCACGGGCAACCGCATCAATTACGGCATGAACACAATCGGCGGCGTGCGGCGCGACATTACGCCCGAGCAGATCGAAACCATCAAAAAGGACATGGATACGCTCGAGGAGCGGACCAAGTACTATATGCAGGTCGCAATCGAAGAGGAAACCATGCTGCTGCGCTTGCGCGGCGTCGGCCGTCTTTCGCGCGAGGACGCCCTGCGCTTTGGCGCGCAGGGCCCGGTACTTCGCGCCTCGGGCGTCGCCCGCGATATCCGCAGGGACGACCCGTACGACGCATACCCCGAGCTTAACTTTCAGGTCGCCACCGACGACCATGCGGACGTATACGGCCGCGTGATCGTGCGCGTGCTGGAGCTGATGGAAAGCTACAAGCTGATCCGCCAGATTGTGGACAATCTCCCCGAAGGCCCCATCTCCGTAAAAGCGCCGGTCAAGATCCCGGCGGGCGAGGCCGTAAACCGCGTGGAAGCGCCGCGCGGCGAAAACGTGCACTACGTGCGCTCGAACGGCACGGATAAGCCGGAGCGCGTAAAAGTCCGCGCTCCAACGCTCGGGAACAGCGCTGCCGTCACGCATATGATGGAGGGCGGATATTTGGCGGACGTTCCCATCGTCATTGCCGCGATCGACCCTTGCTTCTCCTGCACGGACCGGGCGATCAAGGTTGTGAACCTGAAGAGCGGCGAAGACAAGCGGATGGATTGGCAGGCGCTCAGGCAGTACAGCATCGACTGGTATCAGAAACAGGGCGTCAACATGGAGAAAATCAGCATGCACAGGAAGGATAGATAAATAATGGGCCTTTCCTTGTTTCAAATACTCGTTTTCCCCGGGTTCCTGTTCCTTGGTTTGATTTCGCTGGCGTTTGAGTATGTGGACCGCAAGCTTTACGCAAGGCTCCAGAACCGCGTAGGGCCGCCGTGGTACCAGCCGCTTGCGGATATCGTCAAGCTGGTATCAAAGGAAAGCATCGTGCCGAAGAACGCCGACCGGTTCGTGTTCAAGGCGATCCCCATTTTTGCGATGGCGGCGACGTATACGGCGTTCCTGTACATCCCCATCACGGGCACGCAGTCGGTTTACCCGTTTGCAAGCGACCTTATCGTGGTGCTGTATTTTTTGACCATCCCCACGCTGACGTTTTTCTTAGCGGGCTGGTTCTCCTCCTCGCTGTATGCGGAAATCGGCTCCATCCGCGCCATGACGCAATTCTTTGCGTATGAGGTGCCGCTGTATATGTCCCT
>JAEYHP010000004.1 GCA_023409435.1 Bacillota bacterium | reverse complement strand
GTCCAACAACGTGCATGAATTAAACAGCCGCATTTGGGACAATTGGGCCGATGAAGCGGGCAGTATCGGAAAAGCCTACGGCTACCAGCTCGGTGTAAAGCACCAATACAAGGAGGGCATGTTCGATCAGGTGGACCGCGTGCTTTTTGATTTAAAGCACAACCCGCAGAGCCGCCGCATCATGACCAACCTCTACGTGCACCAGGACCTTCATGAAATGAGCCTTTACCCCTGCGCCTACTCCATGACATTCAATGTCACGGGCAATACATTAAACGCCATACTCAACCAGCGCTCGCAGGATATGCTCACCGCAAACAACTGGAATGTCTGCCAGTACGCCGTGCTCGTGCATCTATTTGCTGCGGCTTCCGGATTGGAAGCGGGCGAGCTTGTGCATATGATTGCGGACGCGCACATCTATGACCGCCACGTGCCGCTGGTGGAGGAACTCTTAAAGCGGGAGCCGCTGCCCGCGCCCAAACTTGTATGGGACGGCACAACGGATTTTTACGCGTTCACCGTAAACAGCTTCCGGTTGGAAGGGTACCAGTTCCACCCGTTTGCGGCGAGCATTTCGGTGGCCATATGAAGCTGATTGCTGCGGTGGATCAAAACTGGAACCTTGGGTGCCGGGGGGAGCTTTTGTTCCGCATCCCGGCCGATCTCAAGCGCTTTCGCACGTGTACTTCCGGCAACGTCGTCGTCATGGGCCGGAAAACGCTGCAGTCTTTGCCCGGCGGCAAGCCGCTCCCTAACCGAACTAACATTGTATTGACCCGCAATACCGGATTCGCTGCACAGGATGTCAGCATTGCCCATTCTATTGAAGAGCTGTCAGGGTTGCTCCGCCAGCCCGCCTTTGCCGGGAAAGAAGTCTTTGTGATCGGCGGGGCGGAGATATACGCGCAGCTTCTTCCTTACTGCGAAAGCGCGCTTATCACGCATGTTAACGCGATAAGGGAAGCGGATTGCTCCTTGCCTGATCTTGGCGCGCTCGAAAACTGGGTTCTTGCGGAACGCTCTGAAGATCAGTTTCATGAAGGTCTTTCTTTTTCCTACGTCACATATCAAAATACGCGTACAGCCGTTCTGTAATCATTTTTTCTTACAGCTATACATATCATAACAATGACAGATACACGGCGCTTCGTGTATTGACATTTGTGCGCGCTTTGGTACAATGCCTATGGAGTTAGCAAAAGCTAACACGGAACGGAGCAAACGCATGGCTAAGACGCTTGGGGAACTGCTGCCGGGCGAATCCGGCGTCATCAGCGCGGTGGGCGGCAAGGATGCGCGCATCAGACGGCGGCTGGTGGATATGGGCATTACCCCGCTTACAAAAATATTGGTACGAAAGACCGCTCCCTTGGGCGATCCCATAGAGGTGCACTTAAGAGGATATGACCTTTCGCTGCGGCGGGAGGACGCCCTGTCCATTGAGTTGTTTAATTCCGAGGAGGAGGAAGCGGCGCTTGCGCGGGAGCGCGCGGAGGACCGCCTGCGCCTGAAACGCGCGGAGGAGATGCTTTTTAGCCATAGAGCGCAAAGTGACCGTCTCGCGCATGAGCGCGCCATGCGGTTGACGGAGTGGGTCGTCTCCACGCAGGACGATGCCACCCGTTCGGTCCCATCTGCGTGCGAGGGATGCCCGAACCGGAAGAATACGTGGATGGTTCAAAAGGATAAGCGCCGCATGCCGGAAAGGCCCTGCGGTCCGCACCAAAAAGAGCAAAAGGTTGTAAAGTTAGCACTTGCGGGCAACCCTAACAGCGGCAAGACCACACTGTTTAACGCCATGACCGGCTCGCGGGAATATGTGGGCAACTGGCCGGGCGTAACGGTGGAAAAAAAGGAAGGGCGGCTGCGTGCCCACGGGCAGGAGATGCTGCTCGTTGACCTGCCGGGCATCTATTCGCTTTCCCCGTACTCGCTCGAAGAGGTCATTGCGCGGAACTATATTATAGAAGAACAGCCCGACGCCATCATCAACATCGTGGACGGCACCAACCTGGAGCGCAACCTGTACCTGAGTGTGCAGCTGATGGAGCTGGAGCGCCCCATGGTTCTGGCGCTCAACATGATGGACGAGGTGGAAAAGAGCGGCGACCGAATAGACGTGAAGCGCCTTTCCCTGGAGCTGGGCATACCCGTGGTTCCCATCAGCGCGCGCACGGGCGAGGGTGTGGACGAGCTTTTAAAGCAGTGCGAGCTGCTGGTGGATATCATACACGAGCAGGTACGTTGCCGCAATTTTATTGAGCCGGACGACGTATACGACGATGTGACGCACGCCGCGCACCATCGAATCGGCGAACTCATCGGCACTCGCGCGTTCGAAGCGGGCCTTCCCGCGCATTGGACGCAGATGAAGCTGCTGGAAGGCGATGCGCTGGTGCTTGAACAGCTCAAGCTTTCGCCTTCCGAGCAGGAAGAGATCGACCGGGTAATTCAAACATACGCCGGGGCGGACGAGCGGTTCGACAGCGGCATGCGCGTGGCAGAAAGCCGGTACCGCTTCATTTCCCGGGTAATTTCGGCAGCGCTCACAAAAAAGCGCGGAATGGAGGAGCGCAGCATATCGGACCGGATCGACGCCGTGCTCACCCACAAATATTTCGCTCTGCCGGTATTCCTGCTCATCATGCTTCTCATATTCCTGCTGACATTCGGAAGCGTCGGATCCTGGCTTTCCGATCAGGTGGAGGCGCTCATCAGCGGGGCGGTTTCGCCTTTGCTTCGGAATTGGCTTGCGTCCATTGGCACGTCGGGCTGGCTCGTGAGCCTGATCTGCGACGGCATCGTAACCGGCGTGGGCGGCGTGCTGACGTTTTTACCGCAGATTGCGCTGCTGTTTCTTTGCCTTTCTTTATTGGAGGACAGCGGCTACCTTTCCCGCACGGCGTTTATTATGGATAAACCATTAAGGCGCATCGGGCTTTCCGGCAAATCCTTCATCCCCATGCTGATGGGGTTTGGCTGCACCGTGCCCGCCGCCATGAGCGCGCGCACCATGGAAAACGAAAAGGACCGGCGCATGACGATATTCCTGCTGCCGTTTATGAGCTGCTCCGCAAAGCTTCCGGTGTATGGGCTGATTGCGGGGGCGTTCTTTTCGCGCGGCAGCGGCCTTGTGGTGTTTGCGCTCTACGCTTTAGGCATGCTGGTTGGCGTTCTCACCGGCCTTTTGTTCAAACAGACGCTGTTCCGCGGGGCGGACGCGCCGTTTGTGATGGAAATGCCACCCTACCGCCGCCCGCAGCTCAAGAACACGCTGCAGCATGTGGGGGAGCGCGTGGAGCATTTCTTAGAGAAAGCGGGCACCATCATACTAGTGATGAGTATCGTGCTCTGGGTGCTGCAGACGTTTGATTTCCGCTTTGCCATGGGGGAGAATGCGGCCAACAGCATACTGGGCAAATTGGGCGGCTTTATCGCGCCCCTGTTCAAACCTCTGGGTTTTGGGACCTGGCAGGCTGCGGTATCGCTTTTAACGGGGTTTGTCGCCAAGGAGGCGGTGGTTGCGTCCCTGAGCCTGTTTTACGGCTTTTCCGCGGGTGCCGCGGAAGGCGCCGTACGTTCGGCCCTCTCCGGGACGTTTACGCCGCTTTCCGCGTTCAGCTTCCTCGTATTCGTGCTTTTGTATGTGCCCTGCATGGCCGCTGTGGCTACCATGCGCAGGGAACTGAACAGCGGGAAATGGACGGCGTTTATGGTGGTATACCAGATAGGTATCGCATATGTCGCCGCGCTGTTCGTATATCAGCTGGGCTCGCTTTTCGGGCTGTGATCCGGCGCGGGTTTGCACGGGAAAAAGAGTTCATTATCAGCCTGGTTGCATGCAGGGCGCCTCGTCGCCCTGCAAACGGAAGAAATTCAGAAGCATCCATAAAATCTGTCCAAACTGACGGCGTGTACGTCAGTTTGGACACCTTGCGTCCAGGCTTGCTCTGTCAAGCCCGGACGGAAAAACTCGCAAAAGTGGTATCATTTTTGCGATATCAAATCCTTTGTTGTCGCTTCACGCCGTTTATAGTAATATAGCAGTAATAAATGCTCTTGAACGGTGAGGGAATGGAGAAAACCAGCAAAATACGCATCAATCTGTTGATTTGCGCCATCATACTGCTGGGCTTTGCTGCGGTGGGCCTTGCCAACTATAAATCCTACAGTGATATTATCAAAGAGGATATCTGCAACATTTCCAAGCTGACCACCACCAACATATACGCAGAGATCCGCAATGAGCTTGCCCGCCCCATCGTGGTTTCCCTGACAATGGCCAACGACAGCTTTTTGAAGGCGTGGCTTCTGGCGGAATCGCATGGTAATTTTTCTGCCGAACATCAGGAAAAGCTTACCGAATACCTTACGCAGCTTAAAAACCAATACGGGTACGACACCGCGTTCGTTGTGTCCGAAACCACCAAACGCTACTATTACCACGGCGGCCTCAACAAGGTGATTTCCGCGGAGGACGATCACGACGTCTGGTATTATGAATTCTTAAGCAAGAATAAGCCCTATGATCTGGATATCGATACGGACGAGGTCAACCAGAACCAATTGACGGTGTTTATCAACTGCCGCATCACGGATGAGCACGGAAGGCTCATGGGCGTTACCGGCGTGGGATTAAAACTCAACCGCGTGCAGGCCATGATCAAATCCTTTGAGGACCAGTTTGACTTAAAGACGGCACTTTTCAACAGGGAAGGCATTGTG
Organism: Bacillota bacterium; assembly: GCA_023409435.1. Lineage (GTDB taxonomy): Bacteria > Bacillota > Clostridia > Christensenellales > CAG-138 > JAEYLA01. The sequence continues at coordinate 7,396 of JAEYHP010000004.1, read as the reverse complement.
CAGGTCAGTACCGACACGAGCGAAATTTATCAAACCAATGTATTTGACATGCACGATCTCGGGGTGAATAAACAGGATGTTTTATCCCACCAGACCTTGAGGAGTTTTGAATATCAGGACAATCAATCCGCAGGCTATATGATTACCCAGTACATTGAGGATATGGATTGGTTTTTGTTGGTCGTAAAAGACACTTCCGTGTTAAGGAGAACACTAAACGCGCAAATGGTAAATGATTTGATTATTTTTGCATTGGTAGTCGTTTGTGTGCTGTTCATTGTGGACAGGCTGATCCGCCGGAACGAGCAGCGGCTTTCCGCCATGGCGAAAACGGACCCGCTTACCGGCCTATGTAATCGCAGGGGCTTTAACGAGGCGCTGACCACCGCGCTTGCAGCGAGTCGCGGCAAGCCGTTCTACCTGTTCATATTTGATATCGACGAATTTAAAGCCATCAACGATACGTACGGGCATTTGGCCGGGGATCAAATCATTATCCGCGTGGGCAAGCTCGCGCAGGAGGCTTTTGCAAACGCCGTCGTGGCGCGCTGGGGCGGCGACGAATTTGCAGGCTTCCATGCGGCGGAGCGGGAAGAAGTGTTAACGCTTGTCAACAATTTCTTCGAGGCAGTTCGCCTGGACGAGGAACTAAAGCCCTATTGTGTCTCAATTTGCTTTGGCATTACGGAATATAGGCCGGGGGATTCGGCCAACACGCTGCTGTTCAGGGCGGACAGGGCGCTTTACCAGGCAAAGGACAGAGGAAAAGGCTGTTATGAGATGATCGAGTAAAATGAAAAGGGAATAGGAACATGAAAATCATCAGCGACCGTTTAAGAGAAGAGGCATTGGATTTGGGAATACTGGAACAGGCCAAAGACTATGCCTTTGACTATATGAAATCTATTCCAGATCGATCGGTATACCCGGATGAAGACGCGCTGGACGGGCTCCGGATATTCCGGGAACCTCTTCAATCCGAGGCTGGCAACCCCTATGAGATTCTTGCGAGGCTGCATTCTTTTGGCTCGCCCGCAACCGTTGCGCAAACAGGCGGGCGGTACTTCGGTTTTGTAAACGGAGGAATACTTCCGGCCGCTCTTGCGGCAAAATGGTTATCCGATGCATGGGACCAAAATGCGGCGTTATACGTGATATCTCCCGTCGCTTCCGTTTTGGAAGAGGTCTCTGAAAAATGGCTTGTCGATCTTCTGAAGCTCCCGGAGGATACTGCCGCCGGCTTTGTGGGAGGCAGTTCAACGGCGACGCTTTGCGGGCTTGCAGCCGGCAGAAATCATCTCCTGGAGCGGCTCGGCTATGACGTGGGAAAAAACGGGCTTTTCGGCGCGCCGGAAATTCGCGTCGTGCTTGGCGAAGGCGCTCATTCCACCATATACAAAGCGCTCTCCATTCTGGGGCTGGGAAGCGAGAGGATCATAAAAGTCCCCGTAGACAGCCAGGGGAGAATGAGTTTGGACGCCGTACCGGAACTGGGCGACCGGACGTTGCTCATTCTGCAGGCCGGAAACGTCAATTCCGGCGCGTTCGATCCTTTTGAGGCGCTCTGCCAAAAAACGAAAAAGGCCGGTTCCTGGGTCCATGTGGACGGCGCTTTCGGCCTGTGGGCTGCGGCTTCGGAAGAACTCAAGTACCTGACAAAAGGCATTGAACTGGCCGATTCATGGTCCGTAGACGCCCATAAAACATTGAATGCGCCCTATGACAATGGAATCGTTCTTTGCAGGCACAGGGACGCGCTTACAAAAGCCCTGCATATGACGGGTTCCTATATTATGTACAGCGAACACCGGGACGGCATGCTCTATAGTTTGGATATGTCCAGGCGCGCCAGAATCGTTGAGCTGTGGGCGGCTTTAAAATCACTTGGAAAGACCGGCGTTTCGGAGCTTGTAAATGACCTCCACCATAAAGCCAGGTATTTTGCGGAGGCTTTGAAGCAAAGCGGCTTTCAGGTTCTAAACGACGTATGCTTCAACCAGGTCATGGTGTGCTTGGGCAACTCCGGCCTTACGGAAAACGTGTTAAGGCGTATCCAGGGATCGGGGGAGTGCTGGTGCGGCGGGGCGAAATGGGAGAGCGAGCCTGTCATACGGGTAAGCGTCTGCTCTTACCGGACGACTTATGAAGACATAGACCGTTCCGTGAAGGCGTTTGTCAGAGCGAGAGAAGAAGCGCAGCAGAATGCGTGACAAAAGAGCTATATCAAATGCATTGACCCGCGGCAATATGCAGCGGGCCATTTTCCCAATCTTTTCTTGATTTGTTTAGAACAAATTGAACACGGCGGTGTTGAACCATTCGTATCCCAAATCCGCGCGGGGCAGGACCTGCATTTCCATCAACAGGCCAACCATTACCCAAATGAGGCAAACGGTCATGGTAAGCAGTACCGCTAGCAGCGCGATCGAGCCAGGACGCTTTTTGGGTTCCGGCGCGGTGAAAGGCTCGCGCGGCAATTCCCGCGGAGCGGGTTCCGCCGGGACAAGCTCCGCCTTATTCGGCGTCTGCGGAAGCTCCGCCTGCTGCACCGTCGGCATGGTCTGCCATACGGCCTCTGTTTCATTCCGGCAGAACAGATGCGTTTCCGCCTGCCAGTTGGCCAAGGCGTTGAGCCACAGTGCGGTGGGGTCCACATCCTCCTGCAGCTTCAGGCTGGAATGGACGTCCTGAAATACGCGCTTTAACAGTATGCGCGCAGTCGCCTTGTTGCCGCACTTTTTGAAAAGGATATGGTAAGTGGGCTCCGCATAGGCGTTAAACAGCGCGCGGAAGGCTTCCTGATCTCCCTTTTGGATTTTCTGCAACATCTCGGTTTGTTCCATGACGCCCTCCCTCATGCGGCGGGTTGCCCGGCCGGTTGTGACGGACAAATAAAAAAAGCCGCATGCTCCTTTGTGGTATACCAATTATACCAATATACGACATCATGCTATCCTCATCCCGGTCACAACTCGGTCTCATTTATGAAGAAGCAAAGAAAAATGAGCGAAATAAAAAAGAACGCCCGCGCTGTTGCGCGGGCGTTTAAAAGAATCATACTTATTTTGCGGTCAGTTCCGGAGCAAGCTCGGCGCAGATAGCAAAGAGCTCTGCGTTGCTCATGGAAGTTGTGCGTCCCTGGGAATAGAGCACATCGAGCCTCTCCTTTACGCGCTCCACCGCCGGATGCTTCTTGGAAACCGGCTCCGCGCCTTTTAATGCGGGAAGGTTTGCGTTCATCCAGTATGCGATGCCAGCTAAGCCGCTGTGGGCATCCACCACCACGGTGGACGGGCGGTTGAGTATGGCCTGGGTGTTGAATATGCTGTAAATATGCTCATCCTTTAAAAGGCCGTCCGCATGGATGCCCGCGCGGGTGGAGCAGAAGTCCTTGCCCACAAACGGGGTCTGCGGCGGGATCTCATAGCCGATCTCTTTTTCAAAATACTGCGCGATCTCTGTGATGACGTCAAGTCGCATGCCGTCCTCATGGCCGCGCAGGCTGCAGTATTCGATGATCATGGCCTCCAGCGGGCAATTGCCGGTGCGCTCGCCAATGCCAAGCAGCGAGCAGTTGACGGCGGATGCGCCATAGAGCCAGGCGGAGGCCGCGTTGGTGACCACCTTGTAGAAGTCGTTGTGGCCGTGCCATTCCAAGAGGCTGCTTGGGATGTTGGCGTAATGCCGCAGGCCGTATATAATGCCGGGCACGCTTCGGGGCATCGATGCGCCCGGGTAGGATACGCCGAGGCCCAGCGTATCGCAGCAGCGGATCTTGATGGGGATACCGGATTCTTCGCTCAGCTGGCTTAATGCATAGGCAAAGGGCACTACAAAGCCGTAATAATCCGCCCTCGTGATGTCCTCAAAGTGGCAGCGGGGGCGAATGCCGCGCTCAAGCGCCATTTTGACCACCTTGAGATACTGGTCCATCGCCTGCTTGCGCGTCATATTCATTTTTTTGAATATGTGGTAATCCGAGCAACTTACGAGTATGCCCGTTTCCTGCACGCCGATCTCCTTGACAAGGTCAAAGTCCTTTTCGGTGGCGCGAATCCAGGTGGTGATCTCCGGAAAACGGTAGCCTCTCTGCTGACATAGCTCCAGCGCCTGCCTATCCTGCTTGCTGTACACAAAGAATTCGCTCTGGCGCACAATGCCGCGCGGGCCGCCCAGGTTATGCAGCAACTCATAGATGCGCAGGATCTGCGCTGGGGTGAACGGCGCGCGGGATTGCTGGCCATCCCGGAATGTGGTATCCGTAATCCAGATCTCTTCGGGCATGCGCATGGGCACGGTGCGGTAGTTGAATGCAACCTTGGGCACCTGATCGAAATGGAACATTTCCGGGAACAGGCTGGGGGTGGCAACGTCCTGCACCTCATATTTGTAATAATCTTCGCGCAACAGGTTGGAGTGGTCGTCGAATACGATTTTGCTCATAACCGTCCTCCTTTATATATTCTTGCATGCGTGCATGCATGTATACAATGGATAAATATAATACATCTATTATACACGGAAAACAGGGTCCGTCAATAGTTTGTGCAGATCCGGCAAATGTTTTACGTTATGTTTATGCAGGCTTAGCCGGGTGGATTTTCTTAAGCACCCGACGCGTTGCGGTATAACCGTAATCTTAATGGAAGCGGCGCTTTTCCGGATGGGAGAAACGCGTTTGATCCGCATTTTTTATCGTCTATCATGCATTTTTATATATACAATATAAAAAAACTGCAAAAAATTTGTGCAGAATTTTTTAAATCGGCAAAAAACGGCATAAATAGAGGCGTTTTTGAAAGCGCAACCACCGAATATTTGTCAAAATTTACGTAACCCAGTTGATTTTTATTACATAATTTTATAGAATAAATTGATTTCCCTTTCACGTACAAAAACGCATGTTAGGAGTCTGCGTATGAGTCCCCAAAAAAGGACCTGTATTCTCGCACAGACCGGCTGCGATATTTTGATGGATGAAGCGGAACGGGAAGGGATACTCCTCGTCCCGGATCGCGTAACGCATAAGGACAGGGAATATTTGAGCCTTGTGGATATCGACTCCCCCGAGCTTTACCACATACTGCGCACGACGGACAAGCTGCCCACCAGCGCGCATTCGGGTCCCACCGTATTCTTGGACGTGTTCAAAAGGGCACAGGAACAGGGATACGAGGAGATCATCTGTATCGTATTAACTTCCAAAATGTCCGGCTCAATCAACGGCGCCGTGCTTGCCGCAACCTTAGCAAAAGAGGAAGGGTTCCCGCTTCCCATCCATATCTATGATTCATTTTCCGTATCCCACGGAATGGGGATTATCGTGCGGGAAGCCAACCGTCTGGCAAGCGAAGGCCTGACGGCGCGTGAGATCATGGAGCGGTTGGATGCGTTCCGTTCGAAGGTTTCCATCTACTTTATGCTTGAGTCCCTCAAATGCGCCTGGCAGGGCGGAAGGGTCAGCGCCCTAGGCCCCCTGTTTACGGACAAGCTGGGTATCAGGCCGCTTTTCATATTCCAGGACGGTCTGATGAGACCCATCAACATGCTGCGCAACGCAAGGGAAGGCATGCGTGCAGTGGTGCGAAGATACGAAAAGGAAGCCGACCGTGGAAAGACCGCCTATATCCTCCACGGGGACGATTTGCACAGGGCGCAGCGGGTGGAAGAAATGATCAGAGCATTCGCGCCGGAAGCGGCGCTTGAAATCGGCATTGTAGGTCCCCCAATAGGGCTTCATTGCGGGCCTTCGGCGGTGGGCGTTGCGTTTGTCAGGCAGGCGGAACTCCAGGCATGATATATGTGGTGTTGGGAGCTCTCGCCTTTGCCCTGTTTTTGCTTTTTGATATAAAAAAGGCGCAGGGGGCGCGCTCTGCGTTTTTCTGGTTTGTTGCGGGCGCATTGCTGCTTTTCGTTTCTACGGCCATGCTGCTTGCACCCGCGCTGATTAGCGCCCGTGCGCCGTGGCGCAAGGTGTTCGGCGTACTTGCCGTAGGCTGGTTTGCCGTCTATATGTATGTACTCTTCGGGGCGCTGCCCGCAAAGCAGGCTTATGGAGAAAACCCGCTGGCCGTTGTAAAAACGGGGCCGTACGCGCTGTGCAGGCATCCGGGCGGCTGGTGCTTTCTGTTTCTGTATGGGTGTTTGTATTTGTTTGCCGGGGGAACTAAGATGCTCTTAGGAGCCATCCTGTTTCCCGCTTTGAATTTTCTTTATATCTGGGTTGAGGATGCCTATCTGTTCCCGCAGTATATCGCAGGGTATGCGGATTATCAGCGGGAGGTCCCGTTTTTGCTGCCCAACAGGCGCAGCTTAAGGGCGTTTTTGAATAAGCCGTAAGGCGCAGGGGAAGGGGGGAAAGTCGTGTCCTTTAAGCAGGAGCTAAAAGAACTCACACATGAGCAGATCTGGCAGAAATACTGCGGATTCCTGGATATCCCCATGGAAGAATACATGCAGATCCAGCTCAGGCTCCTGCAGGAACAACTCATGCTCTTTGCAAAGAGCGAACTGGGCCGGCGCATTATGGGCGGAAAAGTCCCCCAAACCGTAACGGAGTTTCGAAAAACTGTCCCGCTCACCACCTATGACGATTACGCGGATATCCTGCTTGCGAAAAACGAAGGGGCGCTTCCCGCGCCGCCTGTGGTATGGTTAGAGACCACATGGGAAAGCGGCAGCCATCCCAGTAAGGTTGCGCCCTACAGCGAGGAAATGCTCTCGGTCTATAAAAATAACATACTTGCGGGACTTGTGCTCGCCACTTCCACCGGGCGCGGAAGATTTCGTGTAAGCGCCACGCAGCGGGCGCTGTATGGTCTGGCGCCGCTGCCCTATCCTACCGGCCTGTTGCCGCTGCTTGTAAAATCGGAGCTGGATCTGCAATTCCTGCCGCCGCTCAAAGAGGCGCTCAAAATGTCCTTTGCCGAACAGAACCGCGTCGGGTTCCGGCAAAGCATGCAGGGCGGCATCGACCTGCTCTTTGGCATGAGCAGCATTATATATGGCATCACCAAGAATTTCAGCCTGAATAGAAGCGTTACGGGCGAAAAACAGAAGGGCGTAATCCCCGGGCCCCGAATGCTCTGGCGCATATTGAACGCGAAATACCGCAGCTTCCGGGACGGTACGCCTGCGCGGCCCGCCGATTTGTTTCGGCTCAACGGGTTTATCTGCGTGGGCACGGACTCGGCGCTGTTTAAGGATGATCTCGAACGCGCGTGGGGATGCAGGCCCCTTGAAATCGCGGGGGGCACCGAGCCCACCTGTATCGCGACGGAAACCTGGAGCAAAAACGGGCTGATATTCTTCCCGGACGCCTGCTTCTATGAATTCATTCCCGAAAGCGACATGCTCAAAAACATGGAGGATCCCTCCTATACGCCGCGCACGTTCC